>NZ_JALAAB010000019.1:0-108066 GCF_037546705.1 Vibrio sp. 2-Bac 85 | reverse complement strand
GAATCTGATCACAAATTAAATTCTTTTGGTATTATTAACGACTAGATATTAACGATTAGATTACTTAGTAATTATTTGTCGTGTTTGATTTAGCATCTGCATGAGTCTGTTTATTATGCGTTTCGTTAGTTGATGTAGCGCTTTGTTTGTCGTTAACTTGTTCAGCATCAGTTTGTTCAGTTAATAGCTGACCTAACTGTTTTCCCCCTTTAATTGCAAAATCCAGTGTACGAATAGGGAATGGGATCAAGATATCAGCTTCTTCTAGCGTATTTTTAATAACAGAAATAGCTTGGTGTCTTGCTGCCATGAAGCCTGTTTGGCCTGGGTAATCAATCCAAAACCACACTAATAAATTAATAGCGCTATCTCCAAAGCTTTCAGCGTATACATTGGTTTCCTGTTTTTTGATCACAAAGTCACATTCATTTAATGCGTTAACTAACAGCTTCGCAGCTTGGTCGGGATCGTCTGCATAGGAAATTGAAACGGGGACTTCAATACGTCTTTCTCCAATCACTGTGTAATTGGTTAATATATTTCTGAACAATATTTTGTTAGGGATGATTTCTAGTTGGCCAAAAAATGTTTCAACTAAGGTATTACGTAAGTTAATGGTTTTAACAGTTCCAAATACACCATCAGCTTCGACTATATCGCCGATTTTAAATGGTTTTCGTATACCCATTACAATGCCGGCAATTAGATTTTCAGTCATATCTTGGAAGGCAAAACCGATTGCCAAACCTATTATCCCTGCACCCGCTAATAACGAGGTGACTGTACCTTTTAAGCCAACAAAGTCTAAGCAAATGAAAATACCCATCAATATTAAGCAGGTTTTAAGAATCGCTGTGATTAAATCAGCTATTTGGTGGGAGTCAAATGCGCGCCTTAATACTTTACGCATTACATTACCGGCAATACGTGCGAATAAAGAGAAGAAAATAATAAAGATAATTGCCACGATTAAATTGGGTATATGCTGAATACCTGTCTCTATCCAAGTATTTAGCTTTTCTTCAATCAGCTTCCAATATTGATCAATATTTAATAAGTCCACGTCGTACTCCTAGAAAAATCATACATAAAACTCATACATACAAATTACACTGCAAATTTTAGGCCCGAACTTAACTTGCTGATATTATTTAATTTATTGGTTTTTTGATGGGTTTCAAAAAGCGAAATAGTAAATTTTACAAAAAAAATTGTCAGTTATTCCTAGAGCCGCATCTTCTTTGCTGAGGATAATATAGAGTTAAGTGCAATGACTGTTGCGCTGATGGAAGGGGGCTTGAAGTAAAAGCGCTAAGTGTTATTTCCTATTGTGAACAGGTTCACTAAGCGCTGTTATTTTTATTGTTTTAAAAAAACCGTTAACGCACTGGGGTTAATACAAATATTGAGCGTATCACTTTCAAATAATTCACCATCAATGACGTATTTAATCGTTTCTTTACTATTGATTTTTATTTTTTTAACACGCTTAGCCCGAATATTTTGTTCACTATCTACTGGCCTTGGTTGGTCATTATTAAAGCTCAATCCAGCTGAAATCAATTCACCTAACCCCATTAATTTACTGCCTACCTGTTGTGTTGAGTTAATCCATGTAACATCAAGGTAACCGTCTTGAATGTTAGGTGCACCGTTACCTTGTGCTAGCAAACTTGTTACGGGAGCGGCATTAGCAACTACAAAACTTGTGGTTTCGATAGGGGTAAAATCCTGATCATCAAAGGCGACATCAACATGATAGGTTTTTCCCTCTGAATAGGCTTTCCAAAAACCATTTAAATATGCAAATTGCCCGTTATCATCTTTTACTTCTCTGTCTGCAAAATTGATCATGTCATATTCAAGACCAATCCCTGCTAATAACAGCGCCGTTTTACCATTACATTTTGCTGTATCAATTTTAACTGTTTGCTTATTACATATGTGTGATAGCGCAAGCTCAACGGGGGTTATTTTAGACAGGTGGCCGTATAAATGGTGGGCTAATGCATTCGCGGTGCCCATAGGTAAAAAACCAAATGTGATATTGGTATTCACCACCTCTTCAGCAACTTCTCTTAAAGTGCCGTCTCCTCCCGCAGCAATGACTGTCGAAGTCTTAGCCGCCAGCGCTTGTTCGGTATAGTGTTTAGCGGATACTGTTGTGGTTGTTTCTCTTACTGTTAATGAGAAGTGTTTATTAAGTTGATTGATAACATCGACTTTATATTGCTCCCATTTCCCACCACCTGCAGCCGGATTTACAATTAACCAAGCCGTTGGATAAGTATTAAGGCTTTTCTGTTCTCGATATTGCGCTAAGCGTCTTAACTGTTTTTTGTTTAAGCCTGCCTGGGTTCGCACACTTGATATGTTATCTAATACTTCTCGAACGGTTAAGTCCGGATTTTTTGCTAATAAATAAGCCGCGGCAACAAATACCGAACGTCCTCTGCCTAAAGCGCAGTGAACCACTACGTTGTTATCGTCATTAATATGGTTGTCGATCCAAGTGATTGCTTGCTGTAAAGAATCGAGATCCGGTGTTTGATGGTCTAATGTTGGAATATTCAAATAATCTAGTTCTAATGCAGTACTTCCCCAATCTAAGGCACTAAATTCAGCGGTCATATCTACAATTGCATGAATATCACTGATGTCTCCGGATATAAAGTCTTGTGTATTTAAACGCGTTGCGACGAATAAACCTTTGCCTACTTTATGTATTTTAGGGGTCTTATCCAGCCTCCTGGCAATGCCATTATAAATATAAACACCTGCAATAAATGGCCATAATAAAACATTGATATAGAGGGGAATGCGTCCATCGCTATTTTTTCTAAATATACTGGGCATCTTAATCAGGTAAGCAATTGAAATAACGGCGAGAGAGGCACTGATCCAATATAAAATAAAAGACAGTAAAAAAGTGTTGAAATAACCCAATAAAGCAAAAATGAAGGTTAATGCGATGTAATAAAAATAAATAGGCATTACTAATCCCCTTATGAAAAAACGATAGCATTACCAGAGGGGCGCACCCATCTATCAAAGCAATCAATAATTGAGTGTATTTGCAAAGGCCGTACCAAACTTTAACTTACTGATAAATATTGTTTTATTGTTTTTTCTAAATGAAAATTTAAACTGGTTGTGTAAATTTTACATGAGTGATTGTTAATACTGCTCGATTACAATGGCAATGGTGGTGCTTAAATTGGTAAGTTGTTTTTGTTTTTGTTTTAGTTGCTGTCGTATTTGTTGTAGCTATTGTCGGGAGTTTTTTAGCTTCTTGGTATCTGAGAAAGTCAGAGGTTATTGTCTTTTAATAACTGAATAAATTCACTTAATGAATGTTGGTAAAAATCACGGATTAAATTCTCTGTTTCAAGTGCATTTTTATCCATAAAAAGACTAAAAACATCTTGTTTAAAAAAGGGGCCTAAAAAGCGTCGGCGTTGAGAAACCTTGGCCGAAATAATCCATTTATCTTTCTCTAAGCTAGAAATCTGTAAAGAGGTATCGTCAAGCTCTGGAATTTGTAACATTAACATTTTCATCGTGGATGTTGGTTGTTTATTCTCCCATTGAAAGTTTCTAAAAAAATGTAACGCTTCATTTAAGGTCGGCTGCAACGGAACATCTTGTTCCATTTCTTGATCGTAATAACCACAAAAGATTCCGTTCACTTTTAGCTCCTATTCTAAGCTCCTGAACAATACTGAGTCCAATACCTTACATAGTTGATTTATTTAAAACCAGTAATTTTGAGCTGTATCGTTGATGAAAGTTAAAAAAATAATGATGATTTTGTAATAGGCCATAATGCTGATTGTTACTGGCCCTTTTCTTTTAACAATAACAATAAAGATGAATGTAATTAGTTAATAATAACGCCCAATTGATGCAGTACAAAAAACATAGAAAAGCTGATTAATAAACCACTAATCCCTAATATCACTCCTACTTTAAGCATTTGAGAACTTCTTATATGTCCACTAGCATAAGCGAGAGCATTAGGTGGTGTACTGACGGGTAAAGACATACCTAAAGAGGCTGCAAAGGTTACTGATAATATGAGGACCATTTGACCGCCATAGGGAAGTAATGAATGCATCGATGCACCTAATGTGGCAACTAAAGGTAATAGCAGGTTAGCACTAGCTGTATTAGACATAAAATTAGCCATCAATAAACACAACATAGAAGCGCCAACAATCAGCACTAATGGGTGAAAGTGATGGAATGGAATCGCTTCGATGGTGCGTGCGGCCAGTCCTGTTTTATCTAATGCTAAACCTAAGGCTATGCCGCCGGAAACAAGCCATAAAACATCCCAGGAAATATGCTTTAAGTCTTCCTTACTAATGATATTAAAAATAGAGAATATGGCGACGGGTAACATAGCAACTACGTAAGAGCTCATTCCATGCAAGTCTCCTAGTAACCATAATATGATGGTTAATAAAAAGGTTCCATAAACGAGCCAAGCCTTGGGCGTTTTTAAAAATGTGCCTTCGATATCTAGTTTTATGGCATTAACGGAAGCAGGAAATAGATGGTTTAGTAACAACCAAGCTAGCAATAACATCACCGCAACAAAGGGCACACCCATTGCCATCCATTCTGCAAAGCTAACACTGTTTTCATTGACTAAGTATTTAAGCGCGACCGCATTAGGTGGTGTACCAATAGGCGTGGCGATACCGCCGATGTTAGCTGCAACAGGAACCGATAATGCAAAGGCTATCTTACCCATGTCCTTATCACCAAATAATGCTAACACTGGGGTTAAAATAGATAGCATCATAGCGGTGGTTGCGGTATTACTCATAAACATTGAAAAAACAGCGGTGATCAACATTATTCCAAGCATTACATATTTAGGCTGGTGGCCAAATGGGCGCAACAGTACGCGGGCTAAATTAATATCCAAACGATATTTGGTCGAGGCAATAGCTAAGAAAAAACCACCGAGAAAAAGCATGATAATCGGTGATGCGAAGGTGGCCATAATGTCAGTTTGGCTAAGTAAATGCCCTTGCAGTTGTGGTGTGTCATTGGTGGCAAACCATAATCCGTGATCGGAAATAAGCAGCAATTCTAATACAATAATTAACACGGAAGTGGCGTAAATTGGAATCGGCTCCAAGACCCAGCACAAAGCAGCCATTACAAAAATAGCCATCACACGTTGCTCTACTAATGTTAAACCAGCGAGTCCAAAGCTATTTGCGGGTAATAAAATAATAATTAAGGGCAATAAAATAGGCAGAATGTACTTCAAGTTTTTTTTTATCATTTAATATGCCTCCCACAAAGCGATCCAATTTACGTTGATGTTAATGTTAAGCTATTGAAGTAATTCTGTTTGTACCCTCGCGTTATTTTATTGTCTACTGTTATTACGAACTCGTTATTATCAAAAACTAATGCAGTAAAATTTATGATTTAAGTAATCGATACAGAGTAGGGGCATCGAGTTTCTTTATAAAAGGTTCATAGTCAATTCCTTTTTCAAGGATGAATTGTGTCAATAACTCCTTCACCATTTGAATTAGCTCGTCAGAGTCCCAGGTTTTGGCTAAGAAGCCATCAACCTTGGCGCTGTTAATCGCTTTGATAGTATCTGCTTGTGTGGCATGGCCCGTAAGCAGAATTTTTTTAGTGCCAATGAAGCGATTGTCGGTTGCTACTTCTGTTAATAATGCAACGCCTGATTTAACGGGTAAAAAATGCCCTGAAATAATTAAAGCGACATATTCTTGCTGAGCATCGAAGGTTTCTAATAATTGCTCACATTGCTCTGCAGATTGGCACTCTTTGATCGTGAACATTTCACTAAAAAAGCTAAGGTCTCGATTGACGGCCTCTAGGATTTCGCGATCATCGTCAACGCAAATAATATTAATTTTTTCCATTTTAATTCCTCCTACACAGCCATCAATAAAAGTAATCATTGCTAATAAAACAAAAAGTCATTCACTCCAATAAAAAAGTAATTAGCTCCAGTAAAATAAAAAGTAACGATCTTCAATAGTAAGGTAATTAGCGCTAACAAAACGATGTTCATATCTAAGCGTTAACAAAGATATGGACAAAGGTATAGCATAGCCTCAACAGTCGAAATAGGTGTTCAGATCAAGTAAAGGCAGGATCGCTATATCTTTTAGTTGAGTTTGATAAGGGCGTCTTTAAAAGGTGTTTTAGCGTTTTTACCAGTTGGATTATTAGTGCTTAAATCCACATTTAATTCATATTTGAGAACTATTTATTTGCTATAGTATAACCATGGTAATAGTAGGTGAATTGCGTCATTTTGAGCGCCTATTTAAGTCGCTATTACAATCCTTATTTAAGTTCTTAGAAGGCGAGGGTTATGCGTAGAATAAAATGGTTTATACCGGTTTTTTTTGGTTCATTGACCCTGTTATGGGTATTAGCCGAAAATTTTCAATTACTTCCCTGGTCTTACTTTCCCATTCGTAAAGTATTGATGCAGTATAGTGGTATTTTAGCAATGGCTACGATGAGCATTATTATGCTGCTAGCACTGCGTTTAAAGCCCTTAGAAAAGTTATTAAATGGTTTAGATAAGTCATATCGTTTACATAAATGGTTAGGCATAAGTAGTTTGGTGTTTATTCTTATCCATTGGTTTTGGACTAAAGGTTCAAAATATTTGGTCAACTGGGGGCTATTAGATAAGCCTGGTGGAAAAGGGCGAATGCTGTCAACGATTGATGCATCTTCATTTGAAGGGCTATTACATAGCTTACGTCATTCCGCAGAATCGGTAGGTGAGTGGAGTTTTTATGTGCTGCTACTATTGATTGCTATCGCCTTATTCAAAAAGATCAGTTACCCAATATTTTTGACAACACATAAACTAATGTCCGTTGTTTATCTATTGTTTGTATTTCATAGTTTAGTATTAGTGAAGTTTAGTTATTGGCAGCAACCTATAGGCTGGTTTGTTGGGTTATTAATCGTCATCGGTTGTTGGGCTGCAATACAAAGCTTAATAGGTAATATTGGACAAAAAAATAAAATACAGGGCCATATTGAAAGCTTTCACTTTTATAAAAGTAACCACGTATTAAGTCTCTGCGTGGGGACTTCAAAGCAATGGCCTGGTCATGAACCTGGGCAGTTTGCTTTTGTTACATTTTTGGGGCAAGAACCACATCCATTTACTATTGCGAGTATGCCAAACTCATCGGGTTCTGTGCGTTTTCATATTAAAGCGATTGGCGATTTTACGGATAGACTTAATAGCAGCATTAAAGTGGGTGATCCGGTCACATTAGAAGGCCCTTACGGTTGTTTTAACTTTAAATCTAAAACCGGTCATCAAATTTGGGTTGCAGGGGGAATTGGTATCGCTGCCTTTACTGCGAGAATGGAAGCGCTGGCGAATACAGAACAGTCTTGCTCTGTGGATCTGTTTTATTGTACGCAAAGCCCTGATCCTACTTTTATTCAATACATTAGCTCATTAGCTAAACAAGCAAATGTTAAATTACACTTTTGGGATGTGAATAAGCAGGGATTTTTAAATGCTAAACAGATCACTGAAATGGCAATGGATTGGGCGGATTCAGATGTTTGGTTTTGTGGGCCTCAATCTTTTTCTAGTGCATTGCAGCATGCATTTGATGAGCTTGGATTAAGCAAAAGTAAATTTCATTATGAGTTATTTCAGATGCGTTAGTGGTTAATTATTTGCAGTAGTAATTAATTATTTGCAGTAGTAGTTAATTATTTACAGTAGTAATACTGCTGCTACATGTTTTGATGAGTGTATTAATAGTAATTTATTCTAATTGATACACTTAAATTCATACACCTAAACTCGTACATTAAAAAACAAAATCAAGGTGTTAGCGTGATTATGGAAGTGTTGTCAAAGGTCTTTGGCGGTTACAAACATGAGTCGGTCGCTATAAACATTCGCTAGTACAGTCCAATTCGCATGAGATTACTTGCTCATCAATAAAACCTATTCATTCTGAGGGTTATATAAATTATTAAATACAAAAGTATGATGCATAGCATTATTTTTTATCATTTTTAGGGCTAGGATGAAGTTCAAATCAACCGTGTTTATTAAAGAGATTTATTATGAAACAACCGAATGCTTTTCAACCTTTTTTATTTTCAAGTTTCCAAAAAATACACAGTTTGACCTTGGGGGACTTAAAATGGAAAGCATTTGAGTCTCATGATTTTTTAGGTGATAGCGATGACTGGGGAATGGTAATTGAAAATATGTTAACCGAGAAAAACCCCGATCTTTTAGCAAAATTAACGCTGTGTAGCGACCATGATATGTTTTGTATTCGCAGCCAAGATAGAGATGCATTGCATGACGTAGCTGAAATGGTGTCTGAGTTTTATGATGATGATGCGCGTTTAGATACTTTTATTGAACGTTATGCGCAGTATGACTTTGTACCTAACGCATCCGTTTGAAAGACTCTTTAAATAAAATATTTGATTATCAAGAGATAATATTGAGTAAATAGCGAATTATTACTTGTTTACTATTTGCTCACCTTCCCTGCTATTCTTATTAACAATGATTCTTAGCCACCTGTGAGTCAGGTATTTAGTTACGTACTCTATGTATACAGTGAACTGTTCTGCTATGTATTCGGCTTTCTATTCAATTTTTTAACTTTCTATTCACGTTCTATTCAGTTATTTATTCAGTTAACTATGCTGCAATGTAACTGCGCAGCAATATAACTGCGATAAACTTAACTATTACTCATCCAGACTCTTCCTGCCAATTATTATTGTTCGCCTTTTAATGTTACTTTTGTCATTTGTAAAGTGATGTAAGGTTGTTGTTATAAGGTAAGTAGCTATAAGATAAGCCATTGTAAGGTAAGTGGCTATAAGATAAGTTGTTGTAAGTTCGGTAGTTATAAATAGGTGAGTATCTAATTCTTTTTATAAAGTGATCATGAGGGTGTTATGGATTTAGTGATTTTTGATTGTGATGGAACATTGGTCGACAGTGAGTTTCTCTGTAACCTAGCGATGCAGCAACAGCTGGCAGAATTAGATATTGAGGCAAGTGCTGAACAACTTGTTGCTGAGTATCGAGGTGTTAAGCTTAATGTGATCATGTCGAGCTTAGAGGCAGTATTTTCAACCACCTTTCCTGATAATTTCGAAGTTGAATATAGAAAGAAAGTAGCTCAACTTTTTGACCTTCACTTAACCCCTAATCAAGGTGTTATTGAGTTAATTGAATCGCTGAGTATTCCCTATTGTATTGCTTCATCAGCCCCTAGAATGAAAATAGAACAGGCACTACGGGTGACAGGGTTGTATAAGTATTTTAAAGGTAAAATATTCAGCGCCTATGAAGTCGGCTCTTGGAAGCCTGACCCAGGTTTATTTTTACATGCAGCAGAAACCATGCAGGTTGACCCGGCTAATTGTTATGTGATTGAAGATAGTCTAGTCGGTTTACAGGCAGCCAATGCAGCCCAGATGAAGAGTGTTTATTACGCACCTAATGTAGTTGAACAAAGTCCGCTTGCGATGTTGCAAGTACAACATATGTCGGAATTGATTGGCAAACTTTAAGTATGATTGATGTGCAAATAATAAGGCGTTAAATCATCAACATACTCGATGATTTAACGCCTTTGCTTATGGCGTTGCTACCTTAAACTTGAGTGCGGTTAAGGTTATTTAAGCATCATAGGTGGTGGAAGAAATATCACCTCCATGTCCTGTCCAATTGTTATGGAAGAACTCACCAGCAGGTTTATCTATTCGCTCAAAGGTATGCGCGCCAAAATAATCTCGTTGTGCTTGGATCATATTCGCTGGCAATTGCGCCGTCGTGTAACCATCTAAAAAGGTTAATGCAGAGGTCATACATGGCATTGGTAGGCCAATCTGCAGAGAGCTAGATGCGACGTCTCTCCATGCTGGTAAACAACGTTCTAGAATATCTTTAAAATAAGGGTCTAAGCCTAGGAAGTTGAGTTCAGGTTGTGTCGCAAAGGCATCTCGAATATTACCCAAAAATGCACTACGTATAATACAACCACCGCGCCACATTAATGCCACGTTACCGTAATTTAGCTCCCAATTATTTTCGTCCGATGCTTGTCTCATCAGCATAAAGCCCTGTGCATAGGAGATGATTTTACTCGCTAACAGTGCATCACGTAGTGCATTAATCCATTTTGCTTTATCTTCTTTGATAGGCGAAATAGATTTGTTAAATAAGCTACTTGCTTCAACACGTTGTTGTTTAATAGAAGATAAGTAACGCGCAAAAACAGATTCAGTAATTAATGTTAAAGGGATACCTAGGTCAAGGGCATTAATTCCTGTCCATTTACCGGTACCTTTTTGCCCTGCGGTATCCATGATTTTTTCAACCAGTGGTTCGCCATCAGTGTCTTTAAAGGCCAGAATCTGTATGGTTATTTCTACTAAGTAACTATTTAACTCTGTTTCATTCCATTCACGGAAGGTGGCTTCCATCTCTTCATGTGACATCAATAATGCTTCTTTCATGAAGTGATAAGCTTCACTGATTAACTGCATATCACCGTATTCGATACCGTTATGGATCATTTTTACAAAATGGCCTGAGCCAGCATTACCTACCCAATCACAACAAGGTTCACCTTGATCTGTTTTTGCAGAAATACCTTGGAAGATAGGTTTGATATGCGGCCACGCTTTAATGTCGCCACCTGGCATAATAGAGGGGCCAAAGCGCGCACCTTCTTCACCACCTGAAACACCTGCACCTACAAAATGAAGGCCTAACTCGCTTAGTTTTTGAACACGGCGGTTACTGTCAACATAATTAGAATTACCGCCATCAATGATAATATCTCCTTTATCTAGGAGTGGCAGTAGGGCATCTATAAAATGATCAACAACGTCACCAGCTCGCACCATTAACATTATTTTACGCGGTGCTGCTAATAAGCTCATCATTTCCTCTAAGGAGTGTGCGCCAACAATATTGGTATCTTTTGCTGTTGATGCTAAAAATTGATCAACTTTTGACACGGTACGATTATAAGCAACCACTTTAAAACCATGGTCATTCATATTTAAAATTAGGTTTTGCCCCATCACGGCTAGGCCTATGACTGCGATATCAGCATTCATCATTGTTTCCTTTTTGTAATAGTGTTGCGGATTCTGGATCTAAATAAAACTCGGTTAATCCTGATTTAGTTGAAATATGAGCTGCAGGGTAGATGTCCCCACTGTTTGCTTGAGTATTTATGGTATAAATCATCTCAGCTTTACTCGCGCCCATCACTAAATAAGTAATGCGTTTACTCTGCTCTATTAAATGTGCAGTTTTAGAGATACGTAGTTGACCAGATTGCGGTTGTGTTGCAATAAAAGTTAAGTTGGTTTCTTCGTAATTAGTTTGCCCTGGGAAAATAGATGCTGTGTGTCCATCTCCCCCCATTCCTAAAATGATCCAATCAAATTGTGGAATATTATCATCACCGCAAGGGATTATGTCTTGTATCTCTTGAGCATAGCGCAGCTCCTCTTCAGCGGGAGGGTTTTCACCTTTAATACGATGAACATTTTCTGCTGGTATATCGATATGATCAAATAAACGTTGTTTACATTGACCGTAATTACTTTCTTCGTGGTCAGGGGCAACACAGCGTTCATCACCCCACCAAAAATGCAATTGCTGCCAATTGATGGTGTTTGCGTAATCGGAACTTGCTATATAATCAAATAACAGATTAGGCGTAGAACCTCCCGATAAAGAGATATGGATTTTATGCTCACTAAGACTGAGTTGTTGTAAATCAGTCGCAAGTTTATCAAGCAATGCTTGAGTGGAATTGAAAATTATATTATTCACATTAAAGCTCACAGTAGTCAGTATCAGTTAAATTCTTACAAGGAGAACGCCATGTTTGATCTTTTTCAAACAGCGCTTCTGCCTCAATCGGCCCCCATGTCCCTGCGGCATAACCGTAAAGATCAAAGGATTGTTTTTTATAATCAAGAATAGGTTGCACAAATTGCCAACAGGCGTGAACGGCATCACTTCTAGAAAATAAGGTCGCATCACCTTTTACAACATCCAATAATAAGCGCTCATAAGCGGTTAATAGTTGTGTGTTTTTTAAGTTTTTGTAATGGAAGTCCATGGAAACTTCCTCGGTGTTAAAACCAGACCCTGGTTTTTTTAAACCAAAAGTAAGTAAAGTACCTTCATCGGGTTGAATACGAATGATCAGTTTATTATCTGGTGGGTTTGCTGAAAAAACCGGATGTGGTGTTTTTTTGAAGTGAATAACTACTTCAGTAACACGAGTAGGCATGCGTTTAGCGGTACGTACATAAAATGGCACTCCGTCCCAACGCCAATTTTTGATAAACATCTTCAATGCTACATAGGTTTCAGTACGAGAATCATTAGGTACACCTTCTTCTTCTCGGTAGCTTGATAAGCATTTACCACGCACATGTGATTTTGTATATTGCCCTAACACTAGGTTATGTTTTAGGTCATGGTCGGTGAGAGGTTTTAGGCATTGCAAAACTTTGACAACTTCATCACGCATTGAATCGGCGTTAATCACTGCTGGCGGTTCCATTGCGACCATTGCGATCACTTGTAATAAATGATTCTGGATCATGTCGCGCATTGCACCAGAATTATCGTAGTAACCTCCACGTGTTCCTATGCCTAAATCTTCTGCGCCAGTGACTTCGATATAATCGATATATTTAGCATTCCATAAAGGTTCAAAAATACTATTTGCAAAGCGTAAAACTAACATGTTTTGTACTGTTTCTTTGCCTAGGTAATGGTCTATGCGATAAAGTTGTTTTTCGGTAAAGTCTTGATATAAGCTTTTGTCCAGTTCTATTGCAGATTCAAGGTCATAACCAAAGGGTTTTTCAATAACTAAGCGTTTCCATCCGTTATCTTCTTTATTCATGCCATGCGCAGCAAGATTTTTAGGGATGACGGAGTAAAGACTAGGTGGTGTTGCAAGATAATAGAGGGTATTACTTGGTATTTCTAATTGTGTCTCTAAGGATTCAATACGCTCTTTAAGGACTGCATATTGATCTACTTTAGCAGGATCTATCGCTTGGTAAAATAAGTGTTTAGAGAATTTATCCAGTGCTGCTTGATCAACATCAGGGTCAGATTCGATATGCTTAATTAACTTATCTCGAAAACTCTGGTCACTATAATCACTTCTACTGACCCCGATAATAGCAAATGAGGTTGGTAATTCTTTTAGCATATAAAGCTTAAAAAGGGCGGGTATTAACATGCGTTGTGTCAGGTCGCCAGATGCGCCAAAAATCACAATGCAGTTATTATCAAGAGTTAACATTAATCTATCCTTATTTAAATAGGCGAAAAAGATTAAAAAATCTGATTATTAGGTTATCGCGGATATAGATTTCATTTTTGTGTTTAAACTTTAACTTAGTGTTAAACAATTTTTTGTTTGATTAACAGCCAATGATATGGACACTGTTTAAAACATAAAGTTTTGCTTCTATAGACTGTTTACTGAGATACCATATTCTAAACATGTTTTGTTTAGCAAGGATCTTTTTTATAATAAATTATTATCAACATCTACTCGTTACCCATCAATATGCATTATTCAGTCGCTAACTCGGGCCTTGGACATGACGACAATGGTCAATCCTTATCGAATGTTACAATGCAGTATTGGTTTTCTAGTTAGTGAACCGCAAGGTGATTATCTTCATTTTAGTGATTAAATTTTTATAGGGTATTGATTTTAAACGTTATATATTCAATCCTATATCTTCAACCTTATGCCTTGAACTTGTTCAATTCTCTTCTTGCTGATTTTTGCATCTTGGATGATAACGGGTATGATTAATGAATTTCATTTTATAAAATGACGACGGTGATAATGATGAAAACAATACTATGCTTTGGTGATTCAAATACTTGGGGAACAGTACCCGATGAGGATCGACGTTATGATTTAACTGAAAGGTGGACAAGCTTATTAAAAAACGCGCTTCCTGCTCATTTTGAAGTTATTGAGGCAGGGCAACCTGGGCGTACAACTGTGCATGATGATCCTTTTAATGCTGGCCGAAATGGACTGCAATATTTACGTCCATGTTTAGAATCTCATGTGCCTGATTTGGTGCTGATCATGCTCGGTACCAATGATTTAAAGCATCGTTTTGGCCTGTCTCCCGATGACATTTCACGCGGTGTGTCTGTGTTAGTTGAAACGGTACATAAATTTGACACTGCTTGCAAAAAAAAGGCACCTAAAGTTTTATTGATCTCTCCTCCTCCTATTTATGAGGTTGGTGAATTCGCTGATATGTTTGCAGGTGGGACTGCTAAATCCTTATCCTTAGCAGAATACTATCAACGTAGCGCAGAAAAACTAGGGTGTAGCTTCTTTGATGCAGGTAGCGTCGTTACCTCATGTAATAAAGAGGGAATTCATTGGGATGTAGAGCAACATAAACTTTTTGCTAATGCCTTAGTGCCAGTGATTCAAGCTATTTTTAGTCATGATATCTAGCGCAGTCCCTCACTACTAACACTCACTAGTAAGGTTCGCTATTAATTCTTAATCATTTGATAGAAGCGACTAAAAGAGTGGCGCTGTTTTCTCCTGATTTAGTGTTAATCAGAGTGCCACTTCCCCACCATGCTATTAGGCCAAGCTGTTCGATTGTAATTTATAGTTGTCGCTTTTTACTGATTGCTAAATTTCTCCACAGAATCCAATAGCCCTCAACCGTTACCAACCTCTATCAATTTTTATAAATTTTTATAAATTTTTATAAATTTTTATAAATTTTTTCAATAAGGCTTATTTTCAATTGGCCGACATTTTTTAACTGTTTGATTAAATAATTATCTTTGATATTGTGGTCGCGCACGTTGATAGCAATATTAATGTCGCATATCCACCGTGAATATGGACTTTTACTTATTGTGTTGAATTTATGATTCAATGATTACAATCGGTATTATGCAACTTAACAAAGATGTTGAGGCGATGGTGTCTGTAGGTTTTTTTATCATAATTAAAAATTAATGGAGTTTTTCATGAAAATTATATCGAGCGTCGCATTGCTACTTGTTTTTTTATCACCTAGTGCTTTTGCAAAATGGCAACTGCAAGGGAATGAATCTAGCGTCAATTTTGTCTCTGTAAAAAGTTCACAAACGGCCGAAGTACATCACTTTAAAAAGCTCACTGGCGCTATAAGCGATACTGGCGCAGTTGAACTCAATATTGATCTTACTAGTGCAGAAACGAATATTGGTATTCGTAATGATAGAGTTAAAGCGATGTTATTTGAAACATCAACATTTTCAAAAGCAAAAGTTAGCGGTGCTATTGATATAGAGAAAGTTGCGCACTTAAATGTAGGCGATAGCTATATTGAAACCGTTAAGTTAGACCTCGACTTGCATGGGGCTTCACAGGAAGTATCAAACGAAGTACAAGTGGTTAAACTTAATGATGGAAAATTATTGGTTAGCTCGATAAGACCGGTTGTTATTAATGCAAGTAGTTTTGGATTAGAGAAAGGCATCGAGCAATTGCGGGAAGTTGCTAAGCTGCCATCAATTAGCACTGCCGTTCCGGTAACATTTAACCTCATTTTTGTGCAATAAAAACGTCGAAATTCCGTTCTACTTATCGTTACAAGCAAACAGTTGGTTATTGAATTGAATTACAAAGTCTATATGGACTGATTCATAATCGGCTATTTTCATGTTGTTTAACACAACGAAAATCTTGAAATTTTACAATTTAGAATTTAACTAATTAGGAGAAATATAATGACACATTCAACAATGCAAGCTGGTGCGCTATTTCCGAGTACCGTGGTTACAAGTATTGACGGTGAAGCGGTTGATATCAGCCAGATTAGTGCAAATGCAGATTGGAGAATGGTGGTAGTTTATCGTGGAAAGCATTGCCCATTATGTACTAAATACCTGAACTTATTAGAAACTTATAAAGAAAGGTTTGCAGCTAACGGAGTAGAAATTGTTGCCGTTTCGGCAGACAGTAAAGAACAGCTTGAAATGCAATTACCTGCTTTAGAAATAAGCTTTCCTATCTACCATGGTTTGAGCATTGAGCAAATGAAAGCTTTGGGTGTCTATATTTCAGACCCTCGTTCTGAAAAAGAGACGGATCATGCTTTTGCTGAACCAGGTTTGTTTGTTATTAATACTAAAGGCCAAGTACAGCTAGTAGATATTTCAAATGGTCCATTCAGTCGACCTGATTTAGCTGTTTTAGCGGGTGGGTTAGAGTTTATTAAAGCGCCTGAAAATGATTATCCAATTCGTGGAACACATTAATAAACGAGTATAACGGTATAGTTTGTATTAGTTTAAACTAGAAAAATAGGGCTAAAATAAAAGAAAGCACTTTCTTTTTTTTAGCCCTTATTGTTTTAGTCTTTTTATTTTTCTGTTTGCTATTATTTTAGTTGATAAGCCTATAAAGCTTATTATTAACGAGGTCTTTATGGAATGGAGTACATGGTTAGTTTATATCAGTGTGATTAGTATATTGATATTCAGCCCTGGACCATCGGCGCTATTATGTATTGCTGATGGTGTTAAGTTTGGCAACAAGAAAACAATCCCTACTATTTTAGGTGGCGCAATAGCCGCTCTTATTTTGATGAGTATTTCAGCAGTTGGACTTGGCGCTATTTTGGCCGCTTCAGAACATCTCTTTTTTGTTATCAAAATGCTTGGTGCGCTGTATTTGATCTATTTAGGTTGGAGTGCATGGAAAGAAGGTAAAATTGACCTTCCATCTGAGACTACAATAAACACTAAATTAGTCTCTTATTCCAGTGTTACACTTTTTCGTAAAGGGTTTATGGTTGGTATTAGTAACCCTAAAGATCTGCTGTTTTTTATCGCTTTGTTCCCAAGTTTTATGGATGCACAATTACCTCAAGTTGAACAATATATTGTATTAGCCAGCACTTGGTTTTTAATCGATTGTAGCTCTATGTTTATGTATGCGGGTTTAGGGTCCAAAATAAGTCCATTATTAGCTAAGCCTCGTACCATGAACATTATTAACCGTGTTGTTGGTAGTGTTTTTATTACATTAGGCGGCGCATTAGCGGCTTCTGCTGGATTCGATAGGAAAGGGTAAGTATAAAACTATTCGAACAGTAATGAGCATACTGATTATTTAAAGCATTCAGTTGAGGCCGGTTTTACTAAACAATTAACCTCAACTGAATCAGTACTAATAATAACTAAAAGCTAATAACTATAAATTGAGTAAATAGGCTTCAATAAACTTACCTTGATTAGGTGCTTTAGGCGCAGTTTTGAAGGTTAGAGTTTTATTATTTTGACGTAGTTTTAGCGTATTACCAAATTCACATTCAATGTTATTAAATTGTGCAAACTGAGTTTTAAAGGTTTGATCATTTTTACACATATAAGCCATTTGCTCGGCAACTTGAGCACAAAAAGCACCTACAGCATATTGCTGCAAGGTTTTATCATCGATAGCAGTCCATTCCACGTTTGTTTTTATTGCTAGCCCGCACTGTTTATTAATATCAGTATTGGCTTCAGCGACTTTCTGTTGCTGATAATTCAAGTGCTTCTGACGATTAAAAGTAGCCAGTTTAGCTTGTGTGCCTTGCTTTAATTGCTGCTCGTACTGCGCTTTTAAATCGGCGACTATAACTGGATCAGACTGTTCTTTTTTTGATAAATACATGCCGTCACGGGTATCCGGTATATACAGTGTGTACGAGCAACAACCATAACTGTCTCCCACACTGACTAAGCCGCGCTCGGTACCATCATAGGTATATTTGTATGCGTTATTACTTCCATGAGGCTTAAAATCAGTCAGAAATGTAATGCCGTCAATCTCATGATTAATACCGGTGATTTTTATTAATGCTTGTTTTTTATCTGTTGTCGGTGCGATAACAACATTAACACCTTCTCTTGAACTGAGTTCAATAGGATATTTAGCTAGCTCCAAAGCATAGCTTTTTGATGATAGGAGTAGGCAAGTTAGTAATAATATTTTTTTCACAATAAGTCCTTTTAAGTATCTTAATTTTATATTTAAATCAGTTTATAGCATTGATCATAATGATTTAAAAGCACTATACGTGAAGGGAGTTTTAGATATTTTTAACCTTGGCGTGTAAAGTAGCGAATCAAAAATAATTAATGGGTAATAATATGAAAAAAGTAATCGATAAGCTTGCTTGGTTGATGATCGTTGATGGGAAATTACTTAATGCACGCTCTAAAGATAAAAGTCTTTTTTATTTACCCGGTGGTAAACGCGAAATAGGTGAATCTGATCAACAAGCATTGATTAGGGAAATAAAAGAAGAAGTTTCTGTTGATATCATAGCCGACTCGATTCAATACGCCGGCACATTTGAAGCACCTGCCGATGGCGAAAAGGCTGAAGCGGTTGTGAAACTAACCTGTTATTTTGCTGATTTTGAAGGACAGCTTTGTGCTCAATCTGAAATAGCTGAGATCGCATTTATCGACTTTGAAAATAAATCGCGTTGTTCCTTGGGATCTATTCAAGTAATGCAATGGCTTAAGAATCAGAATTTAATACAATAAGACATTGATCTTTTTGCAAATTTTATGCAGATACTTTTAAGCGAAGATCTGTTTTAATAGCTTCCATCAAATAAGATTAGTTAGGAAATATTATGAAAATTACAGGAAAGTGTCACTGTGGTGATATCGTTTACCACGCAGAAATAGATGAAACTAAAGTAGTAAGTTGCCACTGTAGTGATTGTCAGGTGATGTCCAGTGGACCTTTTAGAAGTGCGGTAATGTCATTACCCAATGCAGTTACTTTTATCGGAAAAAAGCCTAAAGAATACGTTAAGACAGCGGAAAGTGGTAATAAGCGAGCGCAAGGTTTTTGTGAAAACTGTGCAACAACATTGTATGCAACATCGGTCGGTGAGGGTGATAAAATCTATGGTTTACGCCTAGGTGCGATTGAACAACGTGAGTTGTTGACGCCAAAAGCACAAATATGGTGTCGTTCTGCAGCTCCATGGTTGAAGGCATTAGCGGATATTCCTGCCTTTGAGACATCAATACCTAAATAAAATAGTTTTACTTACAAGCCTAAACCTATCTCTAACTTGATGAGAGCTCTATAAGTTAGGGCTTGTATCATATTAATCCAATCTGATTAAAGATGTTCATTGAAGGTGATGTTACGTCCACCCAAATAACCAAAAACACCACATAATAAACTGGATAATGCGCATAACCACAATACTGGAGTCCAGCTATCAAATTGAGAATGTAATAAACCTGCAAGCATTGGTCCTATCGCTGCTAGTAGATAGCCTATACATTGCGCCATTCCCGATAGTGAGGCTGCTTGTCCTGAATGATGGGTGCGTAAACTAATATATGATAGTCCGAGGATAAAAATAGCACCTGAACAAAACCCCATTGTTATCGACCAAACAAAAGCAAATTCCGGTAGGTATAATAATCCTAATGCACATATAAAACCTAATATCGCTAATGATAACGCCAACACTCGTTGATCTTTTAGTTTTGATAGCAGGGGAATCAAAATGATCCCGGGTACAGCAGAAGCAAGTTGAAAAGTGCCATGTAACACTCCCGCTTGCTGTGCATCATGCCCACCTTCCATCAATATATTGGGTAACCACGCAATCATTATGTAGGTAAAGAAGGAATTCAGTCCTAAACATAGTGTTATTTGCCACGCTAAGGCATGGTGCCAAATTCT
Source organism: Vibrio sp. 2-Bac 85 (assembly GCF_037546705.1). Taxonomy (NCBI): domain Bacteria; kingdom Pseudomonadati; phylum Pseudomonadota; class Gammaproteobacteria; order Vibrionales; family Vibrionaceae; genus Vibrio; species Vibrio sp. 2-Bac 85. The sequence continues at coordinate 88,231 of NZ_JALAAB010000019.1, read as the reverse complement.
TCCTGGCGAAAGTGCTTGGGTGAGGTCTTTAGTCGGTTTGGTATGTAATTTTAATTGCGGTAACCAAATAAGTGCGCTGAATAAGGTGACTAACCCAAAACAAGCCAAAGCAATCTGCCAACCTAAATCCTGATAAGCCGCAAGTGGAATAATCAGTGCTGAATAACTGCCGGCAAAAATACCCATTGCTAGCACATAAGCCGAAGTCATCACTGCTACTTTATGTGGAAAGTCACGCTTAATTAAACTGGGTAATAAAACATTACCAATGGCGATACCAACACCGATTATCGCGGTGCCAATGTAAAGCAATATCACCGAATCAATCAAACGAGAGCTTAACCCTAACCCAATCAATAACAATGCAATAAATAATGAAATTTCAAGACCTTGTTTCTTGGCTAAGGTAGTGGCAACAGGTGAGGCAATCGCAAATGCGAGTAAAGGTAATGTGGTTAACATACCAGCTTGAGAAGCACTTAGATTAAAACTATTAATAACTTGATCTAACACTGGGCCAATACCGGTAATTGGCGCACGTAAATTAGCGGCAATAAATAAAATACCAATAATTAGAATAGCAGAAGCAAGTCGGGACCGTTGAGGCGAAATGGAATGCATAATCAGACTCTATTATTATAAAAAAAAGAGCGCAGATGATAACAGATAATAGTAATTAAACGCATCTAATCGTCACTAAATAGTTGAGTGAAAATGATTTAAAATAATGGTTATTTAAGTAGAGATTTAATGCATAGCTACAGATAAAAAATCTGCTTGTTGTTGCTTGTATGAAATTATTTTTATTTATTTAACCCCACTTTTACAAGTCATCCGTTTATATCAATAACAAAGGTTTATTAACCATCAATCGCAGAGGTTGATGAAACGTCTATTGACATAAAAAGTGATATTAAAGGTGATAATATGATGAACAACTTACAACAAAGCTCACAAGCAACTCATAGCATGAAAAAATACCGTTTAACTGTATTGAGTGGCGCTATTTTATGTACTTTAACTGCCTGTAATCAACCCAATATGGGCAATGTGAAAGAGAATGTTAAAGGCAACGAAAAAACAGTTCCTATTGAATTACTTGAGCTGGAAAAAATGGCGATTGAAGATACCGCCGTATACCAAGCTACTGAGTCCCAAGCTGCTAAGTCGCATGCAGAACAATTAATGCATAAACAATCTCGCCTTCAATCCATGCAGTTAAGTGATATGGCAATAGTCGATTCAACGGTTTTATCGAAGATGATTGAGCCACCAATAACCAATCCAGAAGTTACCATTACACAATCTACCATTACACAAGATAATAATGAGCATTATTTAAGTTCACTTTCAAACCCTGTTAAACAGGTTAAAAGCGAACCATTGTCTACATTCTCAATTGATGTTGATAGTGGCAGTTATAGTAATATGCGTCGTTTTATTAATCATGGACAGTTGCCTCCTACAGATGCGGTACGTGAGGAAGCATTCATTAATTATTTTAATTATCATTACAGTGCACCTACCGATATCGATAGTCCGTTTAAAGTACATACGGAAGTCGCTAATGCTCCTTGGAATAATCAACGACAATTATTAAAAATAGGTATTAAGGGATTTGAGATAGCAAAATCTGACCTAAAATCTGCTAATTTAGTATTTTTATTGGATGTCTCTGGGTCAATGAATGCCGCAGATAAATTACCTTTGCTTAAAACAAGTTTATCGATGCTGACTAAGCAGCTTGATGAAAACGACTCCGTAGCGATTGTGGTTTATGCCGGTGCTGCAGGAGTTGTATTGCCAGCTACCGCTGGAAGTGATCAACAAACGATTACTAATGCGCTTAACAAATTAGCTGCGGGTGGATCAACCAATGGCGCACAAGGTATTGAACTTGCCTATCAAATAGCACAAAAAAACTATAAAGAAGGGGGCGTGAATCGAGTGATATTAGCTACCGATGGTGATTTTAATGTCGGTACTCAATCAATTGATAAGTTAAAAGAGATGATCGCCAAAAAACGTGAGTCAGGCATTGCTTTAACAACCTTAGGTTTTGGACAGGGGAATTATAATGATGCATTGATGGAGCAATTAGCGCAGATTGGAAATGGTCAACATGCCTACATTGATAATATTAATGAGGCACGCAAAATATTAGTTGATGAAATCAGTAGTACCATGCAGATAATCGCTAAAGATGTGAAAATTCAAGTAGAGTTTAATCCACAGCAAGTTGCTGAATATCGATTAATTGGTTATCAAAATCGTTTATTAGCCCGTGAAGATTTTAATAATGATAAGGTTGACGCGGCTGAGTTAGGAGCCGGTCATAGGGTTACTGCGTTATATGAAATTACCTTAAGTAACACACATCATAAATACATAGATGCATCGCGTTATCAAACTGACTCACTAAAAGGTCAGTCTCAAAATCAGCCAAACAATCAGCCAAACAACCAAGAATTAGCATTTGTGAAAGTACGTTACAAACAGCCTAATAGCGAAGTTAGTCAATTAATAACTCAAGCTGTGATGCTCGAAGACCAACCGACATCAGCAAGTGATGACTTTAAGTTTGCTAGTGCAGTTGCCGGTTTTGCACAACTATTAAAAGGTGCAAAATACACTGGGCAATGGCAGTATCAAGATGTCATAAAATTAGCCTTAGAGAGTAAAGGTGAAGATCTTTTTGGTTACCGAGCTGAATTTATTCAGCTAGTAAGAACAGCAGAAGCTTTACAATAAGGTCTTGGATTCAGATTATAAAAGGGTAATGGTAATTAAGGATATGATGACAGGGATCGCAGATGAAATGCTGATGCAACAATATGCCCAGGGCGATGTACAGGCTTTTAGTCAGCTGTACACTCGTCACAAAAATAGCCTCTATCGATACTTTTTACGCCAAGTGTCAACACCTGAGTTAGCAGAAGAATTATATCAAGAGGTCTGGAGTAAATTGATCAAAGCCAGCCCTAGTTATCAAGTGCAAAGTAAATTTAGTACTTGGTTATACCGAATTGCACATAATGAATTAATCGATTATTACCGACGTCATACCTCCCAAAACAAAGTGTTCTCGACTAATGTAGAGCAAATAGAACATCCTTCAGTAGTTGAGAATGGTGAACTTGATCAAAGTGGTCAATCAAGTGAAGATTTTCTATCGAATACAACAGATACTGCTGTCGAGGATGATATCTATGCAACGCAACAGATAAAACAAGTTAAATGGTGTTTACAGCAACTGCCGAGAGAGCAAAAAGAAGCCTTTTTACTTAAGCATGAATCAGGTTTTGCGGTGAATGAAATTGCATTATTAGTTGGCGAGTCCCATGACAGTATTAAAAGTCGCATTCGTTATGGATTAAATAAATTAAAGCATTGTGTGATGCATAATATGAGGAAATTTTATGAGTGATAAATTAACTGATCACGACCTTATATCCCTTTATCATCAAGGTGCAAAAGAGCAGCCGAGTACTGACTTGAACTCGAAAATTTTAACATTAGCGGAAGCACAAACTAATGCCACTGAGCAAAAGGTCGAGGAAACAACGGTAGCAACAACAAGGTTAGACTTAGATAAGTCAAAACCGAATAAGAATTCTTCGACTGATATTGACTCTAGATTAAATAATGTAACACCATTATCCGAGCATTTGATAAACCATAACACCATAAAAAATAGCACCACCAATGAGTCTCCAAATAAGCTTCCTCAAAAGAAACCTCTTTACAAAACATGGTATGGACAGCTTTCAACGGCTGCTTCGTTAGTTTTGGTGGGCGTGTTGTACTTACAAAATTTACAGCCAATGCAAAGCATAGCGCCAATGTCAGATAAAACCTCAATGCAAGAGCAGCAGCAAATTGAAGAGCAATTACTGCAAAGAAAAAGTATTCAAGTAGAGTCTGAAGCTTTAATGGAAAGGGCTGGAAATAAGATCATGATGCAATCTAAACGCCAGTCGCAGGAAGCTCCTCAGTTCAATACTGATAGTGCTAATAACTCTGACAGTATAAATAATGCTAAAGAAAACTTAATGGTAGATGATTCCGCTGCAAATGGTTTGGTTATAGAAAACTCGGTTACAAAAAACTCAGTTGAGGATAATACTGTTATAGAAAACTCAATTGCAGATAGTTCGGTAGCAACAAAGAGCCAGAAATTAAACATAACTAATACGTTGCAGCAAATTGCGTTGTATTTGGATAAAGATGAAAAAGAACAAGCAGACAGACTTTTTAACGAGTTATTAACTAATTACCCAGAAATGACAAAAGAATTAACAATAAGTTATGAAGCCTTATTGTCTGAATCCAAGTAACTTATTTAATCAGTAATGCAATATGAAATAGTTGTGATCCTTTGATTAAATAAGCTGTTAAACTAGGTGCAGAAAAATGACAATGTAAATAGGAATATAAATGTTAATAGTAGATTATCAAAGTAAGAGTTATCACCGTTTTTTAAATGATATGCCTCAGATCGTAAACCATAAAACACGTTTTTTGATTACTGTAAATGGAGCGGATGATGCTGAGATTAGTGCTGCTACGGCAGAACTAGCTGCTATTACAAAAAGTATTGTGCAGCACTCTACTGCGATCAGCGATAAAGCTTCAAATGAACAAGTTGACCAATTATTTGTTGATGCTAGAACAAGCCGTAATATCTTATTATTTGAACAGTCTGATTTATTATTTGATAAAAAAACGATAGTAAAAAATTCACATCAACGCGATATCGGTTTTGATCTTAATAATTTATTCAAAAATATAGCAAAGCATAATGGCATGGTAATTTTAGCAACTGACCAAAAACAAACTTTAAGTGCCTCTATGTCTACTAAAATGGACGTATTGATCCGCTTTAGATAACCAGTTTTTTAGTCTCAATAGCTACAGTAGTAAAAATAACGAACAGCCATTCTTCTTAACTTCATTCAATAAAGCGAGTCTGTATGATCTTGCTCTTTTTATTGAATGGATCCCGCCCAATACAAACCTTTTTGAACTGCACAAAAGTCTATAACAAGGTTTATTTGCAACATATTGAAAAAATAAGTTTAGATTTCATTAGTCCGTGCAGAGGTTTCCTAATTATGCTTCAACTCACATTGATGACAATAAGAAGATATATTTTGCAATATTCCTCCCAAGTTGACTACAATACAATTATGGGTGTACCTATAAAGTAGTGCTTTTAATGGTGAAGTCACTTTTTAGCTATGCCTTAACTTATTATACGAATCATATCTAATAAGTGATCTATATTTTAATAGGTGAAATAGCGCACTTGATTACTTGAATTCAAGTTTTGATTAGTATCACTAGGACTATTTAATGAAACAGCCAGATATTCCATTTAACGAAATAAATCGACTTGAGGTACTTCACAGCTTACGGATCATAGATACTCCCGCTGAAGAACGTTTTGATAGGCTAACGAGAATGGCTAAGCGTATGTTTAATGTACCCATTGCATTAGTCACTTTGGTTGATGAAAATAGGCAGTGGTTTAAGTCTAGTATTGGTATCGAGGCAACTGAAGTGTCGCGTGATATTTCATTTTGTGGCCATGCAATTCTCGATAGTGAAGTTTTAGTTGTTCCATCTGCAAGCAACGATCATCGTTTTGTTGATAATCCGCTAGTTATTGAAGAGCCAAATGTAGAGTTTTATGCGGGATGCCCTTTAGTAGTAGGGGGTTACCGACTCGGTACTTTATGTATTGCGGACAATCATGCAAGGGACTTTGATGATCAAGATATTGCAGCATTAAAAGATTTAGCGGCGACCGTTGAACATGAGCTTTCTGCATTACAAATGGCCACCCATGATGAACTAACTGGAATATTAAATAGACGTGGTTTTATCTCATTAGCTCAAAATAGTTTAACGCTAAGCGAGAGAAACGGGTTTACTTCTACACTTGTTTATTTAGATTTGGATGATTTTAAGGTTATTAATGATAGCTTGGGGCACGCAGTTGGAGACAAAATATTACATTCATTTGCTGCTTTATTAAACCGCTCATTTCGTGATTCAGATATTGTCGCTCGGCTTGCTGGGGACGAGTTTGTACTACTTTTAAACAATGCTTCACAGCGAGAGGCACAAAAAATAATGGTTAACTTTAAGCAGTCGCTATCAGATTACCTGCAACAAAGTGAAATGCGCTGTAATGTTTCGTTTTCAACGGGTTTTGTTGAGTTTGATCCTAATAAACATAGCTCCATAGACCTATTATTATCAGAAGCAGATCAGCAAATGTATGTCTGTAAAGGTGCAAAAAGGTAAAGCTTAGTGCTTTGAATGCGTAGCTAATACACTCTATGTAATATGAAAACTTTAAGCTAAATTTTTTAACTGCGAACTACTTTCACTAAACACTTCTTAATTAAATACTTTATGAGCAACAAATAAAAAAGGACCAATATTATATTAGTCCTTTAGTAGTAAGCAGTTCTTAATATTTGAGTATTAATGCTCGTTTATTAACGCTTCATAAATTAACTTTTAACAAATGATTTAGCATCTATATGGTTAAAAGCAAATGATTTATGAGTTTTGATCTCTTCAAGTGATAACCCTTGTAACTCATAGGGAAATACAACCCAATCATCGGTCTGATTAACAAAGTAGTCCGGGCCTATATTTTCCGGTAATGATGCTTTTTTCCATACGGTTGCAATACGGACATCAGAAGGCATGTTTCGCTTAAGTCTAACTTTAAGCTCGTTGATTACCGCATCAGCGTTTTTACCAGAGCGATACATGTCATCTACAATCAGTAACTTATCATCGGCATTTAGCTGTTTTACTAAGTAAGTTAAACCATGTACATGAATAGGTTGGTTTACACTATCTTGATCATGATAACTATCAAAACCACCGTAGGAAGTACGGATAGAGATATGGTCAGTTTTGACACCTAATGTTTGCAAACACTCCTGCACATAGATACCTACCGAACTACCACCGCGCCATAAGCCAACAATAAAGGTTGGCTTAAAATCACTTGCCATAATTTGCGTTGCTAATTGAAAGGATTCTTCGATTAGCGTGTCTTCATCTAAAAAGATTTTTTCACTGTATTTAGCCAAGAAATTACCAACTTAATGTGTTAAATTTACAAAATAATTTATCGAAAAATTAGAACATAAACAAGATTTTAATTCAATCTTTAGTGGCACTATCTTTAAATGTTTTACTGGGAAATAACATGTCAGACAAACAGTATTTAACCGCACAAACCCTATTAGAAGATTCTTATGCTTTAGCGCGTAAAATTTTAGACAGTGAGTTTAAACCTACTTTTATTGTTGCTATCTGGCGTGGTGGTGCGCCAATTGGTATTGCGGTGCAGGAGTTCTTAGCCGTGCACGGAACTCAATCGGATCATATTGCTATCAGAACGTCTTCTTATGCTGCTGCCATCGACCAACAGCAAAAGGAAGTACGTGTACATGGTTTGAACTATTTAGTTAAAAACTTACAACATCACGATAAATTATTATTGGTGGATGATGTTTTTGACACAGGTCGTTCTATTGAAGCGATAATTCAAGAGTTACAAAGAAAAACCAGACTTAACATGCCTGAAGATGTAAGAGTGGCGGTGCCATATTACAAACCATCACGTAATCTAACCAACCGTGTGCCAGATTATTATATTCATGAAACCGATGCTTGGTTAAAATACCCGCATTCTCTTGAAGGTTTATGTGCACAGGAAATTGCTGCGCAACGTCCGCGTCTCTATGAAATTATCAAAGATTTCCTACCTGCTGAAGATAAGTAGTTTCGGTAAAATTTTTCCATAAACAACTATCCTACAAACCAGTGTTACGTTAAGCACTGGTTTTATATCAAACATATAGCTGCTATTTCTATAGCGAAACCGGTCGTCTCCCCCCGATTGATTATTGTATCTGCAATGATAAAGGCTAAATAATAAACAAAACTCCCATTGGATTTTTAATTGTCGATATTCGACTGACATAAAGTGGCATAATTGGAGATTGCAGACTAGGCTAAGTGTCTAATTTAAAATCTTATACTATTTCAGAGTGGAACTTTATGACTATCAATTTACGTTTAATTATTGGTTTTGGCGTGGTGATTTTGATGATGATAGTGTTAACCGCTATCAGTATACATAGGGTTAATTTTATTGATGCTACGATCACTGAAATGACAGATGTCAATTCGGTTAAGCAGCGTTATGCTATTAATTTTAGAGGCAGTGTTCACGACCGAGCGATTGCGATTCGAGATGTTGTGTTTGCAAGAAACGAAAGTGAATTAAATACCGATATTGCTAATATACAAAAACTAGATAAATTCTATCAACAATCTGCTGCAGAAATGCAATCACAAATGTCGTCTGCGGATGTTAGCGCAGAAGAAAAACGCATTTATACCTCGATTAATCAAATTGAACAGAAAACTATGCCTTTGATAGAGCAAGTGATAAGCGCAAAGCAAAGTGGCAATATTGTATTAGCGAATGATGTCTTACTTAACCAAGCAAGAGGTGCATTTTTAGACTGGCTGAGTATTATCAACGAATTTATTGATTATCAGGAAAAGGTTAACCAACAAGCCACTAAGGAAGTTCGTGAAGTTGCGAGCTCGTTTCAGAGCTGGATGATTATATTAACCAGTATTGCGATGGTAATAGGTTTAGCGGTTGCTTATCGCATTAGTTTTCAAGTTAGGCAGTCAGTGGGCGGCGATCCTCAGGAAGCGGCTAAAGTTGTGGCCAGAATTTCAAAGGGTGATTTGACTGGGCAGATAAACTCATGTTGTCCAAATAGCATGTTGGCATCGGTTGGTTTGATGCAACAGCAACTAAAAACGACTGTGAATAGTATTGTGGCTTCTTCGGCTGAGTTATCAGAACGTGCAATATCTGTAACCGCTGGCTCCTTGCAAGCACTGCATGCCGCTGATAAACAGGTTGTGCAAACTAATCATGCTAAAAACGATCTCGATTCTATGAGTCATAGTATTCACAATGTTGTTGATACAGTGAAACAAACAGAAAGTAATTCTCAAGCTACGGTTGAGTTATCAAAACGAGGTCGAGAAGCGGTTCAAAATGTTGCCACTGAAATTGAAAAAATTTCTAATACTGTAAAAGCAACAGTGACACAAGTTAACGTACTGCAAGAAAGAACCCGTGAAATTGGCGAAATTATTAACGTTATTCGTGGTATTTCAGATCAAACCAATCTTTTAGCTTTAAATGCAGCTATTGAGGCAGCCCGAGCTGGTGAAACTGGTAGAGGGTTTGCAGTTGTTGCCGATGAAGTTCGCCAACTGGCATTAAGAACAGGTGAGGCAACGGGGGAAATTGAAACCATGATTAATCAAGTACAGGGTGATACGCAAGCTTCTGTTACTGCGATGGAAACAACGGTACCGCAAGTAGAAAAAGGGTTAACACTGACCCATCAAGCAAATGAATTATTGAATGATATTCAACGGCAGGCTGATGATTCGTTAGTTAAGGTATTAGAGGTTGTCGGCGCTACCAATGAACAGGTTGCTACCATTGATAACGTGGCACAAGGAATGGAAGAGATAACGGTGATGTCTCGAGAAACGAGTGAAACATTGAAAAATAATGTTAACCAAGCTGAGCTGCTTGAGAATTTAGCCAAGAGCCTGAAAAAAGATACTGATTACTTTACTATTTAGTCACTTAACTTACATACCATCATTCTCCAATCAAAGCCCTGTCACTGTTTTAGTGACGGAGCTTTTAGTAACTAACGCAAGCGTACCCATCTTATAGGTTTTGATCGTTAGCGGGCGATAAGAGAGCAATAGATAATAGAAGATGCATGATGAATCTACTAAAAAGCGCTAGCAAGGTCTCCCCTGATAGCGCTACGTTAACCTCTAATTTGTTACCGACTAAAGTTATTAAGATTAGTCCTGTAGCAGTGCGTTATTTGTATAGAGATCGTTCGCTATTTAAGCCTTTGATTAAACTCACACACATAATCAACAGTACAAAAGTAAAGGGCAGTGCGGTGGTTACTACACCTGATTGCAATGCTTGTAGTGCTTCTTTACCACCAATCCACAGCATTACAGCTGCAATAGCACCTTCTATCGTTGCCCAGAAAATTCGTTGAGGAACCGGTGCGTCAATTTTACCGCCTGCAGTAATACTATCGATAACTAATGACCCTGAGTCAGAAGATGTAACAAAGAATATCAGGATTAAAACAATTGAAATCACAGAGATGACATCACCATAAGGTAATGCATCGTATACGTGGAATAACGTTAACGATATATCTGTTAAGCCATTGGTGCCTAACTCACCTACTTTATTAATAACTTGATCAATTGCAATACCACCAAAGATAGCCATCCAAATAATGGTCATAAAAGTGGGTATAAAGATCACGCAGAATAGAAATTGGCGAACGGTGCGGCCTTTAGAAATACGAGCAATAAACATACCTACAAATGGAGACCAAGAGATCCACCAAGCCCAATAAAAGACGGTCCACCCTTGCATCCAAACTGTATCATCACGGCCATGAGGGTTACTCAATGCAACAATATTTTCAGCATAAGCGATAAAGGTCTCTGGAATGGTGACTACGATAATGTCAAAACCTACGTAAGCCACAAATAAAAGTAGAGCAAATGCAAAAATCATATTGATATTACTAAGTAATTTTACACCGCCTTCAATACCTCGAATGATCGATAAAATAGCAATAAAAGTAACAAAAGCAATCACTATAAATTGCATGCCCAAGCCACCGTCGGTACCAAATACATGATTAATACCACTGGTTGCTTGTTGTGCACCTAATCCTAAAGAAGTCGCTAAACCGAACAGTGTTGCTAATACCGCTAAGATATCAACAACGTGCCCTAACCATCCCCATGCTCTATCACCGAATATAGGAAAGAAGACAGAGCGAATTGATAAAGGTAACCCTTTATTATAAGCAAAAAAGGCTAATGATAAGGCCACAATGGCATAGATAGCCCAACCATGAATACCCCAGTGGAAAATAGTTGCGCCCATTGCGAGTGCTTTTGCTTCGGGTGTATAAGGGGTTACATTAAAGGGAGTTCCCCACCAATCTGTAAAGTAAGCTGTTGGTTCTGCTACGCCCCAAAAAAGAAGACCGATACCCATTCCTGCTGCAAATAGCATCGCTAGCCATGATGGTGTCGAATATTCAGCTTTTGCCTCTTTACCTCCGATGCGAATTTTTCCTAATGGCGAAACCATTAACACTAAGGAGAAAAGAAGAAAGAAGTTAGTGGCCCACATGAATAGCACGTCAAATTGTTCCATAATGCCGTTTTTAACGCTATTTAATGCTTCTTTAGCTGTGATTGGGTCGACTAGTAAGGTGATTGCAATGAATAGGCAAATAAGTCCTGCACTGGTACCAAAGACAGGGTTGTGAATATCAAACCCCCATTTTTGTAAGTTATCTTGACCTACCTGATAGTCAGTAGTCTCGATACTGTATTTTTGTTGTTGATTATCCATAATATTATTCGTTTATGCCTTTAAAACATCTGTTAATTAAAAAGTAAATTAAAACGCTTAAAAATTATTAACCGTCATTAATCGTTGTTATTGATGATTAAGCTTAGCTTAATTAATGTTTGTTGCACCTTTGAGGGTGAAACGGTTACCGCATAGCGATAGTACAATGTAATCAGTAAATATCTAACTTTTATTCACTATTAGAACATAGTTTTTTGCAGTTAAATAAAACGACAAAAAATAATTATTCAGTGGCTAATTAGTACTGTTAAGGTAAAGGTATTCAATAGTCATTCTATTTTAGTTTGGTTAGATTATTCACTGTATCTTTTTGTTTATTAGCTGCAAGTTGTTTGAAAGTGTTCGAGCTAGCCATATACGCTTTGGCTATTTAAGTGAACGTTGAAGTTGATTTTTAGCCATTGGGTTAATTTTGCTTTGCTTAGTTTTTTTATTGGCAATTAGTAATGTTAAGTTGCCGCTAAACTTTATAGCTTCATAAATAGTTGTATTAAACTGGGTAATATAGACTTAGTAGAGGAGGTTGGTTGACTAACGATACCTTTGGCAAAACCTGCACCAAAAGAAGCCATGAGCCCCTTTTTCGATGCTAATAATGTATCGATATTAGCTTTAGCATCAAGTGTGGCTTGCTTATCTAGGAGACTGGCATTAGTGTATTCTTGCTCAGTAAGACGTACTGTATCTATCTCGTTCTGAATAATAAACTTCATATTTTTATCCTGCTATGACTTCAGTGCAAGTTGCGCCAGCGTTGCATTAAATCCAACTAACTGCCATATGCTTTTTAATTGTTTAAATAACCAAAACCCTAATCCGATATTAATCACTAGCAATAATATAATTGGCATGCTCAGGGATAAGCTTAAGTAATAAATGATGAATCCAATACCGACATTAAGTAGTGCCCATACCATGACTGTAATCACTATTAATGCAATGCTAATAGCAAATGAGAGTAGAATCGCGCTGAGGCTTAACTTAGCCTCAGCGGCAACTAAATTCTTGGCGGCAATTAGCTTGACTACTTTACTGCCTAATAACGTTTCTAAACTGTCATAAGTGTTCTGAAATGATGCTGACTGTTCTTCTAAATCGTTATCAGGTTGCTTTTCAAATGAGTCTTTTTGCTCTGGAATATCCATACTAACCTTCGCTTCGATTGTTTACTTGACGGTTTCACTTTTTACTTTCTTTTTAATAGTGATGAGACCAGCATACCAACAGTGAATGCGATACCAGCAGCAGCGATTGGGTTTTCTGTCGCGTATTTTTTAACCGCAGACTTATTCCATTTATCTTCTATTTCACCCTGTTTCTTTGCTAGTGTTTCAGAACTGCTGTGCGCAGTTTCACGTAATGATTCTTCAGCTGTACCTACTTTATCAGCTAATGTATCTACAGAATCGTGTAACGTATCTTGTAACTTATCAGTAACTGGGTGATCTTCTTTTAAGGTATTTTTTAAATCAGCTTTCGTTGCTTGTTTTGACTGTGCCATTTTATTTTCCTCTTCAGTTATTGAAATCGACAATGATTGAACTATGTAATCTCGGTAATATTGATTACTTCATATTGTGTTCAATAAGGTAGTTGCAACTAATGGGCCAGTTATTTAATGCCTACTTATCAATGACTTACTTTTTTAATTCAAGTGGCATTAAAAGCTAGCGTGTAAATTTTTCAGGTATTCGTTGTAATATTTTCACAATACAACAAATAGTGATTCTAATGACGTTTACTTCATCTATTAGTGTGAATATGACTTCCCCCTTAGATGTTTGGTCTTATTCAAACCTTTTGAGCCATTCAAATCCTTTTACTTATTCAAACATAAGGTCATCTATATTTTTTCTACATATGATTCATATGACAGTGAATGTGTGAAGTAATAGAGCATATAAATCTTATCGTGTTTGCTTGTGAATTAGCTGCTTGTACTAAATTGAGTTAATGGGGGAATTACTTAATTTTGAATAATTATTAAGAATCTTATTTGTAGTACAAGTGTTGGCTTTATTTCAACTTTAATCATTGTTTTAAATAAGTTAATTGTCGCTACATTAAAATTTGAAAATACTATCTCACGAGTGATAGGTATTAAATACTTGATTTTTGTTTTTAAATTTAATTTAAGTTGTTGTTTTTGTTTATTTATTTTGTTTTTTGTTTGTTTTTGGTCATCTGATTGGATTCTTTGATATTTATGCGAACATCATTTAATAGTGATAAAGGTCTAAGTTTGTAGGGACTAAGCGTGATCCGTATCATACCCGTATGTTTTATTATTGTAATACTTAATGTTGTTTGTAATATACAAGGGTAGACGATTAATAACGACACAGTTTTTACAAAAATTTTTACCACTCATTGTAGTCATTACCCATTTATTTAATGAACCATGATTACAAAAATAAATATTTTTAATAAGGAAATGAAAATAATGAAAAAGATCTTATTACCTTTAGTAGCTACATTGCTACTTGCACCAAGTGCATATGCTAAAACACTAAACTTAGGGCACGCTATGTCTCTAGAAAGTGCTGCTCACCAAGGTATGGTTATCATGGCTGAGAAAGTTAAAGAAAAGTCTGATGGCGACCTTACTATTAAGATTTTCCCAAATGGACAACTTGGTTCTGAACGTGATCAGGCGGAGCAAGTAGTAACGGGTGCTATCGATATGGCTAAAATCAACGGTGGTTTAGCAGAATCTTTCGAACCCACTTTTAAAGTTAATGCGCTACCTTTCTTATTCCGTGATGTTCCACACATGAGAAAATTCATGAGAAGTGAAGCAGCAAAAGAGATGTTAGTTTCAAGCGAAGGTAAAGGTTTCATTGGTCTTACTTTTTATGATTCAGGTACACGTAGCTTTTACGCTAAAAAACCAATTAACTCTCCAGCAGATCTAGCCGGCATGAAAGTACGTGTTCCAGGGTCTCCAACTATGATGGAAATGGTTAATTTATTAGGCGGTAAAGCGACACCTGTACCATTCAATGAAGTTTACACTGCTTTGCAACAGGGCGTAATTGACGGTGCAGAAAATAATATTTCTAGCTTAGTTGAAATGAAACATAGTGAAGTTGCTAAATTTTACTCTATGGATCAGCATATGATGACCCCTGATGTGATTATCATTTCAGAAAATAAATGGAATTCATTAACAGCAGCAGAGCAAAAAATCTTAAAAGAAGCAGCGGCAGAGTCTCTTGAAGAACAGATCAAAATCTGGGACGCAACGGATAACATGAATAAAGCGAAAGGCATCAAAGAAGGCGTAACATTTATTGAAGTTGATAAAGCCCCTTTCCGCGCAGCTGTTAAACCAATGATTGATGAAGCTAAAAAAGATCCTAAGTTAGCGCACTTCATTGATAAAATTGAAGCACTTTAAATAAGTATTAGTAAAAATATAATTTTGCCCTGGCCTTGCTAGGGCAAAATCCTTCGAGGTATAACTACATGTTAACATCTTTCAGAAACCTACTTGATAGGTTGATTCTATTTATTTCTTCTTTTGCATTAATGTTGCTAGTAGTAACCGTCACCTGGCAAGTCTTTAGTCGTTATGTGTTAAATGACCCAAGCAGCTGGACTGGTGAACTTGCTCGCTATACGATGGTGTGGCTTGGATTATTAGGAGCTGGTTATTTATTTGGTGTTAAAGGACATTTAGCGATAACGCTATTAGATGGCTATCTTAGAGGAAGAGCACATACAGCATTACAATTACTCATCAATGGGATCTCTTTTGCATTTGTCTCTTTAGCAATGTTTAAAGGTGGTATTGCACTGATGGGAAGAACCGGCCAACAACTATCACCTGCGTTGCAACTACCAATGTCTACCGTTTATTCAATATTACCTATTTCAGCCGTTATTATTCTTATTTATTTGACATTAAATACGATTGAACTTTTTTGTAAACCTCACAAAAAATAAATTTTAAAAGGATTCATATTATGGACTTGTCCATTGGTGTTTGGCTACTAGGCCTATTTTTATTCATGATTGCGATAAGCGTGCCAATTGCCATTGCTATTGCCATGTCATCTTTAACCATCATGTACTTCATTTTACCCTTTGATGTAGCAAGTATTACAGCCGGCCAAAAAATTATTACTGGTATTGATAGTTTCAGTTTATTAGCTATCCCTTTCTTTATTCTCGCTGGGAATATTATGAATGTCGGTGGCATTGCGGGGCGGCTTATCAACCTAGCAAAGCTAATGGTTGGTTGGATCCCAGGATCTCTTTTACACGTAAATATATTTGCTAATATGATGTTTGGTGCCGTTTCTGGTTCTGCAGTTGCTGCCGCTGCTGCAGTTGGTAAAACCTTAGGTCCAGAACTAGAAAAAGAAGGTTATGACAAAAACTTAGCAACAGCAGTCAATGTTGCATCTTGTCCTGCAGGCTTACTGATTCCACCAAGTAACTCATTAATTGTATTTTCAGTCGTATCGGGTGGAACATCCGTTGCCGCACTGTTTATCGCAGGCTATGTCCCTGGTATTTTAATGGGATTAAGTTGTATGGTTGTGGCTTATTTTATCGCTAAAAAGAAAGGCTATAAAACAAGTGCCAATGACGGCTTCACAGCTAAAGATGTATTAAGAATTATTTGGCAAGCAACACCAAGTTTAGGGCTTATTTTTGTTGTTATTGGGGGGATTATTGGCGGTGTATTTACTGCAACAGAAGGCGCGTGTATAGCTGTGCTTTACTCTTTCACCCTATCACTCTGTTACCGAACACTTAAGTGGTCACATTTTCCAACAATTTGTAAAGAAACAACACTGATCACCGGTATTATGCTGTTCTTGATTGGTGCATCAACCATTATGTCATGGGCAATGGCTTTTACAGGTTTACCGACGATGATAAGCGATTGGATGTTATCAATTTCTGATAATCCAATTATTATATTTATTCTAATGAATTTAATTTTGCTAATTGTTGGTATGTTTATGGATCTTACGCCTGCCGTATTGATCTTTACACCTATATTTATGCCAATTGCAGAGCATCTGGGTATGCATCCAATTCACTTTGCAATGATGCTTATATTCAATCTATGTATTGGTATTGCAACACCACCCGTTGGCACCGCATTATTTGTTGGCTGCAGTGTGAGCGGCTCTAAGATTGAAAATGTAATAAGAAGTATTATGCCATTTTGTGCGGTATTGATTGTGACCTTATTATTAATCACTTTCATTCCTGAGATTAGTTTATTCTTACCAAGATTCTTTGGATTAATTTCTTAATCTGAATGCTTAATCGAATCTCTTAAGCTAACCACTTAAGCGCATTAATGAATTAATGCGCTTTAATATCATTGTTATTGTTCAAACGGCCAAAATCAGAAAACCTTTCGGTGGACTGATTTTGGTATTAAGCTAAAAGCCTAATAAGTTAACTCCCGCCTGGTCGTATTAAATATCTTTGTCTCTCAGATTTACTTTGATTATTATTATTCCGCAATACTTTGATCGCTTATGGTGTGAGTCACACTGTGAATGGTAAGATATTACCTTTATAACTTTTAAAGTTATCAGTAACCGTTTGTAGGGAGTTTCAATTGTCAATTACTAATCAGTTAATGCTATTTATCGATGTGGTGCAACAGGGCTCTTTTGCTAAAGCTGCGGCTATTCATGATATGGATAACTCCTCATTATCGAAACAAATTAAAAAATTAGAAACTGCGCTGGGTGTGCAACTACTGAATCGCTCAACACGTTCATTTTCTTTGACTTCTGCTGGAGAAGAGATTCTGCATCAAGCCCATATTATGATGGATACGTTGGATGATATGAAAAGTATTGCTGATTCCTATCAGGTTGAACCGAAAGGTATGTTACGTATTACTTCGGGTATGTTTTTTGGGCAACAATTCATCCAGCCTGCGATTAACCAGTTTATGCAGCAATACCCTGATGTAAAAATAACATTGATGTTAGATGATAAACGCAGCGATATTATTGCAGATCACTTTGATTTAGCCTTTAGAATTGGCAAATTGGATGATTCCAGTTTAATTGCTAAAAAAATTGCTAATACACATTTTGCGTTAGTTGCATCTGAAGATTTTATTTCTCGGCATGGCTTACCACAAACACCTGAACAGTTAATCGCTTTACCAGCGGTTATCTATGGCAATGGCGATGTGAGCTTGGATCAAATTAAAATAAGTGAACAAGCGCATAGCGATATACAGAAAACATTTAAAATGCGCGGCAATTACAAAGTGAGCGATGTTCGCGCTATGATGGAGGCGGTGCAAGCTGGACTAGGTTATACTTTGATTGATCTTTTTAATTTAGAAAAACCTATTAAAGAGATGGGGTTAGTTGCGTTGTTAACTGATTATAAACTATCAAATATGGATACCGCCATTTATGCTCTATATCCACATCGTAAACAAACTTTACTGGTCAGTGAGTTTATTAAAACGGTGCAAAATTATATCGGTGAGCCTGCTTTCTGGGTTGAACATATCCCTAATTACAAACAGCTTTATAAATAAAATTAGCACTGGATAGCGATGGTTTCGCTTCGATTATCCAGAGTAAATATTTAAGATTAATAGTCAGTTTTTGACTGCAATGACACCCAAAATATAGCTCAGACAATAAATTATTTACAGGGTTTAGTAATAAAGCTCATTACATGAGCTTTATTACTAAAAAGTAAGGTTAAAGCGATGGTTCTTAAAAACAATGGTTCTTAAAAACCTTCTAAAACAACTTTACCTTTTGCAGTTTGCGTCTCAAGGAATTGATGTGCTTTACGTAAATTAGCGGCATTAATTGGACCTAAATTTTGACCCACTGTGGTTTTAATTTGCCCTTTATCAATCATATTCGCCACGTTATTTAAAATTTCATGCTGCTTTTGCATATCATCTGTTTTGAAGATTGAACGTGTGAACATTAACTCCCAGTGAACTGAAACCGCTTTAGTTTTAAAAGGTACGATATCTAATGTTGCTGGATCATCAATTAAACCAAACTTGCCTTGAGGTTTAATGACTTTTTCAATCTCAACTAAATGCTGCTCTGTATTATTTAAGCTAACAACATAATCCACATTTGCTAAGCCTTTTGCTGCAAACTCTTCACTTAACGGATTACGGTGATTAATAATGGTATCAGCACCTAAATCTTCTAACCAAGAAATAGTTTCTGCACGTGATGCCGTTGCAATAATTTCAAGTTTTGTTAGTTGTTTTAATAGTTGCACCATGATTGAACCCACGCCGCCGGCAGCACCAATGACTAAAATACTTTTAGATGCATCATCTTTTGCCACGTTAAGGCGATCGAATAACAATTCCCATGCCGTGATGCTGGTTAATGGTAATGCCGCTGCTTCACCGTAAGATAATGTAGTTGGCAAACCACCAACAATACGTTCGTCAACAAGATGATATTGTGCGTTACTACCTGAGCGAGTTACATCACCAGCATACCAAACCTTGTCACCAGGCTTAAATAAGGTTACGTTTTCGCCCACTGATTTAACAACACCTGTAGCGTCATAGCCTAATACTTTGTATTCACCTTCAGGAGCAGGGGCAGTCTGACGAATTTTAAAGTCAGCAGGGTTTACCGAAACAGCTTTAACTTCAACCAAAATATCCTGTCCCTGTGCAACAGGCGTCTCTAATTCTATATCTTGCAGAGATAATTCATTTTCTACGGGTAAATTTTGTTGGTATCCAATTGCTTTCATTTTCAATCCTCTTCAGTTTAATGAGTTACGCTTGTTAGTTACGCTTGTTAGTTACGCTGCTAGTTACGTTAATGGGGACATTTTGAAGGGTTCTGCTGCTGTTGCACAGAGAAGAAAGTTCCAATTATTATGGAACAAATACCCCACAATTAAAGGCTATCTATGAATAATAAAGGCTATCTATGAATAAAATTTATTAATAGAGTTCATATTAAGAATTAAATTGATAGTGAAATGATTGAATTAAATGATTTTTATTTGAATTTGATGGATAAGATAGCCAGCAATGAGGGATTACTATTATTTATTATTGTGCATCAATAGTGACTTCGCTGTACGTTGCCACTTTTTGAACATGATTGATCACTGAATGGACACTTTTTCGTTAACAAAATAGTTTATGATAGAATTTTTAAGATAAACTTAATGTCATTTTTATAATAACTGATAGCTAACAACTCATTGTTTATAGCTGATAGTTAACAGCTCATAGTTAACAGTAATTGGAGAGTCCTCATGTGGTTTAATAAAGTATTAAATGTCAGCTTATGTTGTTTGTTATTATTAGGGTGCCAGGAAAATACCGAGCAACCATTAGTTGCTGAGCCATCGACTTCTGAATCACCGGTTTCTGAGTCATTGGTTTCTGAACCATCGATTTTTGAACAATCGATTGCTGAATCCTCGACTGCCGAACAATTATCTGCAGAGCAATTACCGGTTGAAAAATTAGTTACGCAACAAGCTGGCGCTGTCAGTGCCACATCGACTTCAAAATCGACCGGAGTATCAGTAGCGTTAAGGTTACTGGATGTCTCCGAGCGTGAAGTGGGCAATAGCAATGCCATCGAATTATTGTTTAATAGTCCCTTACAAGCAGAACAAAACTTTGACCGTTTTGTTGAAACTTCCCCTAAATTAGCCACTCCCGTATTGAGCAAAGACGGGAAAAAGTTACAATTTTTCGGTATTCAACCGCAAACTGATTATGCAATTAATGTGATTGCTGGATTAATGGCTGAAAATGACAGCTCTCTTAATAAAGCTTCACAATATTCAGTCACCACAAGAGCAATGCAGCCAGTTGTTAGTTTTAAAATGCAAGCGGGTGCAATATTAGTACCGGGACACTCTGAAAATTTAGGTATCTATTCAGTCAATGTTGAAGCTGCGAACCTTAATATTTATCGCGTTAAAGCCGATAAACTTAGCCGTTTTATTGGTGACTTCGATTATATTGCTAATAGCGGCGCCTATCATTATCAAAATGCAAACCGTGAGGAAATGGTTGAACATATCTATACGGCTCGCATTGAAACTGCAGGTAAAGCCAATCAACGCCATATTACAAAGTTTGCCATTGCAGATAAAAAATGGGCAAATGAAAGCGGCGTTTATTTTGCCACTATTGGTAAACCCGGGGGCTTTGAATTCGATGCAGCTACTTGGTTTTCGGTGTCTGCAATCGGTTTACAAATACGTCAATTCCCGACAAAAACCTATGTGATTGCCCAAGATATTAAAACCGGAAAATTACTTTCGAATGTACAGATAGATTTTTTAGATAATAAATCAACACGATTTTCTTCATTAACCACCGATTCATCGGGTAAAGTCAGTATTAATAATAGTGACCGTTTAGCATTAATTGTGGCGCGTAATGACCAACAAGTAACTGTATTACCTTACCAACATCCACGTTTTGACCTCTCGGATTACAATGTAGCTGGCCCAACGCACAGTGATAGCCAAATATTTGTTTATTCTGAACGAGATATTTACCGTCCGGGTGAAACCTTAAGGTTGAATATGCTACAGCGTAATGCGGATGGGCAAGTACTGCCATCTGAATTAAGTGTGACTGTGTTTAAACCTGATGGAAGCACTTACAAATCAATTTGGTTGAAAGCAACGGATAAAAAAAATGGTTACTATCAATATCAACTTGATCTGCCTAAATCTGGTCCAATGGGTAATTGGCAAGCTAAAGTTAATGCTAAAGGTAACAGTCAATATAGTGCGCGTTTTCATTTTAAAGTTGAAGATTTTTTACCGGATCGTATGCGCTTAAGTTTTAACGGCGAAGAAGCATTAAACCCCACTAAACTAAATAGTTTCAATGCCACACAAAAGCTAACCGTTAATGTGTTGGGAGAATATTTGTATGGCGCGGCCGCCGCAGGTAATAAATTACAAACTAAGGTCAGTGTGTCAGCTTGGACTTATCCATTTAAACAATGGCCTGATTATTACGTGGGGGATATTAACGGTGCTCGGAATGAAAATTTCGAATTGGCAGATGCTCAGTTAGATGAAACTGGGCAAGTTGTTACGAAAGTGGATAAAGATTGGAGTGATTGGAATGTACCCGTTAAAGTGCGCCTGCATTACAGTCTTTTTGAAACGGGTGGACGTGCAATTAACCGTTATTATGATAATTTATTATGGCCTAAAGCCAGCTTTATTGCGGTAAAACCAGGCTTTGATAATGACCAATCTGCAAGTAATAGTGGTATAAATTTCAGTCTATTAAAATTGAATAAAGCGGGGAAACCCCTTACCTCCGGTAATGTGAAAGCGGAATTGATACGTGAAGAAAAACGTTATTTTTGGAGCTATAACGATAATAATGGCTGGCACTATCAACGTATAGAAAAAGAGTATGTTGTTGATGACCGTATACTTAGCTTTGTCGACTCAACACCACTGAACTTATCACAACAAGTTGAATGGGGTGATTACCGATTACAACTTACTGACTTAACAACGCAAGCGCGAACTGTTTATCATTTTCGCGCTGGACAGGATTGGTATAACGATTGGCAAAATAATAGTGCGACGATCCGACCTGACCGCGTCAATTTGGCGTTAGATAAAGCCGCTTATTTACCAGGTGAAAACTTAATATTACGTATTGGCTCGCCTACATCGGGTAGTGCATTGGTAACAATAGAATCCGACCAAGTATTATGGCAACAGTTAGTGGAAATAGACAAAGGTGAGTCTACGTTATCCTTAAGCGTACCGAAAAATCTTGCTAGGCATGATTTGTACATTTCTGCTTTTGTTGTCTCAGCAGCTGACAATGCATCCAAATCCATCACTAAGCGTAGTTTTGGTATTATTGCTTTGCCTTTGAATCGAAGTGATCGTCAATTGAATGTTGAAATTGATACTGCATTAAGTTGGATACCAAATCAGCAAGTAACGGCCAAAGTACTGGTAAAAGATGCACAGGGTAATCCTGTAACCGGAGATGCCAAAGTCACTTTATCCGCCGTTGATGCAGGTGTATTGAGCGTGAGTGGGTATCAGGTAGAAGACCCTCATCATTTCTTTTATAGCCAGCGAGCTTATCAAGGCGCCATAAGCGATGTTTACGATCAAGTGATGACTCCCTTATTAGGAGACTCGGCAAACATACGTTGGGGAGGCGATGCTGCATTAACCCGTGGTGGCGAACAAGCACAAAGTGAAGTACAAATTGTAAGTCTATTCAGCGGGTTAGTATCGGTTAAACAAGGTATCGCCGAGATCCCTCTACAATTACCTGCCTTTGATGGACAACTAAATTTGACCGCGGTTGTATTCAATAAAGCACAATTTGCTAAAGCAGAAAAAACCGTCAAGGTTGCTTCACCTGTGGTGATGCAAGTGGCGATGCCAAAATTTATGGCGCAGGGTGATAATAGTCAGATTGCGGTAGATTTAAGTAATAGCACAGATAAACCTCTACAAGGCGAGTTCACCTTCAGTGTCGGTGGCAAATTATTAGTGCAGAAACAGGTTAAAAATATCACTTTATTGCCTCATAAAAAGCAGACGTTGTATTTCTCTTTAGATGCTGAGCAAGCAATAGGGAAGGGTGAAATTAATGCCAGTATGGCCTTAGGGAAGGTTGTTATTGAGCGTCACTGGACATTACCTGTTCGCCCAACACAAGCCAGTGAATACCACTCAGAGAAAGCATTGTTAATGCCTAATGAGCAAATGACATTGCCAAACGATTCGCTCTCTGCTTTTACTGATAGTAGTAAAAAATTACAATTGTCAGTGGCATTAAACCCACATTTAGATGCACAGGCACACTGGCAATATCTTGCGGATTATCCTTATACCTGCCTAGAGCAAACCACCAGTAAATCACGTCCATTTGTGACTGCATTGCACAGTCCAGTGAGCAATATAGAAGCTATTGATGCACAGATGGCACAACAAAAAATGCAAGATGCAATTCAACGATACAGTCAATTGCAACGCGCTGATGGTAGCTTTGGTTTATGGAGTAATCATTCACCAGAGCAGCACTGGTTAACTGTTTACGCCACCGACTTTCTTTATGATTTGCAAGCAAATGGAGTGACGGTGCCAGCGGATATGTTGGATAAAGCCACACAACGTTTGCAAAGTTATTTAAGCTCTCGTAGTCGCCATCGTGTTAACACTTGGTCTACTAACCCGCAGCATTATGATGCCGCTTATCGTGCCTATGCCGCTTATGTGTTAGCAAAACAAAATAGTATTACCCTTGGGCCATTACGTGATATTGCTGAAAAAGATATGCCAGCGGCAATCGGTAAATTACCTGGTGTTCACCTTGGTTTAGCGATGTTAATGGCCGGTAGTGAACAAGAGGGGAATGCTTTAATTAAACAAGCATTAACGCAACAACGTGGACAAGATTACCTCGGAGATTATGGTAGTGAATTGCGCGATCAAGCGATGGCTATTAATGCAATATTAACCTCAGCTTCAGTAAACGCCTCATTACAACAAATAGCATTAAAGATGGTACCTGATTTAGCATTAAACATGCAGCAAAAACAGTGGTTAAGCACTCAAGAACGTAGTGCTATTTTGTCCTTGGCAATGACCATGAAAAAACAATATACAGCACACAAATGGCAGGGTGATCTGCTCATTAATGATAACAATATAGCGCTACAAACAAGCGGTGAATATCATCAAAATATTACAACCGATAATAATCAAAACAAAGGGATTCAAACGAGTTTTAAAAATACAGGCACTAGAGCTGTATATGCTTCCTTCGATTGGTCTGGCGTAAAAAAACAGCCTGATTATGACCTTGACCATGGTATTAAAGTGACTACACAACATTTCTTAGTGGATAAAAACAGTGCAATAGAGCTGCCTGATAATAGTACTTTACAATCAGGGCAATTATTATTAACGCGCATTACAGTGCGCAGCGAACAAAGAGTGGCAGATGCATTACTGGTTAATTTGATGCCGGCTGGGGTGGAGTTAGAAAACCAACAATTAAACAACAGTTTAAAATTGTCAGATCTTATGATTGAAGGTGAGCAGGTGGAAGTGACTGCCAATATTGTACATCAAGAATATAGAGATGATCGTTATGTGGCTGCGCTGGATTTGCGTGCGCAACAGATTCAAACGTTATACGTGTTGTCACGTGCAGTAAACCCCGGCAAATATGTGGTGCCTGCGGTACGTGTTGAATCTATGTATCAACCTTCTGTATACGGTGTTGGTGGAAGCATTAAGCATATTGACGTGAAAGCACTTGATTAAGCTTGTGTTTCAGCGGTTTACTGGTGTAGTGACAAAGACAACCTATCAAGGCTTATTAAAATGGCCATGGCTTTGTTTAGCATGGTGCTTTTTATTCATGATTTTAGTGCTGTGTAGTTTATGGATTGCTAATCGTTGTTATCCATTACTATTGTCTGATCAGCAACAGGATTTCGCTAGCGTGGTATTAGATGATCAAGGTTACCCGTTACGTGCCTTTGCGGATCTGCAAGGAGTATGGCGTTATAAAGTCGATATAGAAAATATTTCCGATGAGTATTTATTAGCCTTAATTGCCTATGAAGATCGTTATTTTTATCAGCATCCTGGTGTTAATCCGATTAGTTTTTTAAGAGCAGCATGGCAATATTTAATCCATCAACGTATTGTTTCTGGTGGTTCAACTATCACCATGCAAGTTGCACGAATATTACACCCTCATCCGCGTACTTTATTGGGAAAACTACAGCAAGTATTGCGCGCTTTACAATTAGAATGGTATTTAAGCAAACAAGAAATATTAAATATTTACATTAATTACGCCCCATTTGGTGGCACTTTAGAAGGTGTGCAAGCTGCAAGTTATCAATATTTTCGAAAGCCTGCCTCGGCGTTGCGGCCAGCTGAAGCTGTTTTATTAGCGGTTTTACCACAAGCTCCTTCGCGATATCGACCAGATCGTTACCCTCAGCGTGCCACGCAAGCAAGAAATAAAGTCATTGATCGACTAGTCAAGCAGGGCGATTGGAGTCCACAAAAGGGAAAGCAAGTAAAACAAGAACCAGTGGTAGTATGGAAACCTGAGCAACCTTTTGTAGCACCGCTGTTAGCAAGGCGATTACATCAAGAAAACCCCAATGAAGCCGTTATCAATACTTATATTAAACGTGATTTACAACTGCAAATTAGTAGTTACGTTCAAGAATATGCGATGTTACAGGGGGCTGGTGTTTCGATGGCTGTGCTGGTGGTTGATAATCAAACACAACATGTAGTCAGTTATGTAGGATCTGCCTCGATGTTAGATGCAAGTCGTGCTGGCCACGTTGATATGATTCAAGCTATCCGCTCTCCTGGATCAACTTTAAAACCATTATTATTCGCTTTAGCTATTGATGACAACCTTATTCATTCACAATCCTTATTAGCCGATGTGCCTCGTTTAAATTCTCGCTATCAACCCGGTAACTTTGCTAAAGGGTTTGATGGCCCTGTGACTGTAACGGATGCATTGCAACGCTCTTTGAACATTCCTTTTGTGCAATTGATTGAAGCCTATGGAGAACAAAAGTTTGTGAATAAACTTGCACATGTATTGTATCCATTACGTATTCCCAATGGTCAAGCTAATGCGTCCGTTATATTAGGAGGTGCGGGGATTTCATTACAAAGTCTTGTGACTTTACACAGTAGTTTTGCTAATCAAGGTTGGGTTAAACCACTTATTTTTAAAAAGCCCGAAACTAATGAAAAGCCTAAAAATAGCAAAAATAATGCAGTTAAAGGACGTAGATTAGTTAGTGATGAAGCAGCTTGGATCACTTGGAAAACCTTAACCGGATTAACTCCTCCTGCACAATTTAGTTGGGGTGTTTCACAACAAGTACGTCCAGTACTTGCTTGGAAAACGGGTACAAGTTGGTCTAGCCGGGATGCATGGGCAATTGGTAGCACTGAACAATATAGTATTGGTGTGTGGGTTGGGAAACCCAGTGGAGAGCCATTAAAAGGTGCACTAGGCGTAACCACCGCAGCGCCGGCATTATTTTCTGTGTTGAGCATGTTAAATAATGCAAAACAAGCGGATCTTCAATCTGTTTCAGCAATGCCTGAGCGGCCATTTAACATACAGGAAAAAGAAATTTGTTGGCCCGATGGCAGAGCGAGCCATTTAAGTGAAGGTAGCTGTGATCGCCGTTTTGTTGCACTTACTAAAGGAGGGGTCACACCGAGAACGCTACAAATAGAATCGGGATTAGCTTTTCATCAAGCGATAGAAAACATTATGATTGATACCAATAGCGGGTTGCGTTTATCTGGGCATTGTGCAGCGTTAGTGGCAAAGCATAAAAAAGTCAGTGTATGGCCTCGACAGCTAGAACCTTGGCTTGCCGTTAATGAAAAAAGAGGACACCGTATTCCCATCTATTCTCCTCACTGTTTAGTGATCCCCAAACAAGCTGATGCACTCACTATTGTGGGTTTATTAAATCAACAACAAATATATAGACAGCAACAGGAATTAATTCTACAAACTGTCTATGCCGCGGGTGCTTCGGGGAAAGTTAGCTGGTATTTAAATGGGCGATGGTTGGCCTCACAAGCCGGTGCATTCACTTTAAAATTATTACCTCAATTACAAGGAAAAGCGGAGCTTGTTGCCATTGATCAACACGGCGTAACGGGACGGATCACTTTTACCATGAAAGATGATTTAATATCATTCTAGGTTTTATCTAAGTAGTTTATTTTGTAAAAATAACTACCTAGACAAAACCTAACTGCCTTAATAAAGCCCATAAATTGCCTTGTAATCATACGGTTAAACAAAGTAAGTTAGATCTAACTCTAAAGTGGGGTTTAATTGATTACTTTTTTACATTATAAGTAAGCAAAAATATGCAAATTGCTTATACTCAGCGCAAATGTTTACCCCTATGCATTATTTTCACTTCCTTAAAAGGAGGATCAGGACTGAGTATGAATAAATTAAATCTTCTTCAAAAGCTGTTATTACTAACCCTATTGCCATTAGTGATCATTATTGTTTCACTTTCTTCTATCTCTTATTCTGTAGAAAAAGAGGGACTTGAGCGAGATGTTACTGAATTTCGTCAATCCTTGATGAAAGAGCGTAAGCAAGAACTAAGAGAAGTTACTGAAATTGCGTTAGGCATTATTGCTTATCAAAAATCTCTACCTAGTGGTGGTGATATTGATGCCGCACTGCGTGATATTCGATTTGGTAGTGCGGGATATTTTTATATTTATGATACCAAAGGCACTAGTATTTTCCATGCAGTAAAACCTGAAATGCAAGGCAAAAATTTTATTGATTTAAAAGATACAAAAGGCAATAAATTAATTGTTGGTTTATTAAATGCAGCTCAAAAGGGCGATGGCATCTATTCATTTTATTTCCAAAAACCAGGTTCTTCTGAGCAAATCGAGAAAATTGGTTATGCAACTATGATCCCCAATAGTAATTGGATGATAGGGACTGGTGCTTATGTTGATGATATTGAAAAAGTAATCGCTAACTATTCCAATAAAGCTGAGAAAGCATTATCTGAGAAAGTAATGTTTACTTTCATGATTTCGATTACCTTAATCATTGTTACTGCCATTATCATCTATATCGCTGCAGTTAAAATGGTAAGACCGATTCAACGTATGGCTGATAACTTAAATGATATTGCTAAAGGCGAAGGAGACTTAACTCGACGCCTTGAAATTAATGGAAACGATGAAATTGCACAATTAGGCCGTTCTTTTAATCTGTTTGTTGATAAATTGAAAAATATCATTACTGATATCAGTGAAGCGACAATTGGCATCAATCAAGCTGGACGTGATATGGACCAACAAAGCCGCGGTATTGCGACACAATTAAAAGATCATAACAATGAAACAGAGCAAGTTGTATCTGCTGTGACAGAAATGTCATCAACGGCAAATGAAGTTGCAAGCAATACTAATCAAGTAGCGGAAGCAACCCGCGCAGTTTCAGAAGATGTTAATCACGCCCAAAGTTGTGTTGAAACGTCATTAACAGAAGTCTCTGCTTTAGTAGAGGAAATTAATGGTGCCGCAAGCAGTATGAATGCTTTAACGGAACAATCGCAAGAAATTAATAAGGTGTTGAGTGTGATTGGTGCGATTGCAGATCAAACTAATCTATTAGCATTGAATGCAGCCATTGAAGCAGCGCGAGCAGGAGAACATGGGCGCGGTTTTGCTGTGGTGGCAGATGAAGTAAGAAGCCTAGCAAGTCGTACACAAAAGAGTACCCTTGAAATCAATGAAATGCTTGGTGAATTGCATCGCTTAGTAGAGCTTTCTGCCAAAGCGATGTCACTGAGTCAAGAGCGAAGTGTACGTTCTGTGGATTCATCGCGCGCTATTTCAGACAGTTTACATTCGGTGAACTCTGGTATTACCTCTATCAATGATATGAGTACTCAAATTGCTACTGCGGCAACGGAACAAAGTTCTGTGACAGAAGAGATCACTCGTAATGTTTACCAAATCCAAAGTATTGTGAATTCATTAACAGAAGGTAGCAGTGAAGCTGAAAAAATTGCGCGTGGTGTATTAATTGAAGGTAACAAACTAAATCAATTAGTGGGCCAATTTAAAATAAAGTAACTTGATGACGAGCAACGAGTATATTATTCATATGCTCGTTTGCGTCATATTGTTAATTAACATGGTTAGTGCTTTATTATTTGAATCTAATCTTCTATGGATATCATGAGCTAAGTTTACATAGGTATCAGGAATTAAGTTTTATAAAATAACGAGTTCTGATACTACACTAACTCTTTTTTGCTGTTTTCTAATGTAGTGTTACTTCTTTGTTATGATTGCAGGAATAAAACACATAAAAAGAGTCATCTATGCCCTTACCTATGCCTTCATCTACACCTTTATCTAACCCTTCATTAACCCTGACACTTATTCGAGGTTTACCGGGAAGTGGAAAAAGTACTTTAGCTAAAAAAATAGTTAAAGAAGCGCAATATACAACGCAGCACTTAGAAGCAGATATGTTTTTTGTTAATGACAGTGGTCGCTATCTATTTCAACCTGCCTTACTCAAACAAGCTCATGATTGGTGCCAACAACAGTGTCAGCATTTTTTAAAGTTGCAGCACAATGTGGTGGTCGCTAATACCTTTGTGGAGCAATGGGAGATGAAAGCTTATAGACAATTAGCCAAGCACTATAATGCAACTCTACAAATTAAAGTGTGCACAGGAAAGTTCATCAGCATTCATGATGTTCCTGCTGAAACAATTAAAAAAATGCAAAAGAGGTGGCAAGCATAAGTACCTGTCACTGCAATTCACCGTGCTGTCACAATATTTTTTAGTCGTTAAATATTTTTAAATAGCAAAAATATGTCACAATTTATTGTATGAAAATACAAATATAGTGTATGAAAATACAAATATAGTGTATAAAAACACAAATATAGTGTCATTCCTCACGCGGCTTCTATCACCCACTTCACAGTTTTTACTTTATAGATAATACTGAATGTATCTGTTTCTTTTTTAATTTTGCTGCTAAGAGCTGTTCTTCTTTATTACTGGTTCACCACGTTGAAAGTAAAAGATTGCCGATTAATTGACTTTTTCAGATTGAATAAAGTAAACAGATCTATTTTTAGTTCGATGGTAAGACCTTAAACTAAGGAAGTAAGTCTATGCATAATCCCTCCGCTAATGAGCAACATGTTTTAAAAAATGGTCGCGCTACTATTGCAGTGTTAGTCGGTTCAATGTCATCAGCATACCAAGAGGGAATTATGCGTGGCGCGGCTCATGTGGCAGAGAAAAATGATTATAACGTGATCGGTTATTGTGGTGGCGCGGTTAATTCTACAGACCCTTTATCATTAGTGCGAGACCGTGTTTTTGGGCTTGTTGATATGGACTTAATTGCGGGGGTGATTGGCCCCTTTAGTTCTCACTTACGTTTTTTAGATGATCACTCTAGTCAAAAACTGATCAATAGGTTTTCTACAGTACCCACGGTCAATATCGGTAGTTATGTGCAAGGGCACAGCAACGTCATTACCGATTATGCAATTGGTTTTGAACAGTTATTTGAACACTTTTATGTCAAACATCAGTATCGTCATATTCTTTTAATGAGAGGCCCTAAGCACCACGCTTCTTCAAATAGTCGAACCGAAATATACAAAGAAATGTTAATTAAGCATCAGCTTCCCTTTGATCAAGATGCTGTTTTATATGCTGATTTAAATCGCTTGGCTGCAAAGATCTCCTTTGAAAATTTCTTAGATCAAGTGGGTAAACCCGTTGAAGTTGTGATTGCAGTAAATGATAACCAAGCCCTCGGGGTTATCGACGCCTGCAAGGAGCGAGGTATTTCTGTTCCCGAAGAAATAGCAGTGATAGGGTCGATGGATACATTAGAAGGTGCCTTTGCTTCCCCTGCTTTAACTAGTATACAAGAACCGCTCTTTGAACTTGGTAGCGTTGCTGCTCAGGCACTTATTGATCAAATTGAAGGTAAATCACAACGAGTTGATATTTATGTCCCCACATCATTAGTGATAAGACAATCATGTGGGTGTTTACCTGAGGCTCATTTTAGATCCAATAAAGAGCAGTGCGATCTGACCAAAGCATTAGGGAATATAAAGAATAATGATCTGATTTTTAAAGGCATTCTGGATTATTTTGAGTCTAAGGTGGTCCCTTATAAGGGAGGTATTATTCGCGATGATGTTGCCTCAGTGATTCATTTATACCAGCAGGCGGTTCATGAAAAAGATTTTGATGGCTTTTTAAAAATACTACAAAGCTACTTACAAGAGTCGGTGAAAACGGAAGAAATTATTCTATGGCTTGAATTGACTGACCGTATACAGTTTAGCGCATTACAATATTTAGAACAGGACAAAGATGCACATGGATTGGTTGGTTTTATAGGACAATTGATCTCTTTAAAAAATAAAATTGAGAAAGTGGCGATTAATTTTCAGCGCTTTGAAGCTGAGTATTATTTGAATTATTTTAGAACCATCGTTAATAACCTCAACTCCTCATTTGATTTAACAGGAATAAAAGAATATGCCGTTGATATTTTAAATTTATCGGAGCTACACATCTCTTTATTTAACGAGCTAAATAGCGAACCTCTTTACGCTACTAACATTGTATCTGTTCGTAATAACCAATTTATGCAAATAGAGAATAAAGAATTTCTTGCCAAGAAATTATTGCCGGATGGTCTAATACATTATCAAGATCGTTTTACATTGATGGTTTTTCCACTGTCTTTTAGGAAAAAAGCATTGGGTTTTATGACCTTGAATTTAAGTAACCGTAAAGGCACTGCGTTTGAGAATTTGCGCGCTATTATTAGTGCTGCATTAAAAAATGAAATTTTGATTCAAGATTTAAAGAAAGAACAAATACGGTTTAGTGAGATAGCACATAGCTCATCTAATTGGTTATGGGAAACCGATAAAAATAATGAGTTTACGTATTGTTCCAACTCAACGAGCGAGATCATTGGTTATCCACCTGCATTATTGATGAATAAAAAAATTAATGAATTTAATGTCGGAAAAGAAGGGTGTTTTATCAATAGAATGCATAGTCATGAGGTGATAATTGATTTTGAATGTTGGTATCGACATCACAATGGCAATGTTATTTGTTTGTTAATTTCAGCTAAACCTATTTTTATTAATCAGGTATTTACTGGTTATCGTGGGCTATTTGAAGATGTAACAGAAAAAAAACTACAAGCTGAGAAAATTAAAAACTTAGCAAATTTAGATATTTTAACTGGTTTGCCAAATCGTAAGTTATTTCAACATAAACTCACTGAAGTGATTGAGCATTGCCGAGTTGAGAATAAAAAATGTGCAATTATATGTATCGATGTCGACTACTTTAAGCATGTTAACGATACGCTTGGGCACGAAGGAGGTGATTTATTACTTGTGCAATTAACGCAACGTTTACAAAGTGCACTTTCTAAAGAGCATATCTTGGCGCGATTAGGTGGTGATGAATTTGTTATCATCGTGCCCGATATACAGAGTGAAGAAAATGTAGTCGAGGCTGTTCTATCTATTTTTAACCATATAAAAGCACCTATTTTGATTAATGATAAACCTATTTACAGTACCTTGAGTTTAGGGGTTAGCTTGTATCCCAATGATGGTGATGATGTACAAACATTGCTGCAGAGTGGGGATAATGCAATGTATCAAGCAAAATCCCAAGGACGTAATGGTTATGTTTTTTATGATAAATTTTTAGAACAAAAGAATATTTTACGCAATAAATATGAAGATATATTACGAGAAGCGATCCTAAAGCAGCAATTCATTTTATATTATCAACCTCAAGTTTCAGTGAATACCGGAAACATTGTCGGTTTTGAGGCTCTGGTGAGAATACAAAATGAAGAGCAAGAAATTATAGCACCTAATAATTTTATTCCATTAGCTGAAGAGCTAGGATTAATTGGCCAAGTGGATGAGTTAATCTTTGCTGAAGGGTGTAGACAATATGCTGCTTGGCGCAAAAATGGTCATCAAAATGTTCGCTTATCTATCAATTTATCGGCCCTGCAATTACGAAATGAAAAATTATTGAATACTTACATACAGATAATGAAAGCGCATCATGTTGACCCTAAAGATATTCAAATAGAAATTACTGAAAATGCTTTGATTGAAAATGAACAACTAGCATTAACTATTTTACAGGGCTTTAAAGACTATGGGTTGAGTATTGCTTTAGATGATTTTGGTACGGGTTATTCATCACTTAACTGTATCAACCTTTACCCCATTGATACGATTAAAATAGATAGAACGTTTGTTAAAGATGCGGTCAATAACCCAAAAAATAAGGCTGTTATTCAAGGCATGGTCTTAATTGCTAGCAGTTTAAATTTAAAAATTATTGCTGAAGGTGTTGAAACCGTCGAGCAATATGAATTTATTAAGCAACTAGGGTGCCATGAAATTCAAGGTTATTACTTTTATAAACCTTGCCCCGCTGCACAAGTCGATCTGTTATTGCAACAACGGGTGGTAACAACTCTTAAATAAAAGCTTTATTTACTTTGTGGGTAAACTACTGGCTTAAATTATTAAATTTATACTCTACATAACTTACTGTCAGCATACGATGATTCGTTTGATACAGCCGTTGTTGATTGTTTACGACTATTTTCTGCTCTCCCTTCAAACGGGTGTTTGTCACTCTCAGCATGCTTTTACATTCGCGAACCCTTATATAAGAAGTTCGTTATATTGCGAGTCCTTACATTCGCCGCTAATTAAATACCCTAATGGTGGCGACAATAATATTGAGGTACTTGCCAACTAACTTTTGTCTACTTAATGTCTATATTTTTGTCTGTAGAACACGTCAGTTAAATATTTTTGGTGACTAAAATTGATTGCTACCTTGCTTTTTGTAATTAAGTCACCATCTAATGATAGTAATCAATTTTTTCTCTATTAACTAACGCCTAGGAAACGGTAGATTTGTTAACTATGAGATAAAGGAGTAGTTGAGTTTAAACTAACAATAGAAATTGCTTAAACAATAGGGTTAAAAAGTATGACTTTCAAAATAGTGTTTTAAATAGATTGTTTTAATGTTATTGTTTCGACATAATATGCCTAGGATTATTTTGAAGTTTAATTTCATGTGAACTTTAATTTGATTATTAATCACAAAGAATAAATAGTATCTGGGTGAAGAGTTAATGGTTAAATTGAACTAATTGTTCAAGTTAACACACTAATTAAAGTGACTAAGTAACGGCGATATCGGCGTGAGTTAAAAGGCCAAAATACGACCTTTTTATAGACTTGATATAAGTTTGTTTAAAGAGGGAAATGATTGAATATTATCGCTAGTTATTTTTCATTTTTAATGGTGGAAAGAGAGTTAAGAAATGCATCAACTTTGAATGATTTAATTAATCAAAGCGTATTTTAAAACCCTCTATAAAGTAGTGTTTATGCTAGATGGGATAGTTGATTTTATAATCAGTAATATGTTGATTATAAATGAGAATTAACTTTTTTTAGGTCTCACTTTTTATAAAAGTTAGGTTTCTATCATGTTAATTTTTTTGCCCCTATAGTATATTGAGTATTGATACTTTATCGGTATCTATAATGTTAAAATAAACTTTTATTAAGTGGAGAATTAATATGGCTGTTTCGTTACAAAAAGGTGGAAATGTTTCTTTAGAGAAAGTTGCTCCTGGTATGACCAAATGTTTATTAGGATTAGGTTGGGATTCTAGAGCGACTGATGGCGCAGATTTCGACTTAGATGCTTCTGTGTTTCTACTAACGGCTGATGGTAAAGTTAAATCAGATAAAGGCTTTATATTCTTTAATAACTTAATGTCTGAATGTAAATCGGTTGAGCACACGGGTGACAATCTTACGGGTGAAGGCGAAGGCGATGATGAAGCCGTTAAAGTTGATCTAAGCTTAGTACCTGCAGATGTATCAAAAATTGTTATCGCAGTGACTATTCATGAAGCTGAAGCAAGAAAACAAAACTTTGGTCAAGTATCAAATGCCTTTATTCGTATCGTAAATCAAGCTTCAAATGAAGAAGTAGCACGTTACGACTTATCTGAAGATTATTCTATTGAAACTGCATTAATTTTCGGTGAGTTATATCTACATAATGGCGCGTGGAAATTTAAAGCGATTGGACAAGGTTTTGAAGGTGGTTTAGGTCCTCTAGCTCGTCAATACGGCGTACAAGTTTAGTATTTGATCAAGTTTTAATAAAAGGTTGGCTGACAGTGTTCGCCAATCTTTATTTTTTGAATAACAATGTGGAGTATTAAATGGCAATTTCATTACAAAAAGGCCAAAAAATCAGCCTTGAGAAGAGTAACGGTACTGGCTTAACGAATATCTGTGTAGGCGTTAACTGGGGTGCGATCACTAAGAAAGGTTTTTTTGGCGGCGAGAAAAAAGTTGCTGTTGATTTAGATGCGAGTTGTGCTGTTTTTGATGCTAGCGGAAAAACATTAGATGTTGTCTACTTTGGTAAACTAACTAGTACGGGTATTAAACATTCTGGTGATGACCTAGAAGGTGATTTAGACGGTGATGATGGCTTAGATAATGAAATCATTAGCGTGAATCTTCCGCAGTTACCAGCTAATGCAGAGCAAGTTGTTTTTGTACTTAACTCATTCAGCGGTAACGATTTCAAAA
This sequence comes from Vibrio sp. 2-Bac 85, assembly GCF_037546705.1. NCBI lineage: Bacteria > Pseudomonadati > Pseudomonadota > Gammaproteobacteria > Vibrionales > Vibrionaceae > Vibrio > Vibrio sp. 2-Bac 85. The sequence goes on along the minus strand of NZ_JALAAB010000019.1, from coordinate 52,373 downwards.
CTATCCCTTTTGCTTCTATCCGTTTGTATGAAGGTACACCGAGTCGCGTTGATTCTGTTCATGCCGTATATGATATTGCTAATGATCCACAGTTTGCAGGCTCTGTTTCTATGGTACTTGGTAAACTTTACAAGCATAATGGTAGCTGGAAGTTCTCTGCGATTGGTGAAACAACAGCAGATAAAGGCCTAGAAGGTACAATTAAAACTGTTGCAGGTGGTTACCTTTAGATTTTAAGTGATGATGTAACTTTGGTAAAGCAGCTGTAACAATCAAACTGTGCCAATTTAACAGTAACCATTTAGCAGTACTAATTTAACAATACCAATGTAACAGTACCAATGTAAAATAGAACAATTTAGTCATCAAACAATATTCGATGCAGCCTGTCTTGCTATTAGCAAACACTTAGCTTGAAAGGGTGAGGCAAGGGCTTATCGAGAGAAAGGAATTTGATAAACTGTTTACAGGTTGATTAAAACTGACTCACAGATTGGTGACTAAATATAAAACAAAGTAAGAAATAAATCTAAAGCGTTAATTGTATGGCTGTTAGTAACAGAACTGCTAGTTATAGAACTGTTAATGATAGAAGTAAGTTAATCGCAATAGGTTGAACATAACTTGTCTGATTTAACTCCAAACCCTGCATTTATATTTATAGTGGTTAATATCACTATTGATAAAGTGCGGTTAATGGAAATTGTACTGATTGCCTTAAATAAGTGATTGGTATTATTAGACAGCAATAAAAATTAGTTTATTAGCCACAAGCTACGGCATACAAGTAGCTTATTAATTTGGAGAGTATCTTGGATACAATATTACCGTTTTTTTATATCATTATTTCATGCTATTTACTTAAATATGCCTGTGATACGTTTGAACAAGCAGCTGGTTACTTAGGCCGTAATTTCGCACCCGGTATAAAAGGCGCAACGGTTAATGCTATCGGTTCAAGCATGCCAGAGATGTTTGTTGTTATTGCTTGTTTGTTTTGGTTCGACGATCCATCATTAGTGATGGTTGCTTTAGGTGTAACAGCTGGATCTGCTATTTTTAATGGTTGTGTGATCCCCGCTTTGTCTATCCTAATGGCAAAAGATGAAAGCGGCAAAAAAGTTGATCATATTGAACTTGATAAGCGTACTTTGATAAGAGACGTTTTTTGGGTGTTAGCGGCAGAAATTGCATTGATCGTGTGTTTAGGCTTTGATCATTTCACTATCTGGATGGCGATTATTCTTAACCTTATCTATGTAGGTTACGGAGCTCATTTATATTACGACTCTAAAAAATACAGTGAAGATGATGAAGAGTATGAATATGAAGAAATCGAAGATAAAGGCGTGATCGGTAACTTATTTACTTTTAACTTCAATGCATTGTTATTTTCAAATAAAAGTTTCACTTTAATCAGTTCCCTCGTTGTTTTAATACTCGCTATTTTAATCATTTCAGGCGCATCACATGTGCTAGTTGAAGGTGTATTAGGTAGTGCGACAGTATTAGGTGTTCCTGAGTTTTTTGCTGGCTTAATATTTGGTGCTGCAGCGTCTTCTATTCCTGATTTAATCCTATCGGTTAAAGATGCTCAAAAAGGCGAATATGAAGATGCAGTTGCTAACCCATTAGCGTCAAATACTTTTGATACCACGGTTGCCTTTGCATTACCATTATTAGCATGGTTCCTTATTAATGGTGTTGATTCATTACCATTAGAGCAAGATGCTAACTTGACTATTTTACGTTGGTCAATTGTTGCCATCACTGGCGCAGTAGCAGCAAGCTTATTGTTTAAACATAAGAAAGTAACCAAAGGCGTTGCATACTTCTTATTAGCAATGTTCGGTATTTGGGCGGCTGCAATGTACTTTGTTATTCAATAAAAGTACTTAATGCTCGCAAAAAAGGCTTATTCTTGAATAAGCCTTTTTTTATTGAGTTGTAATAAATTTACGCTGAAAATACAGTTAAGCAATAGGCGATGAGATATCATTGAGTAGACTTTAAAATTGCATAACCTTACAAGGAATAGCTTTTTTATGTGTATTTTATTCATCACAAATGCTTGATAAATAGCAATATATGACTGTCTTAGTCCACGCAGAGGCGGTACGATGGTGATGACTATAATTTTTAAACGTTTAAATATAATTTAATGGTTAATATGAAACATACTTATACAACTGCAGCGGGAGATATCTCCTTAAAGACCGATAATGACAGAGAATGTTTAGATAACATTTTGTCATTTGCTTGCAGACAGAACCCTAAAAGACATTTTATTATTATTAATAAGTTAATTGGTCGATATACGCCTACGGCTCCTAAGATCATGCGTGAAACTTATGAGCAACTTGTCGACCAAATTAAACCCGGTGCAAGCAGTTATGTGGTTAGTTTAGCTGAAGCGGCAACGGGATTAGGAGCAGGTGTTGCAGACAGCTTATCCAAAAGACAAAATAAAGTTTACTTCCAGCATACGACTAGACAAAAAATAGATGCTAAATTGTGGTTTAGTATTGATGAGGCTCACAGTCATGCCGTTAGCCATCTTTTTTACCAGCCTAAAGACGAGTTATTACCCGCCATTACTCAGGTAAAAAGATTAATCCTGGTTGATGACGAAATCACCACTGGAAAAACCATTAAACAATTACTTAACAACTTGATTGATTATCTACCCTGTTTAGAAGAAGTGATCGTGACTTCAATCATTAATTTAGGTGGTCAAAAAAGTTTAATTAATAGCGCAGATATAGGCTTACCGATTCGTTATGTATCCTTAGTTGATGCTGACCTTAGTATTGAAAAAAATCCAGAATTTAAGCCGCAATTACCGCAATATGCAGATACAAAACTAAGCACTTCAAAGGCTTCTTCTGCCGTTGGTAGACGAGGATTAGCAATGCCCTACGTTAGCGAATTGAATGAAATAAAATCTGTAAATAGCACCATTGTTATCGCCGATGGAGAGCACCAATATATTCCCTTTTTATTGGCGGAGAAATTAGAAGAAAGTGGCGTAGATGTAGTATTTCAATCAATTAATCGTTCACCTATTTTGCCCTGTGAAGTGATTCAAAATCAATATAAAATTGAAACCGAATCTAATACCGCGGAACATTATTTGTATAATTATTTTCCTGAAAATAAATCAGTATTTGTGGTCAGTGAGCACCAGTACGAAGGGTTAGAATTTGCCGATGGAGTTAAATGTCACCCATGGAAGTCTTAACCAAAAACAATGATCGCTTATTTGTATTTACTGACTTAGACGATACATTATTTGCGAGTGTAAAAGGGCAAGTTAGTGAACATATGATCCCTTCTACGGTGGGCGTGAACGGTCAACCCTATGCTTATTCTTCAGTACAACAACAAAAATTATTAAACGTAATGATCAAATCAAATGCGATCATTATTCCTGTTACAGGGCGAAGAAGTAGCTCTTTTTTGAATTGTAAGTTACCTGCAATTACCAATACTGATTACGCCATTGTTTCACATGGGGCAGTTATTTTAGATAATAAACATCAACTGTTAGATGAATGGAAAGTGTTTTTAGAACAGCAATTTAGCCTACAACTATGGCATAATAAATTAGTTGAATTGTATGAAAAATTATCTCATTACTTTGAAGTGATCAATAGTGGTGTGCGGGTTAGATTGATTATCGACCATGGCATTAGCACTTATCTTTGCTTAAAGATAAGTAAAGATTATGCAGATGTTAAAAAAATAGTACAAGTGAATGACTATTTAGAATCTACCTTACCTAAAGAGATGTTTTTACACGCTAATGGTCGTAACTTTGCCATATTACCTCCCTACGCACGCAAAAAAGTAGCCGTTGATTTCTTAAAAAAAATGATGAACGTAGGTGAGTTGGATACGGTTTTTGCAATGGGTGATAGTCACAGTGATTTGCCTTTTATGCAGGACTCCGATTTTTTAATTGTTCCGCAACAAGCACAAATTTTTAAGCAGGAATAAAATAATGAAAGAGCCATTATTAGGCAGTTATTCAAAACAAGATTGCCAGTTTTTATTAAAACAAATACAGCCTAATTTTTATACCGTGGAAGATAAAGAAAGGTTGATTCAAACAGGGCAATTGCATTATTCGCAAATGGTCAGTCAAGAATCAAAACCCACTACTGAATATGAACAATTATTTCTTTCGCTGACCGCTCAGTATAAACAACAGTTAGCCAATGAAATTCTACAGCTGGCCTATTTAATAGAAGACAATATTCAACAGGATGTTTGTATTGTGTCTTTAGTGCGTGCAGGCACGCCTATTGGTGTATTGGCGAATAAAGCAATTAATCAATATGCGAATGTCAATGCTCAACATTTTTCGATCAGTATTGTGCGTGATAAAGGCATTGACGTTAATGCGCTTGATTACCTCATTTATGACCTAAAAATACCACCTGAAAGTATAGTGTTTATTGATGGCTGGACTGCAAAAGGCGTGATCACAAGAGAATTAAAACAAGCCATTGTTGAATATAATAACCGTCGACAAGTAAATATTGGTGCACAACTCTACGTTATTTCTGATATTGGCGGTACAGCGGATTTTTCAGTGACGTTACGTGATTATACTATCCCTAGCGCACTCATGAATTCGACCGTGAGTGGGTTAATAAGTCGCTCTGTGATCAATGATCAAATTGGTGAAACCGATTTTCATGGCTGTATTTCTTATCAGCACCTAGAGGATTATGATTATTCAAATTGGTTTATTGAAGAAATTTCAGCATGTTTTGTAGAAAAAGAATATCAAAGGGCAGAGTTGATAAGTCCTGAGCAACGCCAATTACGTCATCAACAAACACAGCAAGCAATCTCTGAGCTAATGCAAAAATTCAATGTCAGTGACATCAATCGTATTAAACCAGGTATTGCAGAAGCCACCCGTGTCATGCTGCGTAGAGTACCTGATTTGTTAATTGTGAATGACACGAATAACCCTGATATAAAGCATTTATTACGTATTGCTAATGAAAAAGAAATTAGCATAATCACTTTTCCAGCGATGCCTTTTGGGGCATGCGCATTAATTAAAGATGTCATATGAATACAAAAAAAGTTGCCCTATTTGATTTTGATGAGACCTTAGTACACGAAAACTCCCTGAGTTATTTGTTTAAGTATTTGTTAGGTAGAAAACCATTATTTTTTTATTTATTCGCACTTTTTTGGGATCTTCGCGTCTATCGAGGACAGCTCAGATCTTTAATTAAACACCGCCTTTATAAAAAATCATTAGAGGGCAGGGATGCTGAACAAGTTTATCAAGCGGGGTTAGTGAGTGCGGCAAAACTCTCACAAATCAAAGAAGTGGTACAGCAGATGTATGACCTTCATGAAAAAGGCGTTGAAGTTTGGATCATCACTGCTTCACCACAACCTTTTATCGAAGGCATCGTGGCACAATTAAAGTGGCCGGTAGCGCGTGTGATCGGAACATTGCTTGAATCTGAAAATGGAAAATTAACTGGAGAAATCGGGCCTGAGTGCCAATTAGAAGAAAAAGTACGTCGCTTTAATTTAACCATTGAAGAAGATGCTTTAGACTATTGTGTAGAGGCATCCTATGGTAACTTACCTGTGGACATCCCGATGTTAGACCTTGCTCAACATAAGTTTTTTGTAGAAAACGGTAAATTAGATCCCTTTGTAGGGAATTGATATTAATACGCTTAATGCTAAACCTATCACTGGTTTAGTTTAATTTTAATTTGGAGAAGTAAAAATGAGTTTTTGGAATAATATTAAAGAAAAATTAAATGAGGCCAATGAAAATTTACAAAAAAACGTGGGTCAATTTAAAAATAAAAAATTTGCTGATGCGTCAATGGCAATCTGTGCATTAGTAGCTGCTGCTGATGGTGATATCGATGCAGACGAGCGTAAAAAAACAGCCGGTTTTATTATGGCTAATGAAACACTAAAAGTGTTTTCGCCTTCTGACCTAAAAGAAAAATTTGATTTCTTTTGTAACAAATTAGAAGCAGATTACGACTTTGGTAAAATTGAAGCGATTCAAGCACTAGGTGCATTAAAAGGTAAGCCAGAACAAGCACGTGCTTGTATTCAATTAGGTATCATTATTGGTGGTGCTGATGGCGAGTTTGATGCTGATGAAAAACAAGTCATTAAAGAAGCTTGTAATGCAGTGGGTATTGCCCCATCTGAATTCGATTTATAATCATCAATTGATATGCAGTCATTAATGCTCAACTGACCAATGACTGCTAAACTAATCAATGACTAGTAGTCATAAAAGGCTGAAATCTTTCACTAAAGATTTCAGCCTTTTTTATAAGCAGATTTTATCTAAAATACTAATAACTTTGTTTAAAACAACTTTTAAAACAACTTCTAAAATAGACGTTAGCAACAAGCTATCCAGTTAACTTTATAATTCACCATTCACCGTTCATCATCGCATCTAATTTTTCCATGCTTTGTTCAAAATAGGGGTTGTAAGTTAAGCGTGCCAGGGTTTTTCCTTCCTCTCTTGAACCGTAAGAAGAAAACCATACCTCATCACCTAGTTCACAGGCTTTTTCTTGTTCTTTACTTTGCCCGTTATTGCATATTCTAATCGCTGCTTGTTGACCATATTCGGCGTTATTAGGTGAAAATAATAATCCCATGTGAGAGCCATTAACAATGTGTAAATCGGGACGTTGCATAGTGAATCTTGTCGTTTTTTCAATGGATAAATCACGCTCACCTTGCCATATCAGCTGATTATTTTTATTGGTGAATTGTTTTTGAAACACGGTGGTGGGAAATTTGGTGTCAATAACACTATCACCTTCACTTATCATCATAAAAACGGGTTTGTTGTAGGTCGTATTTTCTAAATCATGTTGCACAACTTTTACTGTATCGTAATAAACAGCAGCTCCATTCATTGGCAAAGAGTTATAGCGCGTATAATTGGTCTCAGGATCTCGGTCCGCCCATGTCATGACATAACTAGCAACTTTAGCCCATTTCACTACCGAAGATTCTGGTTTAAAGGCGGGTGAAAATAGTAATAATCCTTCGATGCCATCATCATTTAATGCCTCTGATGTGACTAAGTTTGCACCTGTAGAATAACCGCCAAGCCATAGTTTGTTGGCCTTTGGTTTTAATAACGCAATATGATGGCTTACTGCATTTTGCCAATCTTCTAATCTCGGTAACATTAAATCTCCGACTTTACTGCCATGTCCGGGTAATAATACCGTTCTAACAAGATAACCCTGTGCAGAGAGATGTTGTGCCACATCCATAAAGGAATAGGGGGAATCACCTAAACCATGCACCAATAATACTGCATCGCCATTTGGGTTTTCAGGAATTAGCTCAAAGGGTGCATTCGCTTGTAGCTCTTTTTCAATATTATCTGTTTTAAATACACGATGTTGAGATAACCATTGTTTAGTTTCATTAACATACTGTTGAAAATTATCTTGGGAGTAACTAGGTAATGATGCTGAAGCGACATAATTAGGGTCTGTCTTAGATTGGCTACAGGCCGTTAAAAGCGCAATGGCACTAATAAAAGCAATACGATACAAAGATGAAGTCACGATAAAGTCCTATTAAAAAATGAATGTGTAATGAAAAACAAAGTAATTTTTTTCGCTTAACTTATTTGTACTTAACTTATTTAGGGCGCATCTCAACTTGACGCATTGGCATAGAGTCAATTTTTGAAAATATGTCTGCTAAATTGAGACGTTTAGCTGCCCATTTTATACCTCCGTCTTTACCAATCAACATGACGTTTCCTTGCTCTAGCTGAGCATTTATTTTGTAATTTTGAATCATGTTAGGCACAAAGTTGTCAGCAATATTCCCGCTGAAGTTACTGCTTACTGTGTTGTTTTGCATGATAAACCAAACAATATCGCGCTCATTAAGCTCAGTTTCATGCTGCTCAAATATTTTCGATATACTGTCTTTATCATTGACGGTACTAACGACAATTACTCTATTCTCCCATCTTAGATCGGAAAGATCTGTTAGCATCGCTAACTCCTTGGCCTGAATAGACAAACTAATGATAAAAAAACAAATAACGTATTTCATATTTTATTCCCTGATCGGTAATCTAGGTTGGCATATTAAGCAAAGTTAACAATCCTGAAAAACTTGTTAGCTGTTGTTAGATCTTGTTGTGTTTGTAAATACGTATTGAAAGCGTTATTAGATCAAAGAGAAGGTCATTGAGAAAGTCATTTGGTAAAGTCAATTGGTAAAGTCATTTGGCTCGATACATTCAGCGAGATGCTTGCGGCTAGGTAGTCAATATGTAGTGCTAAAGTAGAAGAAAGGTGACATCCTATTAAATATTTGATGATGGGCGCAGAGTAGCTTTTAGAGAGCATTCAAAAGAGGAAACATTGTAAAACTGTAAACTCAAGTGTATTTGTTTGGGAAACAAAATTCGGTAATAGCCACATATTTCATTGATAACACTAAAACATTAGTGTTCAGTCTAATAACATGTGGCCGGTTTATGGTTTTGATCGTTTTAAGTGCTATTTTACAACAGGGTACATTGGGTAAAACACCCCGCACATTTGCTGTGCAATACGAATAACCTGGTGGCTATAACCAAACTCGTTATCATACCAAACATATAAATTAACACGTTTATCACTAGTTATTGTCGCTTGCGCATCGACGATACCAGCGTGAGAGTTACCCACGAAATCGGTGGATACCACCTCTGAAGAGTTAACCCAATCAATTTGCTTCTGTACTGAAGAATACAAAGACATTTTACGAAGGAAGTCATTAACTCCTTCTGTAGTCACATCACTCTTTAGGTTCAAAGATAAGATGGCCATAGATACATTAGGGGTAGGGACACGAATTGAGTTACCCGTTAATAACCCTTTCATTTCAGGAAATGCTTTTGCAACGGCTGAAGCCGCACCTGTTTCAGTAATAACCATATTCAATGCCGCAGCACGGCCGCGTCGGTCACCTTCATGATAGTTATCAATTAAATTTTGATCGTTAGTATAAGAGTGAATAGTTTCCACGTGGCCATTAATAATGCCATATTCATTATCAATTACTTTTAATACAGGTGTGATTGCATTAGTTGTGCACGAAGCGGCAGATAATATAGTATCCGACTCTTCAATAACGTCATTATTAATACCGTAAACAACGTTTTTGATATCTCCCTTACCTGGAGCCGTCAATAATACTCTCGAAGCACCTTTAGCTTGCAAGTGACGTTCTAGGCCTGCTTGATCACGCCAGATACCTGTATTATCAATTACTAAAGCATTTTCAATACCGTAGGCTTCGTAATCAGCATTTTCAGGTGCATCTGAATAGATAACTTGAATATAATTACCGTTAGCAATAATCGCATTTTTTTCTTTGTCTATCGAGATAGTACCTCGAAAAGAGCCATGGATAGAATCTCGACGTAATAGACTTGCACGTTTTTCAAGGTCACTTCCTTTACCTTTACGAACTACAATCGCACGTAAGCGCAAACCATTACCGCCACCAGATCTTTCAATAATAAGACGAGCTAATAAACGCCCAATACGACCAAAACCATAAAGTACCACATCACGATTTTCTTTTGTTGCAGGACTATTTTGACCAAGTGCACCTTTAAGCTCTTCATTCAAGAACGTCTCAAGATCTGTTGCATTTTCTTGATTACGGAATTTAACCGCAAGCTTACCTACATCAACGTGAGCGCGATCTAGATCCATCGACATCATCGCATTAATGATAGGAAAGGTTTCTAATACAGAAAGTTCTTGGTCTTCCATATGACGAACAAAGCGATGCGCTTTTAATAAGTCAATAACAGAACGATTTATAATAGGACGACCGTATACAGAGGTAACAATGTTCTTTTTACGGTACAAAGCACCAATCATCGGAATCATGGTTTCTACTGTCGACTCGCGATCCGACCAATCTTGCATACAGGTATTAGAAATAACTTGGTTCATGCGTTTACCTTTCATTTATAATAATATATTTCTGCAAAGGAATAGAGCGTTGCTCGATCCCTAAAAATGAGGCCTAGATTATGCTCGTTTGACTCGCGTTGACAAAGTAAAAGCTTGAATGCGTTATGAAAAATGAGATCGCGGAGATGTTAAAAGAGTTAAATGAGATAGGTTATATTGTTAAAGAATTTATTATGTTATTTATAATTTAATTATCAATGTTTTTAGTGACAATTAATCCATAAGGTTTAAAATAAATAAGTACCTTAGAAATAATATCTGTTACGCCAAAGGAATAAACGAAGTAATTATATTGCACTTTCATGTCCCCCTTTCTAGATAGAGTAATTCGAACTTCGCAAAAAACAACAGGATGGTGTTGAACATCTTTAGCTGACTTCTTGATGCTAAATAGCTGGTTATTCAATATCAAGCTAGTAACACAGTGAGGATTTATTTTACCTTGCAAAGTCTTAATCTTTTATTTTCTTCGGTATATAAGAATAAATTTCAATCATTTAACTGGAGAAGATCGTAATGTCCAAAAGCATTAAAGGTACACAAACAGAAAAAAACTTACTGATTGCATTTGCAAATGAATCACGTGCAAGAAATGAATATACTTTTTTTGCCAGTGTAGCTAAAAAAGAAGGGTTAGTTCAGATATCATCTATATTTGAAGAAACAGCGCATCAAGAAAAAGAACATGCAGAAAGATTTTTTAGTTTTCTTGAAGGCAATAAAGTTGAGATAACTGAGACTATTTCTAGTGGGGGTATCGGTCATACATTTGAAAACCTAAAAAAAGCTGCAGCAGGTGAAGAACATGAATGGGGCGATATGTATCCAGCCTTTGCAAAAATAGCTAAAGAGGAAGGTTTTGGTCAGATTGCTGCTGCGTTTACTGCCATTTCAGTTTCAGAAAAACAGCATGAAAAACGATTTAATGATCTAGCTGATAATCTTGAAGCGGGTCGAGTATTTAAAAGGGATGGTGTCGTTGTTTGGCGCTGTAGAAACTGTGGCTACCTCCATGAAGCAAAAGAAGCACCTAAATTATGTCCAGCATGCCTTCACCCACAAGCTCATTTTGAATTATTAGGTGAAAACTGGTAAAAGAACATAGCAGACTATTATCTTTATTCATGCTCCAATTTGCTGATTGATAGTGGTTTGGCGATTACTATCAGATCTAATTCAGAGCATTTTTTCAACTAATTTTCTTCTTAAGATCCAACCTATGAGACATTATTAGAAGGAATTGAAGGTGACAAATTTACCGATAGGTGGCAACCAACAGCTGACTCAACATGCCTTTACATTAACGCATAACTTAGCGGAATCTATAGACGTATCGATATTTTTACTGGATGCAACTGCAAAAATTGCTGTTGATGAGGATATGATTTTTTATGGTCTACCGACTTCACCTTGCGCAGGCGTTAAAATTGTTAATCAGACCATTGAATTTAATCTTGATAAAATTCCTAGCCGTATCGAAAAGCTTGCTATTACAGCAACGTTAGAGAATGCAGCATCTTGGGGGAAAAATATTCAGCTAAGTACTGCTCAATTTAACAGTGTTGTTGATACTTTAGATCGCCCTGAAAAAGCACTGATATTATTAGAGCTGTATAAGCGTAATGAACAATGGAAAGTGAGGTTTGTTGCGCAAGGTTTTAATGGTGGCTTGGCGCCACTAGCAGAACACTTTGGCGTGGAATTAGAAAAGCCAGGTGCAAATGAAGCACAGACAGAACCAACATTAGCTGAGGCTTCTGCAGAACATGTAGCTAGTACATCTTCAAGACCGAATGAACCTGCTAGGGTTAATTTGAGCAAAATCAGTTTAACAAAAGCACAACCCAAAGTGGATTTAACCAAGCGTGCCGGCACGTTAGGATTAATTAAAGCGAATTTGAATTGGACACAGGCATCAGGAGGCTTCTTTAGCTCAGCTATCGACTTAGATTTAGGCGCTTTTGTGGAGCTTAATAATGGGCAAAAGGCGTTAGTACAAGCACTAGGTAAACGCCTTGAATTTACACCTTATGTAGAACTGTTAGCCGATGACCGAACGGGGAAAAGTGTCGATGGTGAGTGGTTGCATATTAATGGCGATAAAATTCAAGATGTTAAACGGATAATCATTTTTGCTTTTATCTATGAAGGTTCACCGAACTGGGAAAAAGCCAATGCACAGGTAACAATGCATGTACCTGATATGGCACCGATCGAGTCAAAACTTACCGAAAAAAGTAAATCAAAACGATTTTGTGCCATTGCAGAAATAAAGGTCACTAATGGCAATGTGCAGGTTGAGCAGTTAAATAAATTATTTGATGGTCATAAAGATTGTGACCAACACTTTGGTTGGGGATTTACTTGGACCGAAGGGCGTAAGTAAATTTAACATTGTAAATTAATGAGAAGCGTTAGTTATTTAGTATTGTTTTTTGGCTAACGTTACTTTTTAACTAATTTGAGAGGTAACATTTTTACGCCCAAATAAAGTAATCATGTATTCAGGGGGATGATCGCTTATTTCTCCTATCCTTTCTCTTAAGGTTAATCTCTAATCTCAAAACTTTACTTGCAAATTCTTAGCTTTAACGCCCTGCATTTTTATTGAATATTTTCTGTATAACCAAGTGTATTAGCAATATTAATAACAGAGGATTTTAATAAATAAAACATCGTTTTAAAATTTATTGCTGTGAGTTCCATTTGTATGTATATTTAAGCTATTAATTTTTACGATCTAAATCGTAACTAGACGGTAATTAAACCGTCCCCTAAATTGTACCGAAGCTAGAAACATTTAATTAACGTTCGCAGGGATAAAGGTTGAGGTAAGCATTGGGGTGATGAGTGTGTAATGTATTTTGATGTAAACAATCATTTTCTGATTTAAAAATGAGTAAATACAACAAATGCATTCGGCCTTATTAAACCTTAATGACAATATTAATGACCAAAATGAACGGCGAACAGCACAGGAGTAAAATATGAAAATTGCGTTAATGATGGAAAATAGTCAAGCAGGTAAAAATGCAACCATTTTAAATGAATTAAATACAGTAGTCGGACCGCTTGATTATCCTGTTTATAATGTTGGAATGAGCGATGAAAATGATCATCATTTAACTTATATCCACCTTGGTATTATGGCCAGTCTTTTGCTCAATGCTAAAGCCGTTGATTTTGTTGTTGCTGGTTGTGGTACTGGTCAAGGTGCGATGATGTCATTAAACATACACCCAGGTGTGGTATGTGGTTATTGCTTAGACCCGTCCGACGCTTTTCTATTTAATCAAATCAATAATGGCAATGCGCTGGCTTTGGCTTTTGCAAAAGGTTACGGCTGGGGCGCTGAGCTAAATGTACGTTATATCTTTGAAAAAGCATTTACCACGGGCGAGCGTGGTCAGGGTTATCCTTTGGAGCGTGCAGCACCGCAACAAAGTAATGCGAGCATTTTAAATGACGTTAAGGCCGCCATTGTTAAAGAAAACTATTTAGATACATTACGTGCTATTGATCAAACACTGGTTAAAACGGCAGTATCGGGCGAACGTTTTCAACAATGTTTTTTCGATAATTGTCAGAATGCCGAGATTAAAGAATACGTACAATCTCTTCTTGCTTAGCTGCGGTGTTTGAATAGCGGTGTTTAAATAGTTGCAGGTTCCGTAGCTTATTAATTAACTTTTACGTAGCTTTATAAGGTGCCTAGTTAGATAGGGCGCCTATATAACTATTCATATAACTATTATTCGCCTTGAACTACGCAAAACTAACGGCACTGTATAGCCAAAAAATATAATTTTATGATTTTAACTAACTTCAATTCCGCTTTCATTAACCAGAATTGAGGTTAAGTAATAATCGCCATCGTTATTCATCTTTAAAATTTATAAAATAAGAACATTGCTCTTAATAAGGGAGTAATTAGTATTAACACCTCTAGCCACTCCTTTCTACTCAGGTTATTCTAGTCACACAAGATAGCTTTAATTTATCAATGTTACTTTAATCTAGTTCGTGTCACTTAGTCAGGGATCTGCTGATATGTTTGAACAAATAAAAGAGTTTATTAACCCCAGTAAAAATCCTGATCTCAGCCAAGCGCAACAAGTTCAGCATGAGTATTTACCAACGTTGTGGTTACTAGGTAAAACAGGGGCGGGTAAATCTTCTTTTATTCAAGCGTTAACAGGGCTGTCGTCGATAGAAGTGGGTAACGGTTTTGAACCTTGCACCATGACTGCACAAGTTTATGATTTTCCGCAGCAAAAAGCAGTGATGCGATTTTTAGATACACGCGGTTTAGGTGAAGCGGATTACGATGCGAGTGAGGATATAAAAGAGATCAGTAAGTCAGGCAATGCGATTGTGGTGGTGATGAAAGTTGATGAGCCAGAACAAAGCGCAGTGTTGGATGCTTTGAAGCAGATTAAAAAAAATAAAAATATTGAACATTTATTGTTGATCCATAGTGCAGTTTTATTAACTAATGAAGCGGATAGAGAACGGCAAATTGCATTTAATGAAATGCAAGTGCGCGAGAGTTGGGGCAAACCTTTTAACTCGGTCAGCGTAGATTTTGAGGCTGCTGAAGATGGTGTTTATAATGAGCAATTATTGATTTCAGAAGTAACAAAAATACTGCCTATTTTAGGTTTGCTAGTGGAAGATAAAGCACATTCTGATATTGAAAATGCAAACTTTAATCAAGTGCAAAAAGAAGTGCTGTGGTATTCCGGTAGTGCTGCCGCTAGTGATTTAATTCCAGGTCTTGGTTTGGTGACTGTGCCGGCTATTCAGGCGAAGATGTTACATAGTTTGGCGAATCAATATGGTGTGATGTGGAATAAACGCACATTTACAGAACTAACTGGCTCATTAGGCAGTAGTTTTGCCTTACAGTATTCTGCGAAGCTGGGCGCAAGACAGCTTATTAAATTAATTCCCGTGTATGGACAAACGATTGGTGCCGCAGCGGCTGCATCGATGAGCTTTGCTACAACCTATGGATTAGGGCGTGTTGCCTGTTATTACTTTTACCATAAGAGTAAAGGTGAGCCGATATCTGAACAGGTGATGCAAGATTTATATAAAAATGCCCTTAAAAAAGGCAAGGCGGCGGCAGGATATGAAAAAAATTAAACAACTCTTTTTACTCTTATCGCAGTTATCCGGTGGCCGTTGGGGGATTGCTGTCGTATCGGCTATTTTACCTGTGTTGATGATGGTGGGATTTGGCTTATTTCTGGCTATCCAATACGATTATCTGCTGATTTTATCTATTTGTATTGCCGTTAGCACGCTGCTGATCAGTTTGCCTTTATGGCTAACTAATCGTCACCAAGATAAACGTCGTCTTCAAGAGCAGCAAAAAAAGCTCAATGAAAATAGCACGCAGGTTGATGATAGTTTGGTTAAGGTCAATAAAGATTGGTCGACGCATGAAGTGGTAATCTGGGAGCAGTCGAAGATCCAAGCTCGCCAATTATTAAGTGCTGATACAGAGTGGCGAGAACTGGATAAAGTTGCCTATCAGCTGATGAACTTTGTTGCACAGGCGTTTGATAAAAAAGGGTTAGATTTTTCAATTCCCGAAGGTTTGCAGTTATTAGAAGAAATAAGTCGGCGCTATCAATTAGTGGTTAAGGAGTATATTCCTGCCATAGAGTTGGTGAAAATTTCTCATTTAACAAGTGGCTATAAAGCGTATGAGCAATATGGTGAAGTAGGTCAAAAAGCGATTAAAGTGGCTATTTGGGCCAATTATGCAAAAAACTTATATTTAAATCCTGCTAAATTTGCTACTGACCTGCTCAAAGATCAATCTACCTCGGGCATGACTCAAGGTTTATTTGAAAATATTCAGATTCAAGCCAAACAAGCTTTATTAGATGAAGTGGTCTCGGTTGCGATTGATTTATACAGTGGCCGGTTTAGCTTTGAGCAGGGCAGTGTTACCGCTTCTGATATTGCGACGCAAGATGTTCAGCGAATGGCAGCTGATTTAGAGCCAATACGTATTGTTATTGTTGGGCAAACCAATGCAGGCAAGTCGTCGGTTATTAATGTACTAAAAGAGCAATTAATGGCCGAAGTGGATGTGTTACCTTGCACCGACGGCACGATTGTTTATCAAGCAAGCTTGGATGATATTGATATTCGGCTAATCGACTTACAGGGCTTAGATGGTAAGCCTAAAACAGAACAAAGTATGCTTGCTGAAATGACCAGTGCGGATCTTATTCTTTGGATGTTAAAAGCTGACCAGCCTGCTCGTGCATTGGATAAAAACCTTAAAACTAAATTTGATGCCTATTACGATGATGTAAAACATATCTCTAGTAAAAAAGCGACGGTGGTTGGGATAGTTAACCAAGTTGATAGGCTTAAACCAATTGACGATTGGCAACCTCCCTATGATTTAATACAACCGGACTTAGTTGAAGCAAAGGCTGCCAAAGCGAAGATCATTAAGCAAGCGATGGATTATAATCAAACCCTATTAATGCCTGATAAAATGATTGCGCTGTCGATCAGCCCGAATAAACCACACTTTGGTATAGAAAGTCTAAAAAACACACTGCAAGCAGAGATTGAAAATGCAAATAATGTACAGCGTAATAGGCAAAGACGAGAAGCAATAGGTAAAGGCATTGGTATCAAAAAGCAGTTTGACCGTGTAATGCATAGCGGTAAAAAACTCTATCCTAATTTGTTAAGAGCGGCTGCGCCAAAGTTAAATGAAATAGTGGTTAAAAAGTTAAAGAAAAAATCATAACTTTTGGCCCCCACCTGAAATCAGCCTTATCGATTAATCAATGTGAAAACATTAGCCTTCAATGCGTTGAGTATCAGAAAGCCCAGTGAATGATTTACTGGGTCACAGGATTATTTACAGGAACTAAAAAAAATTATCACTTCTATCCTCACGGCTTTCATTTGTTTTAAAAATCACTGAGTCCCAGTATCATGCTTTCATTTTGTGTGCAGTGGCACATGCAGCTTACTTGTGTTTGTTGTATTAATAAGTTGTATTTTAAGCGCACTTTGACCTTCTATCAGGCTATTTATTATCATGACATCAATCACTTCAAGCTTCTTCGGTCGTCTCTTTGGGCATCATACTGAAATTAACCTCAATGCCGATGCGCTGAGTATCTACGTTGATAAAAATAAATCGGTAGTTAATTGGGGCGCGTTAACTAAACCACCAGTGTTCATCTCAACATGGTTTGGTCAAACGTTAGTTGTTGAATCTGAACATAAACACTACCACTTAAGTAAATTAAGCTATGACGCAGCTAAGCTTTATAAACATCAATGCCAACAATGGTGGATACAAGCAAATCAGCAGTCACTGATACAACTAATAGTAAAAATAGAACCCTTCATTAGCAGTCAATATCTTCGACAGTCAGTGGTAAAGCGACTACTAAATGTAGTAACCCTAGAGTATGAAAAGTGGTTTCCCTGGGTTTTATCTGCTAAACGAGTGCCCGCATCATTGGCACCTTACTTAGAGAAGCTATCACGCTATCGTCATTGGCAAGTGACGCAGATTAACGCATTTCGTGATACTTATATCGAGCAACAATTACAACAATATCAATCATTTTTTGATGCGGTTGAATCGAATCCATTAACTGCAATGCAACGTCGAGCTTGTGTGATTGATGACGATAATAATCTGTTGTTAGCAGGGGCGGGTACCGGTAAAACCAGCGTGATGGTAGGACGAACGGGGTATTTACTTAAAAGCCAACAGTCAAAAGCTAGCGAGATATTATTATTAGCCTATGGCAGAAAAGCAGCGCTTGAAATGGATCAACGTATAAAAGATAAGTTAGGTCTTGATACAATTAAAGCTTCTACGTTCCATCATTTAGGCTTGAGTATTATTGCCAAAGTAGAAGCTGCGAAACCTAATCTATCGCTCTTTGCTGAAGATCAAACCGCTAAAGCTAAATGGGTACAGGATTGTTTTGAGCGATTAATGAATGAGCAAGCTGAGTATAGACAAGCTGTATTCACTTATTTTAGTCGTTATTATTATGCGGAGAAAAATCACTTCGAGTTTGCTAGCCTAGGTGATTATTACCAATACCTCACTGACAATGATATTCGTACTTTGAAAGGCGAGCAGGTTAAAAGTTTTGGTGAATTGTATATTGCTAATTGGTTATTTAATCATGGTATCGATTATCAATATGAAGCAAACTATACGGTTGATGTGCGCACTACTGAACGTAAACAGTACCAACCCGATTTCTTTTTACCCACGCTTAATTTGTATATTGAATATTTTGGTATTGATGAAAATGGCGATACTGCACCTTATATTGATAGGGAAGATTACCATGCGTCTATGCAGTGGAAACGCCAAACCCATCAACAACATAATACCGAGTGTATCGAATTAACCTATGCAATGCATAAACAGGAGATGCTTTTGAGTTATTTAAAAAAATCCCTTTCAGTGCAAGGTATAAAGTACCAACCCTTACCTGAGCAAGTTATATTAGCTAACCTTAAAGAAACTGGGCGCATTAGCGTATTAGCAGAACTCTTTTCCTCCTTGGTGGGTTTGTATAAAGCGGCTTGTTTAGATCCGTTGTTAGAAAAAAAGGTTATTGCTAATGCCATTGACCCCACGCAAACCAGTAAAGCTTTACAGTTATTACATCCTATTTTAAAGGCGTACCAAGCGTTTCTAGATACTCGTAATGAAATTGATTTTGAAGATATGATCAATAAAGCCTTGCAGTATATTGAAAATGGTCAATTTCGTTCCCCTTGGCGTTATATCATGGTTGATGAATTTCAGGATATTTCTGAGCCACGTGCTCGCCTTGTGAAGGCATTACGTGATAGTCGTAAAAGTTGTTCAATATTTGCTGTTGGTGATGATTGGCAAGCTATTTATCGTTTTAGTGGTGGGGATGTGTCATTAACAACTGAGTTTGAACAGTATTTTGGCGCGAGTACACAAACACAACTGGATCAAACTTTTCGATTTAATAATAGCATTGCAAAGGTGGCTACTGAGTTTGTTAGCAAAAATCCATCACAGTTAACTAAAACCATCGATGCAATTAAACAGGTTGATAAACCGGCTGTCTCTATTTTACGTAAAAGTGTCGTGAATCAAGGTATTAATAATGTTAATAAACAACAAACACAAAGCATTCCAGAAGTTGCCAACGGTGCACTAGCGGAAGTATTAACTGCCATTGCTAATAAACCTCATCAACGCGATAAAATGAACGTGTATTTATTAGCGCGTTATTGGTTTCAGTTGCCGGATAAGCAAACCTTGGCAGAGTTAAATAAACAATACCCAACACTGTTTATTGAAAATCAAACCTTTCATGCTTCCAAGGGCAAAGAAGCCGATTTTGTTGTGATCATGGGAATGACATCGGGCAAACTTGGTTTTCCATCACAAAAAGCCACTCCTGCAATTATTGATGCTTTGTTAGCTAAGCCTGAAGATTTTGAATATGCGGAAGAAAGGCGGTTAATGTATGTGGCATTAACACGAGCGAAAGAGCGTGCTTATATTATTGCGGATATGCTTGATGGCAGTGATTTTGTTAAGGAGCTGGTGGATGGTTATGATGTTGAATTGAATGAATTTGGGATAACAATCAGTCAAACATTAGTGGATAAAATTACGTGTATGCTTTGCGAAACTGGTACGTTAATACCACGTAACGGACGTTTTGGACACTTCTTTTCATGCTCGCATTTTCCACGTTGTGACCATAAAGAAAGAGGGTGTCGTCAATGTGATACGGCAATGACAAAAAACAAATATAGTGGCTTTAAAACTTGCCTTAATCCTGCTTGTTCTGAAATAGTGCCTCTATGCGATCAGTGTGGTGCTGAAATGGCGTTAAGGACAAGTAAAAAAGGTGAATTCTGGGGATGTCGAAACTTTAAAGGTAATGAGCCGATGAGCTGTAAAAATGGTATTGATAAAGCCAATTTACAGTGGCCAAATTAAGCTCAACCTTATCCATAAATAACTTGAACTTTATTTAGTCTAGTATTCATTACCCTTTTACCGGGCTGAAATTAACTTTCAGCCGGTTAATTTTTTAGTTATTATCTGTTTTATAAACTTTATTATTTAGCGAATTCAACCTTGAAGTTTACTAAAGGGTAATATGTTGTTCAAAAATAGGTAAAAATTCATCTCTTCGATGACTGACTAATAACATGGTGCTGTGTTGTTGAGTCGCTAGATGCTCTAGGAAATTAAGTACACGGTGTCTATTTAGCTCATCTAGTCCCTGTGTTGGTTCATCTAATATTAATAGATAAGGTGATTTCACCAGGGCTCTGGCGATTAAAGCCAGTCGTTGTTCACCATAACTTAAACTCTGAAACAGACTCTTTTGCTGATCCAATAAACCAATCTTTTCTAGCCATTGTTGTGCAATGTTAATTTCATGAGCGGTGGCCTGTTGATACATACCAATGGAGTCATAAAAACCCGACAATACCACGGTTAATAATTCGCCATTAACACGGTACTGGCGGTGTAATTCAGAGCTAACTATTCCCATGTTCTTTTTAACATCCCAAATAGTTTCTCCAGAACCTCTTTTGTAACCTAGGACATGAATATCGTTGCTATAACATTGTGGGCAATCACCAGTAATCAACTGCATTAAGGTTGATTTTCCGCTGCCATTAGGCCCTGTAATCAAAGTATGCTGCAGTGGTTTTATTTCAACATCTAAATCCTCAAAAACATTAACGCCGCCATAATGCACAGTGCCTTTGTTTAGTTTAACTAAATAAGGATGATTATAATCAGATAATTGTTGTATGTTTTCTGGCCAAGGAATGTGGTCAGGTACTGGACTTAATAATGCATCTAATTGATTTTTTGTTTCAATATCATCGAGCTGGCCAATTACATCTACTCGGCCACGTTCAATAAAGGCGATGTTATTACACCAATTTGGAATATCTTGGCGATTACTTAGCATTAATACAATGGTAAAGCCTGTGTTGGATAAACGTGCTAACGCATTAGATAAAGTTTCACAGGATTGCACGTCTAAACTATCAAAGGGATTGTCACAAATTAATAGTTCAGCACCGCTAAATATAGCTTGTAGAATCAATAGTTTTCTACTTTCACCCGTGCTTAATTGGATATAACGTGTTTGCATACGGTGGCTGAGTCCAAACTCACTAATCAGTGGGTCATTCCATTTATCTTGCGGTAAAAAGTCTTGTGCTTTGGTGCCAACATCGTTTGCGTCTACGTAGTCTGGCGCTTCCATCGCTAACGTATTTTCGTAGGTTTGTTGCTGTGCTTCAAATGAAATAATGCCTACTTTTTCTTTGCTTGGTAAAGTGAGTTGATCCACTTTGTCTATTTGTAGATCGCCAGTTAAAAGTTGATCAATATACTGTTTTCCTGACCCATTACGGCCTAATACGCACCAGCTTTCATTGTTGCGTATTTGCCAATGATCGATGGTTAACTTTTCATGCGCTAAATTTACAATATTTATCATAGAATTATTCAGTCTGTTAATAGGAGGAAAATTTTATTTTGCCACAAAGTTAAATAAATGAGTAAGTTATAATTATCAATTTTAAAACTTAATTTAGAGAGCGTTACTGTGTTTTTCATACTTAGATTATTCTCTAGCTTAGCCTCGAGCTAAGTATCTAGACTGGTTACTAGCACTGTTGATTTAGTTGTTTATTAACAGATGTTAACGCAAGGTAGTAGTATTAGTTAACATCTGTTCATCTTAATAAGGTTATGTCGACATCGTTAAGTAAGTACCAAAGCGAACATTGATCCATACCATAAATGTTTACATAGCATACTGATGAAAATTAATGTGACTCAATTCAATAAATTAAAGCATGGTCTCATTTATCGGTTGCGAACCCTGTGAATTTAGTTAATACCTTCAAATATAAGCCTATTTAATGTACTATGTCGATTCGTTTGCTATGTTAATCCTCATCTTTTAGTCATAAATTCTAATTTTTAACCGTAAATGCAAACTTCATTAATAAGGATATTAATATGCGTAAACTCATCTCATCTTCATTACTACTTGCCTGTGCTTCTTTCACTTTACCTGCTGCGGCAAGTGAATGTGGCAAAGTAACTATTGCTGATATGAACTGGGCTTCTGCAACCGTTATTGCCAATGTTGACCGCTTTATTGTTGAACATGGCTTTGATTGTGATGCAGAGCTTGTACCTGGTGATACTATGCCAACCGGTGCTGCAATGATTGAAAAAGGGCAACCTGATATCGCGCCTGAATTCTGGAGTAACGCAATGCGTGAAGCATTAGATAAAGGGGTTGCTGAAGGTCGAATTCGCTACGCGGGTACAACACTCTCCGATGGTGGAGAAGAAGGTTTTTGGGTACCTGCTTACATGGTTGAGAAAGACCCTACGTTAGCAACTATTGCAGGTATTAGAGCCAATGCAAAATTATTTAAACACCCTGAAGATCCAACTAAATCTGCTTTAATGGGCTGTCCTTCTGGTTGGAACTGTCAAATTTCAACTACTCAACTGTTTACGGCACTTGATCTAGAAGCTTCTGGTTTTGAGCTGTTAGATCCAGGTTCTGGTGCCGGTTTATCAGGTTCAATTGCTAAAGCTTATGAACGCAAAGAAGCTTGGTTAGGTTACTACTGGGCTCCAACATCTGTTTTAGGTAAATATAAAATGGTTAAAGTGGACTTTGGAACGGGCGTCGATAAAGATGAGTTCGTAAACTGTACAACTCAAATCGATTGTTTAAATCCTAAAGTGACCATGTATCCGCCTTCAGCAGTGGAATCAGTTGTTACTGAAGAGTTCGCGAAAAGAGCGCCAGAGGTAGTGGCTTATCTTGCTGGTCGTTCATTTACTAACGAACAAATGAATGCCTTATTAGCTTGGAAAGAAGACGAACAAGCCGATGGTGATTATATCGTTGAATATTTCCTAACTAACCATGAAGAAATATGGACGCAATGGGTTGATGCTCCCACAGCAGCAAAAGTTAAAAAAGCATTAGCAGAATTATAACCCTTCCTATAAAGCCTAGTTAAGCTAGGCTTTATTATCATTCTAGGTAAGTAAATAACTTACACTGTATCAATTTTAGCGTTCTGCTTAGCTAGATATTTACCTAGGTTGGTTAAAATTTTTTCAGGAGAAAAAATAAAATGTCAGACAAGTCATGGATGTCAGAAATCCCGCAGCTTGATCGTAAAGAATTAAGAGATTTTAAAAAATTATTAGATGGTCTCTTTCGTGACTTTTCACGTGAATACGGCGATGCTATTCAATCTTTCTTTGACCCATTATTAAGCACCCTCATTTGGTTTGAAAAATTACTATTATCAACTCCTTGGTGGTTAGTTATCGCAGCCCTCGCTGCTTTTTCATATGCAGCCAGTCGTTCCTTTAAATTAACTATTTCAGTCGCAGTAGCTTTTGTCATCATTGGTTATTTCGGTATGTGGGAAGATACAATGCGTACCATGAGTATGATCATTGTTTCTACCTTATTAGCGATTCTAATAGGAATGCCAATTGGCGTCGCGATGGCGCGATCTAATCGAGTACAATCGCTTGTCACACCTATTTTAGATGTGATGCAAACAATGCCTGCCTTTGTTTATTTGATTCCGGTCGTTATGTTACTGGGTATCGGTAAAGTGCCAGGGGTGATTGCGGTGATTATCTATGCCATTCCTCCGGTTATTCGTTTAACAAACTTAGGTATTCGCCTTGTTGATAAAGAAGTGTTGGAAGCTGCCACCGCTTATGGTGCAAGCCCAATGCAACGGCTATTTGGCGTACAAATTCCGTTAGCAATGCCCACGATTATGGCGGGAATTAACCAAACTATTATGATGGCATTAGCAATGGTAGTTATTGCCTCAATGATTGGGGTTAAAGGATTGGGACAACCAGTGTTACAGGCGATTAGTAATCAATATTTTACACAAGGTTTATTAAATGGTCTTGCGATTGTGGCGTTAGCGATTATTTTTGATCGAATTTCACAAAGTTATGCAAAACGTACGTTACAAAACTTTGGGGGGCATTAAGATGAGTTCGAATGAAAATAACGCTCCTTTAATTAGTATTAAAAATCTATATAAGATTTTTGGTAAAAATGAGAAGAAAGTTTTAGAAGAAGTAAAAGCAGGTAAATCTAAAGAGACTATTTTAGCTGAAACAGGCCATACTGTTGGTCTAGCGGATATCAACTTAGATATTTATCCCGGTGAAATATTTGTGATCATGGGGTTATCTGGCTCAGGTAAATCGACATTGATTCGTCACTTTAATCGTTTAATTGATCCAACAGCTGGTGAAATAGTGGTTGCTGGTGAAGATGTGATGCAGTTAAACGCCAAAGACCTACAAAATTTCCGCCGTCAAAAAATGGCGATGGTATTTCAACGTTTTGGTTTAATGCCGCATCGCACTGTGCTACAAAATATTACTTATGGTTTGCAAGTTCAGGGTGTTGCTAAAAATGAGCGAGAAGAACGTGGTAATGAATGGTTAAAAACGGTGGGGTTAGATGGGTATGCAAAACAATATCCTGGCCAACTCTCTGGTGGACAACAACAACGAGTTGGATTAGCGCGCGCATTATGTACTGATGCTGATATCTTATTAATGGACGAAGCCTTCTCTGCACTAGACCCTCTTATTCGAAGTGAAATGCAAGATCAGTTAATTGAACTACAAGATAAATTGCATAAAACCATTGTATTCATCACCCATGATTTAGATGAAGCGTTACGTATTGGTGACAAAATTGCGATTTTACGAGATGGTTTACTCATTCAACAAGGTACACCTGTAGATATTCTATTGAACCCCATAGATGACTATGTTGAAGCCTTTGTAAAAGATGTAAATAGAGCGCGCGCATTAACCGTTGAGACAGTTATGCAACCACAAATTTGTCGTATTTCTAGCGAGAATATTGGTGAAGCTGTTGCACAAATGCGAAAGTCTAAACAAGATTATGGTTACGTTGTAAATGATGATGGTTATCAAGGTATGATCACACAAGAAACATTAGAAAATGTTGAAAAAAGTGATTATGGCAATGCGATTACTGATGAACTATTCGAAGATGTGCCATCGGTACAAAGTGATGCACTATTGGAATCTGTTATTTCTGATATGTTAGATAATGAGCATCCTTTAGCTGTTTTAAATGCCGAAGGTGATGTAGAAGGGCACATATCTCGTACCACGTTAGCGGAAGTACTCAGTGATCAAGGAAGTAGTGAAAGTAGCGATAGTGATCAAGAGAGTAAAGATCCTGAACCCCAAAAATAGTAAATAACGTTGTTTGGAGATAAGCAAAATCAGCGTTATTAGCTAAACAGAATATTGAAAGCTCATTTTTTACAGAATGGGCTTTTTTATTATTTATTATTTGAACCTATGTTGTGTTTCACCTTCTACTAAAATTAGAAGTTGGTTGCGAGAGCAGGGTTTGAATCTATGGCCTTTGCCATGGTTTATAAAGAGCTGAGCCTGACGAGTTACTAGACTGCTTTATTGGGTTTCAATATTTGAAGTTATATTTATGCTTTTTCTTGGGATTAGTTCTTCTAAAGGTATTAGAAGTTGGTTGCGAGAGTAGGATTTGAATTTATGGCCTTTACCATGGTTTATAAAGAGCTGAGCACGACGAGTTACTAGACTGCCTTATTGAGTGCCAATATTTTAAGTTTTATTTATACTTTATCTTGGAATTAGTTCTTCTAAAGGTATTAGAAGTTGGTTGCGAGAGCTGGGTTTGAATCTATGGTCTTCGCCATGATTTATAAAGAGTTGAGCCCGATGAGCTTTTCTTTATTTAAACAAAGATTGGTTACGAGAACAGAATTTTAATCTATGTGCTTCGACATTGTTTATAGAGAGTTGAGCCCGATGAGCTTTTCTTTCTTTAAACAAAGATTGGTTGCGAGAGCAGGATTTTAATCTATGGCCTTCGACATTGTTTATAGAGAGTTGAGCCCGATGAGCTTTTCTTTCTTTAAACAAAGATTGGTTGCGAGAGCAGGATTTTAATCTATGGCCTTCGACATTGTTTATAGAGAGTTGAGCCCGATTAGCTTTTCTTTCTTTAAACAAAGATTGGTTGCGAGAGCAGGATTTGAACCTACGACCTTCGGGTTATGAGCCCGACGAGCTACCAGACTGCTCCATCTCGCGTCCGGATTTGATATTTCTTTTTTATTCTTTTAAACAAAAATTGGTTGCGAGAGCAGGATTTGAACCTACGACCTTCGGGTTATGAGCCCGACGAGCTACCAGACTGCTCCATCTCGCGTCCGGATTTATTGTTTCTTTTTCTAAAGCTTTTTATTTTAAAAATCGGCAGCGATAGTAATATTTTAATCTACGATCTTCGCCATTGTTTATAAGGAGATGAGCCCGATAGGCTTTGCTTCCTGTAAACAATATTGGTTGCGAGAGCAGGATTTGAACCTACGACCTTCGGGTTATGAGCCCGACGAGCTACCAGACTGCTCCATCTCGCGTCCGATATATAAAACTTAATACTTAAACATTTTCTTTTAAAAAGTTGGTTGCGACAGTAATATTTTAATCTACGATCTTCGCCATTGTTTATAGAGAGTTGAGCTCGATAAGCTTTTCTTCTCTTAAACAAGATTGGTTACGAAAGCAATATTTTAATCTACGATCTTCGCCATTGTTTATAGAGAGTTGAGCCCGTTTAGCTTTTCTTCTCTTAAACAAGATTGGTTGCGAGAGCAGGATTTGAACCTACGACCTTCGGGTTATGAGCCCGACGAGCTACCAGACTGCTCCATCTCGCGTCCGTTTAAGTGCGGCGAATGATATAGAGATCACATTATATTGCAAGCGTTATTTACAGTATTGTAAGAAATTAGTAGTTGATTGCTTAAAGAGTGAACAAATTGATGTTTTAAGGTGACAGTTACCTAGTATTTTGTTTTATAAGTGATAATTATTATTTTTAGCGGAAATGCTTTATTGATGAGCTTAGATTCAAATCAGAAGGGTGAATAAAAATGATAGGTCTCTTATAAGCATCATTTTATTGAGACAAACACTGAAATTGCATTTATCATACAAATGTTGGGTCGGCATTAAAAAGTGTTCATAATTTCCAAGGGTCATTTTTAACGATAATCTATATTATCTTGTTAAAAGCGTGAATTGTTTAATTCTCAATGTGAATCCGTAATGCTGAACAACACTCGTAATGTTTAAAATGAAGAGGTATATATGAAAAATAAGGATACAACACAGAGTGATTCAATCCTTGAGGATTTAACTGGTTTTCGTCCAAAAGAGTTTGTGATCATAATTGCTGTTGCGTATATGTCAGTATTGACTATTCCTATGGTTGTTGCGTCTTTGGGGTTACCTGCATTACCGGTTGTGATTGGGATCATGCTGATCCAATATTGCCTTTTATACTTTGTAGGTACAACTCATGGTGGTAGTATTTTAAAAACCATGAGGAGCAATGGTTTTATCGGTTGGCTTATGTGGTTGGCATTATTGTGTATGTTGATGTTGCCTATTATTCATTTGTTGAACCTAGCTGGTTTGTTTTCAGGCAGTTTCGCACTTTAATTAAAGTGGGTGGTTATTTAGTGATATTGATACCCCTCACGCTCATCAACTAACACGTGTCGTATGTTAAAATTACTTACGGCTTCCTCGTGAGTCTTGTCTCTGTTTTTATTAGTGATGGCTCAGCCTATTTTTTAACAATACCCTTGATTTTTAGTGACAGAGTCCACATCTAGTTATAAAGGGTTGATAGTTTAAATTGAATTAATAAGTAACTATCAATCTTTCTAACGGCATCAATTTACAATTCAAAGTAAACCTTTTTTCTGCGTACCACGTATATAGCCTATTGGTTAGAACCTTGTTGATAGTAAAAAATAGAACGTAATCATGATTTTTTATTATTTTATGAATTTATTTGTAGGTCGTGTTGTCATATCGCAATCAATTATTAACCTAGTTTGCGCGATGCGAATGATGTTATTTACTTTATTACTACCACAGTGAAACGGTTAACGAATTGAAAGTTAATTATTTTACGGAGATTTTTATGAAAAAATATATTATCAGTATGCTTTGTAGCGTGCTGTTTTTATCTGCCTGTTCAGAGAAGATTTCTCCTACTCAGCAATTGATGGCTAACCCTACTGAAATCAAAATTACTTCTTTAGAGGATCTAGAAAAGGTATTTAATGATTTACATTATACCCCTGGTTACTGGGATAAAGGCTCAAAGGAAGTTCCGCGTTTAACATTTGAAGGGATTAGTCCAGAGTGGCAGAAAGTTTCTCAAAATATGCCGGTGGACACCAAAAAGAGTATTTTTCTGCGTTTGATTTTACCTTTAATTTTAGTCTCAAATGAAAATATTTTACATGAGCGTGAGATTGTAAAAAATTCCAAGCTAACGTCTCCTGATTTAATCGCTATTGCTATTAAATATCGTGTTATAGATGAAGATACAGAGGTTTTAACCAATAAGCTTAAACAGAAGTTATTGAAGCGCGTTAATATTATTCCACCTTCGTTAGCATTAGCACAAGCAGCGGAGGAAAGTGCTTGGGGAACGTCACGTTTTGCACTTGAAGGAAATGCACTGTTCGGACAGTGGGATTTTAGTGGTAATGGAATTAAACCCAAACAACAACGTACTGAATTAGGTAATTATGGCATTGCGAGATTCGATACTCCGTTAGCTTCGGTAGAAGGTTATATGTTGAATATTAACTCTACTTCAGCATATCAATCATTACGTGACCTACGAGCAAAAAAAGTGGCAGCGAATAAAACCTTTTCAGGTACTTTGTTAGCGGGTACTTTGATTAAATATTCTGAGCGTGGGCAGGCTTATATTGATGGGTTACGCGAACTGA
Source organism: Vibrio sp. 2-Bac 85 (assembly GCF_037546705.1). NCBI lineage: Bacteria > Pseudomonadati > Pseudomonadota > Gammaproteobacteria > Vibrionales > Vibrionaceae > Vibrio > Vibrio sp. 2-Bac 85. The sequence goes on along the minus strand of NZ_JALAAB010000019.1, from coordinate 23,364 downwards.
TCCGTTATAACAAATTAGGTGTCACTGACGATACTTTTTTGTCTGATAATAATTTAGTACATCTTGTTTATTAATATTAATTTAAATTTTTAGATCTTCCTTATTTACGCTAGTGCATTAATTTTAATCACTTTTAATGCACTAGCTAATTGTTAAATTCATTCAATCCCTTCTTTATGTCGCCAATTAAGTAAAATTTCATGATAAGCATTTGCACTCTGTCACGCTTTTAGTGCATAACTGAGTGCAAATATCATTTCTGAATTATGCTTCTTTCATAATCATTAAGTGATAATGCAATACAGCTGAGATCACAATAGCAAGGATTGGTATTATGAGCACTCAGATGCAAGGTTTATGTTTCTTCAAAAAAACACTCTTAGCGAGTGCAATTTCACTCACTGCATTACAAGTTAATGCTGCTGGTTTTCAACTCAATGTACAATCTGCTACAGGCTTAGGCCGTGCTTTTGCTGGTGATGCTGTTATTGCCGATAATGCTTCTGCAATGGCGCGAAATACGGCAACGATGGCTTTATTTGATAAAACTTCGATGTCGATGGGGTTAAATTTTTTAAAGTCTGATATCAATATAAAAGATGGAACCTATGTTGGTCCAACAGCACCGACGGGCGCTAGTTCAAATTATGACGATGCAGGAGGTATTTCCATTGCACCGAATCTACATGTTATTTTTCCACTTAATGAAAAAGTAGCGGTGGGTTTCGATATCTATTCAAATTTTGGTACAGCCACTGATTTTGATGACTCTTTTATTGGATCTGAATATGGTGGAAAAACCGATGTAAAAAGTTTGAATTTAGGGTTGGCCGTTTCTTACCGACTTAATAAGCAGTGGAGTGTCGGTGCAGGTTTAGACATTATCTATGGGACCGGAGAACTTAAGCGTGAGCTCAATATAGGATCTAGCAAGTTCACTGCATTGGATGCAGATGCAGCCGGGTTTGGTTTAGGTTTTAACTTAGGAACTGTCTTTGAGCTAAATGAAAATAACCGTTTTGGTTTGTCCTATCATTACAGCCCCGAATTAAAAGCAAAAGGGGATATTACCTATAATGGTGTGACGGTGAAGGATGATACCCTGTATATGGGATTACCTGATATGGCAGAGTTTTCTGGTTACCACCGTATTAAAAACACTGCCTATGCAGTGCATTACAGCGTGCAATGGATTGGTTGGTCATCGTTTGATACCTTAGATACAAAAGCGTTCGGTACGATTAATGATTATAAATGGAAAGATACGATGCATTTTTCGGTAGGTGGAACTTATTATTTAAACGAGACATGGACATTACGAGCAGGTTATATGTATGACCAAAGTGCGCAGGATAAAGTAACCTCTCTCTCCGTACCAGACTCGGACCGCCAATGGTTCTCTGGTGGTTTTACTTATCATTTATCAGAGGATGCTAATGTTGACTTTGGTGCTACTTATTTATTAGGGCAAGATGTTGATGTCGAAGAAGGAATAACAGGTGTTTCTGCAATTTCAGGCACAACTCATGCTGATGCTATTTTAGCTGCTGTGCAATACAGCCACCAGTTCTAACTTTTACTGAGTATTTTAAATAAAAAAGCGCCGAATGGCGCTTTTTTGTAAGTAGCTAAAGCGCGAGTAACAAGCTAGTTAATCATCGTTACAAACTAACTCTTCTTAGCTTGCTTGGCTTTTTCTGCTCTTAGTTTACGCATCTCTTTAGGGTCCGCTGTTAGAGGGCGATAAATTTCAATTCTATCGCCTTGCTTAACCGTATTATCTAATTTATCTGGCTTACTAAAAATACCTACAACCGCTTCACTAGGTACTATTTCAGGAAAGTGTTTTACAATACCTGACAATTTTATACAGTTCTCAATGGTTGTCCCTTCAGGTACTTTCAATGACAATAAAACTTGCTTGTGGGGAATGCCATAAACCACTTCGATATCTATTAACCCACTCATTACATGCTCCCTCGAGATATATTAACGTGTACCGTAAACGGTCTTGGCTCTGTTTGAAAAAGATTTAACCATAGAGCCGATTAATTCATGAAAAACACGTCCAAAGGCTAATTTAACAATGGAATTACTAAATTCAAACTCTAAATCTAAACTCACTTTACAGGCTTGCTCATCTAAAGCAGTGAAAGTCCAGCCTCCACTTAAATGCTTAAAGGGGCCTTCTAGTAATTTCATCGAAATAGATTGACCTTCAATCAATGTGTTTTCAGTAACAAAGGTTTGACTGATACCGGCTTTAGAAACTTTAATGGACGCTTTCATTAAATTGATTTGATCTAATAAAACCGTGGTTTCACTACAACCTGGTAAAAACTCAGGATAAGCATTCACATCATTCACTAGTTGATACATTTCTTGTGCGCTATACATCAACAATGCGCTGCGTGATACTTTAGCCATATCTTACCTCGTTGAAAAAGGGTATCTTACACGATGCGATGCGCGAACTGAAAAAAAATAGCAAAAAAATGCTGATAAATGAATGACTTTCAAACAAATAAAATAATCATTTAACAACAAATGCTAGTTACATTTCAGTCATTAACATGTTTTACTCCGTCACTAGCTTGTCGATTAAAATCAAGATCATAAGGTGATGATAATAGTTGATCATTACTCAGTATTGTATTACAAAGTTGATTCTCAGCGAGCGACTCATAGAGCAAATTCTGAAGTAAACATCTTAGTGGTTAGAAAGTTATAATTTAACCCGTTATATCTCCAACTTTCTGCCTAGATCCTGTTCATTTCAATGCTTGCTGAACTTTCCACCTTGAATGATAAAGGGTATAATGCAGGTTATGGCTAAAAAAAACTCAAAACCAAAAAATAACGACAATACGATTGCACGTAACAAACGTGCTTCTCATGAATACCACTTAGAGGAACGCTTTGAAGCGGGAATTGAGTTACAAGGTTGGGAAGTGAAATCTTTACGCGCAGGTAAAGCAAATATTGCAGATAGTTATATCTTCTTAAAAAATGGAGAGGCTTTCTTACTTAATGCAACATTTCCACCATTGCTCGCCGCATCATCGCACGTAGTTTGTGATCCTTTACGTTATCGTAAATTATTACTAAAACGCCGTGAGCTTGATAACTTAGTCGGTAAAGTAGAACGTCAGGGGTACTCCATTATTCCTATTTCACTCTATTGGAAACATGCGTGGGTAAAAATCTCGTTTGCTTTAGCAAAAGGTAAACAAGATCACGACAAACGTAGTGATGTTAAAGATCGTGAGTGGCAAGTTCAAAAAGAACGTATGATGAAGCATAGCGTTCGATAATTAAGCAGTTAGCAAACAACATGCAAGATAATGCTATCTTGCATCACTTAGCTTTGTTAAACTTAACTTGTTGGTGATTTATCACTAACCACTGTGGGGATGATTTAGGACTCGACGAGATTCTTGAAACCCAAGGTGCATGCCGAGGTGGCGGTTGGCCTCGTAAAAAGCCGCCAACGTTATAGTTGCAAACGACTCTAACTACTCTCTAGCAGCTTAGGCTAGCTAGCCTTCCACCCGCGCTTTTCCAATGGGTAGGGATTCGGAAGGTCATTTACATCGGATAGCGAGGGAACCTTGTTCGAGGGTGAACCGCGAAATAGTATCGGACTCGCTTTTTAATATCCTGTCAGTTGGAGATTAACGAGTTAACCAAATAACTGACTAAGCATGTAGTACCGAGGATGTAGGTTTTTCGGACGGGGGTTCGACTCCCCCCATCTCCACCACCTATTGAAAAAGGCTGATTTCTTAACGGATTTCAGCCTTTTTTGTATCTATCATATGTTGATATTAGTATCGTTATTGACGTTATTGACGTTAATGTCGCTATCGGTATTCTTTAAAATCTATTTAAATGCAGTGAACTGTTATGAATGACTTTGATTATAAGCCTCCCACAGACCCTTGGTTAGATACCATCTATAAAGATAAAGATATGATTGTATTTAATAAACCTGCTGGGATCTTATCGGTACCGGGGCGTGATATTGAACGACATGACAGTATCTACAGTCGTCTGCTTGAATTACATCCTAATAGCCATACTGTTCACCGCTTAGACTTAGCCACTTCTGGTGTGATCATTTTTGCTTTAAAAAAAGAAGCTGAAAGGGCGCTAAAAATACAGTTTCAAGAACGTGAAACAAAAAAAATCTACTATGCGCGTGTTTTAGGACATGTGCCACAGCCGCAAGGTTGTATCGATGTACCACTGAGTAAAGACAAAGAGAACCCGCCAAAACATAAGGTTGATTTTGAATCAGGTAAAGCCTGTAAAACCTTTTATGAAGTGGTGAGTTATGGAAAACAAAGCACATTAATTAAATTGATGCCTGTTACAGGGCGAACTCATCAATTACGATTGCATATGATGGCAATGGGTTACCCTATTTTAGGGGATGATTTTTATGCAGATCCGTTGGCATTAAGTTTATCTCCTCGTTTGTTATTGCATGCAAGTGAAATAAGCATCAAGCATCCTTACACTAAAAAAATGGTGTGCTTTAAAACTGATGTCCCCTTTCTAGAGGCCATTGGTGAGCAATAGTTAGCTTGGCTATAGTTAATCTGATCTTAGTTTTTTAATAGCAATCGCCCTCATCTTATTTTTCTTTTTCGCATACAAAAAAACCTTGGTCATTGCTGAACAAGGTTTTTTATTAAGCTTAATAAAACAATGTTATTAGTGGTTAAGCTTGATAACCGCCTTTAATGCCCTTAGTGGTAACCGATACAGCATCATGCGCGTGTAAACTTTCATAATGATTTACGCGTAACCAAAAATCACTAAATTGTGTTTGTTGATGTAATGCATATTGTAATTGACGTGCAGCATCTTCACAGAACATTAAGTTTTGACCATTTAAACGTGCAAATTCTTGTTCATCTTCACGTTTTACCGCTGCTTGTACTGGCGTTTTTAATGTTGCTTCAATTAAATCAATCAGTGCAATAATTGGGAAGTTATCAGCAGTTGTCTGAAGTTTAACTTTCACCTGTGCAACACTACGTTGGCTATGCGGTGTTGCTACAATACCTTGAGTAGAACCTAACCAAGCCACAATTTCGTCTTTATCAAGTGTTGCTGCTTGCGCATATTTTTTACTGAATGCATCTTGAATCAATTGACGAGCTAACGCTGCTGAACATGGGCAAGTTGAAGAATATGGCACATCAACTTGAAGCTCAATATCCAGCTCTCCGTCTATTAAACGTCCGATAATAACAATTGGGTAAGCTTTCCAACCACGTTTTTCACTGATTAATGATTTGCGACGTAAATTATAATCAAATGCGATTTTAACAAAGGCTTCTGAACTTAAGTCTTGATGACTCTCGATAAACCCTTCTAATAAAGTCGTTAATGTCGCTAACGTTAGTTCAGATTCTGTTGAAAGTTGATCTAGTTGCAGGTACAAGCGTGACATGTGAATGCCTTTGGCTTGCGGGTCACCCAGATTAACAAATAATTCAGCATTAGCACTGACTTGTTGAGCAGGGCAGTTATCTGTTTGTACCATCAATGGTAACTCAATATTACTCATACCTACGCGATCTAACGCGCCTTCTGTTTGAGCTTGTGCACTATTTGCGATATCTGGCATTGCCATTCAATAAGGCTCCCTTCAACATGCTTTACATGGATAAATGAATATAAAAAGAAGCGCGCATTATAAACGGGATCACAAAAATTAAAAACCACCAAATACAAAGGTTTTATCTAAGTGATTGATAATTTATCCCTATACTTGAAAAATGATTGATTTTAAATGCTTTATTGATGTTGATTATGATTATATGTCGAGTCTAGGTGTAAAATGAGTTGCAAGAAGTTATAACGATACAATGCAATATCCAATTGCCTTTATTTGTATTGTGTCTCAGATAAATGAATATTGAATACAGAATAACAAACCCTGAGCACTTAGGATTATTTTTAATAGCTAAAAAACGGTTACACTAAGCGTCCTATCATTTAATCCTGTCATTCATTTAAGTTATTAATATTGTGAGGAACTGTGAGTCTATTTAATCTAAAAACATGGGTACATTATTATGTTTCGCTATTGAAACGTTTAGGCCCTATAAAATTTAGTATGTTGTTAGCCTTTGCGATTATTCTAGGCGATGCTTGTATTCAAATTATCATTGCACAGCTGTTTTCTGAGACACTCGATATGGCCGATATTTATCGTTCGGTTATGTTAGGTTTATTGATCACACCATGGGCGGTTTATTTTTTAACGGTAGTGGTTGATGATTTAGATAATGCGCGTCAACGTTTAGCAATGACAGTCGATAAATTAGAGAAAATATCACAGCGAGACAAAGCTAAAACACACTTGTTAGAAAATGAGATTGTAGATCATCAAAAAACACAGCTGCAACTACGCGAAGGTAAAAAATTATTACAATCCTTTTTTGATACCTCTCCCGACTTGATTTTTCATCGAGATTTAGTGGAGCGCTTTGTCAGTTGTAACAAAGCAATGGAAGAGATCTCGGGTAAAACAGAAGCTGAATTAATTGGTTTATTACCTGCTGATATCTATTCCGATGAGTATGCTCACTCTGTGTCATTGAGACATAAAAAAGTGATTGAAACGCATCTTGAGCAGATCCATGAAACGTGGTTGGAATACCCAAACGGGCGCATGGCCTATTTTGAAATCCGTGCGTTGCCCTTATTTAATAGCCAGCGTGAATGTGTTGGTTTAATTGGTTTTGGTCGCGACATTACTGAGCGTAAAAAACACCAGGAATTTTTAGAAAAAGCCAGTCGCGATAAAACTACTTTTATTTCAACGATTAGTCATGAGCTGCGAACGCCACTCAATGGTATCGTTGGCTTAAGTCGCATGTTACTAGATGAAAACTTTAATAAAGAACAGACTCAATATCTTAAAACCATTCATATGAGTGCTATCACCCTAGGGAATATATTCAATGATATTGTCGACCTTGATAAGTTAGACAGACGACGTCTTAATTTAGTCAATGACTGTATCAATGTAGATGATTTTATTAATGATTTACAAAGCCTTGCGTATATTCAAACGGAGCAAAAAAAGTTAACTTTAATCTTCAAACAACAAGGGGAGTTACCTAAATGTATTAACTCTGATGGTACCCGTTTACGACAAGTCCTATGGAACTTGATTACTAATGCCGTTAAGTTTACCGAACAAGGTGAAGTGACTATACGCTGTAGCAGTTTTATAGAAGATCAAAAAACATGGTTAAATTTTGAAGTCGAAGATACTGGCGTTGGTATCCCCAAAGATAAGTTAGATAAAATATTCGCCATGTACTATCAAGTTCAGGGCGAGCGCCACGCAACGGGAACGGGTATAGGTTTGTCGGTTTCAAGCCAAATTGCAAAAGCAATGAATGGGCGTTTAACGGTTCGTAGTGAATTAGGAAAAGGCAGTACATTCACGCTTAGTTTACCGACAGTGTGTGTTGCCGCATCAAAAAAAGAGTCAATCTTCCAAGTACCAACATTGTCTATTTTGCTAGTAGAAGATATAGAACTAAACATCTTAGTTGCAAGGGCCTTATTAGAAAAGCAAGGTCACCATGTAGATGTGGCAATGGATGGACAGCAAGCGCTCGATAAGGTGGCTGATAAAGAATATCAGTTGATTCTGATGGATATACAATTGCCAGATATGAATGGTTATGAGGTGACACAGCGTCTACGTGAAATTCATTCTGAATTACCGCCAATCGTTGCCTTAACAGCAAATGTATTTTCCGATACACAGCAGTTTATTGAAAAAGGTTTGGATGATGCAATTGGTAAACCCTTAAGTTTGCCTTTATTTAATAGCATGTTGGAACGCCATTTCAGTGAACAAAAAGAAGTGGTTACTAATCTCATTAATGTGCAGCCTGCGATACAAAAAGTGCCTAAGGTTGAATTATTTAATGAACAAATGTTGAAAGAATTAATGGAGTTTTTACCGACTTCAGTGATGTTAGATAACGTCTCTTTATTTGAAACTATGATGCCTGAATATTTGTCTATTCTAGAAAGTCATATGGTGGCAAAAAATGAAAAAGGGATCGCTTCGCAATCACATAAAATAAAAGGAGCCGCGGCTTCCGTAGGATTGTTACGTATTCAGAAGTTAGCGCAAAAGATGCAATCCCCAGAATTACCGGCTTGGTGGGACAATATTGATGATTGGCACGAGTTGATCAAAGTCGGTTACCTTGAAGATGTAAAAAAACTGAGGAAGTGGATTGTTGCCAATAGCGGGTAATATCTATGTAGATTAGGTCTGAAGGTTTTTAAATTGGGTTAATAAATAAGGTGATTTTTACAATTTAGGCTTTCTAATTGAACGATTTTAATTAGTTGGCTCTAAGCCTAATTAAACCAGATAAATATGCTACAAATAATAAAAAAGGCCAGTAAAACTGGCCTTTTTAAATTTAATCAATGTAGATAACGATCTCTTTTTTGTTTACTTTAAATTCGCTCCACATTGAATTCGCAATAGCAGCGAGTTATTCTAATTCACCACAAAAGCGGTAACCTTCACCGTGAATCGTCGAAATAATTTCTGCTGACTCTGGGACTGTTTCAAAGTGTTTACGAATACGACGTATGGTGACATCTACCGTGCGGTCATGCGCTTTTAATTCTCGTCCTGTCATTTTCATTAATAGATCCGCTCGAGTCTGTATTTTCCCTGGATTTTCAATGAAATGTAAAATCGCTCGGAACTCACTACGCGGTAGTTTGAACACTTCACCATTGGGGCTAATCAACGAGCGACTATCTATTTCTAGTGTCCAACCACTGAATTTATAATGCTCAACCTTTTGGCGTACTTGCTCAAAATATAGGGTGTCTTGCATGGTACGTGTTAATAAGTTGCGCGCTCTAATGGTCAATTCACGCGGATTAAAAGGTTTAGTAATATAATCATCTGCACCAATTTCTAAACCAAGGATTTTATCCACTTCGTTGTCACGACCGGTTAAGAAAATAAGTGCAATGTTTTTATGTTCACGTATCTCTCTTGCTAATAAAAGTCCATTTTTACCTGGTAAGTTAATATCCATGATAATTAGGTTTATTTCATTTTGCTCTAATACTTGGTGCATTTCAGTACCGTCATTAGCTTCAAATACTTGATAACCTTCGGCTTCAAAAACGCTTTTTAATGTACTTCTTGTTACTAACTCATCTTCTACAACTAAAATGTTAGCGCTAGACATGAATTGACTCCTATAAAAATTAATAATGCTTTGCTCAACCTGTGCGGGATAATATTAGGTTAAGTGAAACTGTCATGGCGCGCAGATTTTCGGCCGTTTTTTTAAACAATTAATCATGCTAAATTTAATGCTGTTTAAAAAGTCTCAGTTTTCAGTGCTTAAAGTGTAATTACTTAACATATAGATAACAACTTATTATGGATTTAAACAAGCGTTTTACCTTGTCTATTTGATATTTATCAAGTCACAGAGGCTGGGAATTAACATTTTGTTATTTGTTATGCGAATTAATTGCAAGCTCGATCGGTTGTTTGTTCCAGTACGCTATAAGCTTTGATATAATCTCACCATAAATTTATTTAATAATGAAACTATTAACACATATGTATTTTATTTTATTTTCTCCGCTCAAACCGAAGAAAGCTGCGCTTAGTTCGCAGCTTTTTTTGCTATTTGTAAAAAAGAAAATCTATACATTCATAAAACCCGCTATTGAAAGCGGGTTTTTTCGTATTAAAGCAGGGAGGTACGATGCGCGTACTTAAATTTGGCGGCACTTCATTAGCAAATGCTCAACGTTTCAATCAGGTGGCTGATATTGTTATTAACAATCAGCAACAGTCTCAAATCGCTCTTGTATTATCAGCGCCTTCAGGGGTGACCAATAACTTGGTAGCGGTAGTAGAAAAAACCAGCCAAGGATTGTCTGCTGATGAGCATTTAATTGCAATTCAAAAAATCTTCTCTGAGCTCATTAAAGGCCTAAAAGAAACCTACGCTGAATTAGCAGACGACTTGTTACGCAACACCTTTGAAAATGAAATTGCTGAACTGAGTAATTTATTAGAAGGCGTGCGTTTATTAGGCCAATGTCCAGCGAGTATCGAAGCACGTATTTTAAGTAAAGGTGAAGTGTTAAGTGTTGCTTGTATGAAGCAATTGCTTATTGCTAAAGGCCAAGATGTTGAAGTAATTGTGCCTCAACAAAAATTAATCTCTTTTAAAGGTGGTTATTTAGAAGCACAAATAGACATTAAAACATCACGCAAATTATTAGCTGAAGATGCAATTGTTGCTAACGCTATCTATTTAATGCCGGGTTTTACAGCAGGTAATGAAGAAGGTGAAACATTAGTTTTAGGACGTAATGGTTCAGATTATTCAGCTGCCGTTTTAGCCGCTTGTTTAAAAGCAGAATGCTGTGAAATATGGACCGATGTTGATGGCGTTTACAGCTGTGACCCGCGCTTAGTTAAAGATGCAAAATTACTCACATCGTTAAGCTATGCAGAAGCCATGGAGCTTTCTTATTTTGGCGCAAAAGTATTGCATCCAAAAACTATCGCGCCTATTGCGCAGCACCATATTCCTTGTCTTATTAAAAATACACATAATCCTCAAGCGGAAGGTACCTTGATTAGTGCACAAACAAGTAATCAGAAGTTACGTGTAAAAGGCATTTCAGATCTTAAAGGACTGAGTATGCTAAGTATTTCAGGCCCTGGTATGAAAGGGATTGTAGGCATGGCTGGTCGTATCTTCTCGACGGTTTCTCGTGCTGGTGTTTCAATTATTTTGATCACACAATCTTCATCGGAATACAGTTTAAGCTTTTGCATTTATTCAAATGATACACAACAAGCGATAGATGCATTAACTGAAGAATTTAGCCTAGAATTTGAAAATAATTTACTAGAAGAAATCGATGTGATTGACAAACAAGCTATTATTTCGCTTGTTGGTGATGGCATGAAAAAAGAAAAAGGTGTTGCCGCGCGTTTTCTAACCGCACTGACTGATGCTTCTATTAACGTGACTGCAATTGCACAGGGATCTTCAGAACGTTCTATCTCTGCCGTAGTTTCTGAGAAAAAAGCTAATGAAGCAGTGATTGCATGTCATCACAGTTTCTTTAGCAGTACGCAATTTATTGACCTGTTTGTAATTGGCTGTGGTGGTGTTGGTGGTGCATTGATTGATCAAATTCATCGCCAACAGACCTATTTAGCAGAACGCAATATTGCGATTCGAGTTTGTGGTGTGGTTAACAGCCGTGCGATGTTATTGGATGTTCATGGTGTTGACCTAAACAATTGGCGCGATTTATTAAAAGATGCCACTGAAGAGTTATCGCTAGTGGCAATGAAGAACCTCGTTAATGGTTCGCATATTATAAATCCTGTGATTGTTGATTGTACTAGTAACGATGGTATTGCAGCACGTTATGTTGACTTTTTAGGCGCAGGTTTCCACGTGGTCACTGCCAATAAAAAAGCTAACACAAGTAGCATGGATTACTACCACCAGTTACGTTTAACTGCGTTAATGAAACGTCGTAAGTTTTTATATGATACTAACGTGGGTGCTGGTCTACCGGTAATTGAAAATATACAAAATCTATTCAACGCAGGTGACCGTTTAGTTAAATTTAATGGTATTTTATCTGGCTCTTTATCGTTCATCTTTGGTAAGTTAGATGATGGAAAATCATTTTCAGATGTAACCTCTGAAGCGCGTAATCTTGGTTTTACTGAACCTGACCCTCGTGATGATTTAAGTGGAACAGACGTTGCGCGTAAGCTACTTATTTTAGCCCGTGAGTCTGGAATGGACATAACGTTAGATGATGTCGAAGTAGAGCAAGCATTACCGCCTGGTTTTGATGATACTGGGACTGCTGATGAGTTTATGGCACGTTTGCCAGAAGCAGATCAGTACTTTAAACAGTTGCAAGATAAAGCTAATGAAGAAGGTAAAGTATTACGTTACATTGGCAGCATTGAAGATGGTAAATGTAAATGTAGTATTATGGCCGTGGATGAAAACGATCCATTGAATAAAGTAAAAGATGGCGAAAATGCGCTGGCGTTTTATAGTCAATATTACCAACCTATTCCGTTAGTATTGCGCGGTTATGGTGCTGGTACGGAAGTCACGGCAGCAGGTGTGTTTGCTGATGTACTTCGTACATTGAACTGGAAACAGGAGTTCTAACATGGTTGCAATTTTTGCTACTATAAAACAATTTAAAAATGCTTGCGTAATGTGTTTTACGAACAGCGTTCAAATTCAGAAACAGGGGTTTTAATATGTCTATTGTTGTTTACGCTCCAGCTTCAACGGCAAATGTAAGTGTGGGATTTGACGTATTAGGTGGCGCTTTAACTCCTATTGATGGTTCTCCATTAGGTGACCGCGTTATGATCACTAAAGGTGATTACGGGTTTTCATTACAATGTGTTGGCCCTTATGCACATAAATTACCCGATGACTCTAAGAGTAATATTGTTTACGACTGTTATTTAGCTTACCAGGTGGAGCTTGCAAAGCAGCATAAAGAAATATTACCCGTGTCATTGACCTTAGAAAAAAATCTTCCTGTTGGAAGTGGTTTGGGGTCTAGTTCAAGTTCCATCGTAGCTGCACTAGAAGCCTTAAATGCATGGCATGACTATCTATTAGATGAGCATGTGATGTTAACTATCATGGGTGAAATGGAAGGTAAAATTAGTGGCAGCGTACATTATGATAATGTTGCTCCTTGTTACCTTGGTGGTATGCAATTGATGATCAATGAAGGTGGCGTTATTAGCCAGACCATCCCTTCATTTAAAGAGTGGTATTGGGTAGTTGCTTATCCTGGTATTACTATTTCAACCGCCGCAGCTCGTGACATATTACCATCGCAATATCGCTTGTCTGATGCCTTGACTTATGGCCGTCGCTTAGGGGCATTTGTGCATGCTTGTCATAGTGAACAACCGGCTTTAGCAGCGTTAATGCTGAATGACGTGATTGCTGAACCTTATCGTTCTCAATTGATTCCAGGTTTTGATCAAGCGCGCTTATTTGCACAACAAAGTGGTGCACTGGCGATGGGGATTTCTGGCTCTGGCCCAACGGTATTTGCAGTGATGAGTGATTTGTCACAAGCAGAATTATTAAAAACTTGGTTAACGGAAAACTTTCTTCAAAATGAAGAGGGGTTCTGTCATATTTGTCACCTTGATGAACAAGGTGCACGCGTGTTAGGAAAAGAATTATGAATTTATACAACATTAAAGACAACAGCGAACAAGTCAGCTTTCAACAAGCTGTTAAACAAGGATTAGGGCGTGGCCAAGGCTTATTTTTCCCTGAAGCTATTATTCCATTAGACAATATCGATTCGTTACTTGAAATGAATTTAGTGGATCGCTCAACTGAAATTTTATCACATTTGATTGGTGATGAACTGAGCAAGCAAGCTGTTTATGAAATCGTATCTAATGCCTTTACTTTTCCTGCTCCAGTTAAAAAAGTCACTGAAAATATTAATGCATTAGAGCTATTTCATGGTCCTACGTTAGCCTTTAAAGACTTTGGTGGCCGTTTCATGGCGCAGTGTTTAGCGCAATTCAAAGACGATGGAAAAATCACTATTTTAACCGCTACATCTGGTGATACTGGCGCTGCAGTTGCGCATGCTTTTTACGGCATGGAAAATATTAATGTTGTTATCCTTTATCCAAAAGGAAAAATTAGCCCATTACAAGAAAAATTATTTTGTACATTAGGTGGCAATATCACAACGGTTGCGATTGAAGGTGACTTTGATGATTGTCAGACGATGGTTAAACAAGCATTTGATGACCAAGAGTTAAAACAAGCAGTGGGTTTAAACTCTGCAAACTCAATTAATATTAGTCGTCTTGTTGCACAAATTTGTTACTACTTTGAAGCGTTTGCACAATTATCTGTTGAACAACGTGATAACTTGGTGGTTTCGGTACCGAGTGGTAATTTTGGTGATTTAACGGCGGGGCTATTAGCTAAAGCGTTAGGATTACCGATTAAACGTTTTATTGCTGCAACCAATGAAAATGATACGGTGCCTCGTTATTTACAAGAAGGCACATGGGCACCGAAAAAGACTGTAGCAACACTTTCAAATGCGATGGATGTGAGTGCGCCAAATAACTGGCCACGTATTGAAGAGCTATTTAAAGTTAAAGGCTGGTCATTAACGGAACTAGGTTATGGCAAGCTGTCGGATCAAGAAACAAAAGACACCTTGATCGAAATGGATAAACTAGGTTATTTATGTGAGCCACATGGCGCAATTGCTTATCATGAGTTGACGAAACAGCTTAAAGATAACGAAACTGGTTTGTTCTTATGTACAGCGCATCCTGCTAAGTTTAAAGAAAGTGTTGAAGATATTTTAGGGCGTGACATTTTCATCCCTGAAGAGTTAGCATCACGTGCAGAATTGCCTCTATTATCAAAAGAGTTCCCTGTTGATTTTGCAAAAGTACGTGAATTACTCATGTCTTTATAAGCTTCAACTACTTTTTAAATAATAAACAAGGGCGTATTACACGCCCTTTTTTGGGAGTTAAAAATGGGTAAAGTATTAAACGATCTGTTAAAGCAATTAAGCTTAGAAAAGTTAGAAGAAAACTTGTTTCGTGGTGATAGCCAAGATTTAGGGTTTGGCGCAGTATTTGGTGGCCAAGTAATGGGGCAAGCGATTTCTGCTGCTAAAGAAACCGTTAAAAAGGAACAGCAAGTACACTCATTTCACTCTTATTTTTTACGTCCAGGTAAAACAGATCGGGCTATTGTTTACGATGTTGAAAGAATTCGCGACGGTAATTCACTTTCTGCAAGACGAATCAAGGCTATTCAAAACGGTAAGCCTATTTTTTATATGACCGCTTCATTTAAAGCACCTGAAAAGGGCTTTGAGCATCAAGATGAGATGCCTGAAGCACCTGCCCCAGAAGATCTTATTTCTGAGCAAGAGATGGCTTTATTACATTCTGACCTGTTACCCGCTTCTATTCGTGACAAGTTAGTTGCTGAAAAACCGATAGAAATGCGTCCAGTAACATTAATCAATCCTATTGAACCTGAAATTGAACCGGCAACACGCTTAGTCTGGTTTAAGGCTAATGGACGTATGCCCGATGATTTACGCGTTCATCGCTATTTATTAGCCTATGCATCAGATTTCAATTTTTTACCAACTGCATTACAACCGCATGGTGTTTCTTTTTTTAGTGAAGGTATGCAAGTGGTGACGATTGATCACTCAATGTGGTTCCACCATGATTTTCGCTTAGATGAGTGGTTACTTTATTCGGTAAAAAGTTCAGTCGCATCCGATGGCCGTGGTTTAGTGTCAGGCAAGTTTTTCTCTCGAGACGGCAAGTTAGTTGCCTCCACTATTCAAGAAGGGCTGATTCGCCAGCGTCGTAAAGCAAAACCAGAAGCAAAGGTAGAAACGAGCGAAAAATAGCATTTTTTAGAAAAAGTGACTATGAGAAAAAGGTGACTACAAACAAAGTGGTTATTTGAGCTAGTTACTTTGAATGGTTATTTATCAATAACTGTTTTGAATAGTAACTATAAACTCATTTGGCAGAGTTGCTTTTAAAGATGATCAGTGTGAAAACTAGTCAGTTTGGAAGCTAATCAGTTTGGAAGCTAATCAGTTTGGAAGCTAATCAGTTTGAAGATAATCGCTTTAAATTAAAATATGTAGAGGGGAAATCTTGAAAAAGTGGTGGAGCTATGCGGGATCGAACCGCAGACCTCAACGCTGCCAGCGTTGCGCTCTCCCAGCTGAGCTATAGCCCCACTATAGTGCGTAATCAATAACGCAGTGGATGTTTTAGTAGGTTGGGAAATCTATTTACTAAAAACAGAGCGGATTGTATTCGCCCTGTTTTTAGTTGTCAATTTCAAATAGTGTAAAAACTCTGTTTCGATTCAAATATTTGTTGGTTCTTGTGTTTTTACTCTGTATTTGTACAATAGTTAATCAAGTCGATAAGTAAATAACGGGTTGAGCATATGTTGTTATTTTATTGCTATTCGATAAAAACGTGTTGTACCACTGACCTCGTTACCTACTATTAAAATTGGTGTACCGCTTGGGCTATCTTTTGCACTTACAAACTTGAAGCCTTCAGGACCTAAGTCACCAGCATCAACTTGATAGGTGGTGATCCCTTGTTCATTCTTTTGCTTATTTTGTGCTGGATTGATCGTCATATCGCGATTATTAAGATATTGTACAAATCGTGCCTGTTCAGGTTTGCTAATATCATAAACCATAATTCCACCCATTCGCTCTAACCCTATAAATGCGTAAGTTTTACCATTTATTGAGCCAGTGGTTAATGCTTCTGGTTCAGGACCTTTTTTTGCACTTCGATTTTCTGCTTTGAGTTTGTTGTGCGTTTGGTTGAAATTATTACCGTATTTTTGTGCTGTTAATCGTTCAAAATCACTACCTGAATCAAATACCATTTTACTGCTATTAATGTCCCATATAGAAAAAGAGCGTCCTCCGAAGGTTAATAAACGATTTATTTTTCCATCACCGTCTAAGTCACCATGCTGAGCTGTTAATGAATGTGAAAATTTAATTCTTTTAACCGTCTCCTGATATGCTCCACCTTTTGTAAAGTTGGATAAGTCTAATTTAGCACTAGCCAATTGCGGTTGATAATCCTTAGAAGATAATGCATTTTTTAATCTTATATTATCGCCACACTGAGCATCTTGTAAATGGTAATAAAAATGCCCAGCTTCACAATCAGCTTGTGTTAAATCACTTATCCAATCACTGCGATCGTCACCTTCATTCGCTGTAATTAAATAATCAATACCGTTAATGCGAGTGGTCGCAATTGAATCCGGTTGATACATTCCTAACAACGCTTCATTTTTTAATAAAGCTTGTTTGTCTTTATCATTGCCATCAATTTCATTACCTTTTAGCAAGTGGTCTTTAAAACCAAGTGACATAATACGTTCAATGGACTTTGCTGCTAAATCTATAATCGCGATAGCATTATTTTCCTGCAGTGCGACATAAGCTTTACTACTATCTGAGTTGATGGCTATATATTCAGGCTCTAAATCTTGCGAAACACTAGCTTGGTAACCATTTAATAATAAATTTTTTGGTAGTTGATGGTGACGCGATCCACCATGATTGAAATCAGTGAATGTTAAGCGGGTGAGGGCGGTATTTAATATTTTATTGGTCCATTTAATATCTAAGATAGCAATCTCGCCTTCTGGGTCAACGGTATAATTTCCGTTGCTAGGCTCTGCCTCTATAGCGACGACTAACTGTTGTCCGTTAGGAGTAAAAGTTAACATGTCAGGTAAGGCTCCGACAGAAAGTGCAGAGATAAAGCGTAAATCTTGGGTATCGTAAAATGCGATCCAGCCATTATCTGTTTTAGTTTTAGCTGCAATAGCAACTGCTAATAATCCATTATATACATCAACACTATTAGCAGCTCCGGCTTCGCTGTTGAATTGCTTCTTTATATCTTCTTTGATATCTAGGCTGTTAACAAAAGTGGGGTTATCAATATTTTTGCTATCTAATATATCAATCTTGCCTGATTGTGCATTGACGACAAATGTTTTCTGGGTCAGCTTATCAAAAGTAACAATTTCAGCTGCACTCTGGTCAAAGATATTTGACTGGTATCGTCCTGCTTCCTGTAATTCAATGCTTTGGTTGATGTGTTGCTCAATGCTTTCGCTTATATTGCGATCAATGTTCTGCTCAGATCCAGATATTGTTACAGGAGTATTTGTACAGCCAATTAAAGTAGAAGAAAGAATAATGCTAGTCAGTAAATTAAGTTTCATTGATAACCTTCCATAGAATAGTAAATAAAGTGCGCATACTTGTACCGTTAAAAGATGACATTTTTATTAAAATCCGTTTTTTATAATAAAAAAGGCAAATAAATTATTTGGCCTGCTGTTTACCTATTTATCTATTCATTTATGTACCTATATATTTGTAAGTGACTTCAAGCGTTAAATGTTAGTGGGGGTATTTTAAGCTAAAATTGTTTGTTAAATATCAATATGTTGAAATAATCAGCAATCAGTTAGTAAATTATATTTTATTGCGGTTTAGGGGTTGTGACTGACATTAATTTCTCTATAATGCTCGTCATTGCTTAAGCACGCTTTAAAGCAATCGCCCGGGTGGTGAAATCGGTAGACACAAGGGATTTAAAATCCCTCGACTTATGGTCGTGACGGTTCAAGTCCGTCTCCGGGCACCAATTATAAGAAAAAGCCTCAACTAATGTTGAGGCTTTTTTTTGCTTAAAATTCGAGTTGTATTGGCATTAGAAAGTTTGATTTAGGGGAACTGAAAATCGTTCCCCATCTTTATATTCTCTTATCTTTTACATGTTAACGATCGCTGAGCCTAATTTTTCAGCCTCGCTTAAGGAGTGCGTCACCATTATGAAAGTAGTATTAGTCTGCTGATGAATACTCTTTACTAAATCTTGTAAACTTTCACGTGTTTCTGGATCCAGTGCTGAAAATGGTTCATCCATCAACACAATGGCAGGGCGATGAGCAATACCTCTGATAATACCCACTCTTTGACGTTGACCACCACTGAGTTGATCAGGAAATTGATGTAGTAGTTCATGACTCAAATTGACCAAGGGCAACAATTCATCGATGCGTTTTTGACAGGCTTCAGACGACATATTTAATAGCGTGAGGCAATAGATCATATTTTGGTAAACGGTTAAGTGAGGGAATAAAGCACCTTCTTGTAGTATATAACCAATGCGACGTCGGTTATCTATTGCATTTTCTGCGGTCAATCGTTTGCCATCAATATTGATATCACCTTGTTGCGGTATTAGTAAACCATTCATCAAGCGTAATAATGTTGATTTTCCACAGCCACTTTCACCAGTTAAACAAACGAAACTACCTGCCTCAATGTTAAGGTAAAAATTCTTAAGCACTATTTTATCATCATAGGAAAAAGTCACATTATTAACGGCAACCACTATTTTTTTATTGCTCATGTTTATTCCTTAGTGTTGCTAAAAATTCTTGTGCTATTGCCTTAGGTGTTTCCTTTAACACTTCAAGTTGGTAGTTCATTTTGCGCATTTTATCGGTAGAAATTTCACCTTCCAATTGCATCAACAGTTTAGTTAACGCTGGGTATTGTTGTAATATCGCTTCTCTTATTACGATCCCCGCCTCATAGTCGGGAAAGAAGTGCTTATCATCGACTAATACCTGCAAGTTCAAGGCTTCAATTTGTGCGTCCGTGGTAAAGGCATCGATGGCATTAACCTTGCCTTCTTCGATGGCTTTATAGCGTAAACTGATATCCATTTCATGAAGTTTGGCAAATTTAAAAGGGTAAACCTTGATCAAGCTGGGATAAGCATCTGCGCGCTCAAAAAATTCAAATTCTGCACCAAAATCAAAATCACCACTATGGCGTACTAAATCTGAATACGTTTTTATCTGTTTTTGTGCTGCGATAGATTCTGGAATTGCAATGGCATAGGTATTATTCATCCCCAATAAACCTAACCACTTTAATTGGTAATTTTCTTGGTACTGTTGTTGTAATTGCCCAAAATCTAGCTGTGATTTTTGGTTTAACACATTCATCCAAGCTGTACCCGTATACTCTACATACATGTCCAGATCACCAGACAGTAGTGCTGGGTGTATATTAGTTGTGCCGCCGCCAATACCAAACTGTCGAATTACATGGATATCAGTTTCATTTTCAATTAGTTGAGACATTATTTCGCCCAATATGTATTGTTCTGACATGGGTTTTGAAGCAATTGTAATCACCCTTTCTTTAGCACTTGCGAAGGGATTAATATAAGCCAAGGACATCACTAATAAAACAGCTAAAACGGCGAGGTTAATATAGATAAAATGCTTTTGTGAAGGCAGTGCATTACGACTAATGATGCGCTGAAGATTATTCTTTTTCTCTAATGTCCCTACAAACTTATCGCCCAAAATAGCAAATAACGAAATCCCTAAAGAACCGGTTACAATTAATGACGTATTCATTGTATTCAAGCCGCGGAAAATAGCTTGCCCAAGGCCGCCTGCACCAATGAGAGCGGCTAACCCTGTCAAAGCAATCACCATCACCGTGGTAATTCGTAATCCAGATAAAATGCTGGGTAACGCTAGGGGGAAGTAAATATGACGAAATAATTGCAGTGGTGTTGAGCCTAACCCTTTGGCAGCATCTACTAAATTATAAGGGACTTCTTTCATACCACTATAGGTGCTGTGCACAATAGGTAATAAGCCATATAATACCAATACAATTAATGCATTTTGTAACCCAATACCGACGATTGGAATGAGTAAACCAAACATTGCAATGGAGGGAATGGTGTATAAAAAGTTAACGGTAGGCATGATAATGCGTTGTGCTTTTGATGAATAAAAAACCCAAATACCAATAGCGACCCCAAACACACTAACAATGAGCATAGCTAAAAATGAAATTAGTAAATGCTCACTAAATAATGTTAAAAAATAACCTATTCTATCAATCAAATCCATTTAAGCAGACTTCCCTTTTAAGTGAGTAAAAAAACTATCCCAACTCTGATGTTCACGGCCAGCAGCTTGTAAAAAATCACTCGGATTATTCACTTTGTCTTCACGTATGCCTTGGTAAATACCTGCGATAATAGAGCCTAGAAAATCGCCTAATTCATTAGAGCGGGTTTTACGATAATCTTCTACGCTCATTGATTGGTAGGTTAGCTGTGCATCAAAGGCATCATTTAAATAGTTCGTCAGCTTTTGCTGTGAAATTGCCTCGCCATTTAGGTTATAAATTTTACCATTATGTTTATCTTCACTAAGCATACGCGCGTAAGCATAAGCTAGTTCAGGCCGCGTCGTATAACCACATAGGCCTTTATCTGCACAGTTAAAAACATGTCCAACTTTTTTATAATTATCGATATATTCAATATCAGGTTCAATATAAATACCATTTCGACCGATCACCCAATCTAAACCACTATCTATCACATCTTGTTCTGTTTGGCGGTTACTTTGCACCACTGGGGAAAAAGCGGTGCCTTCCTCGGCACCTTGAATGCTGGTATAAACAATCTTATTAACGCCCACTTGTTTAGCTGCATTGATTACATTACGGTGTTGACCAATTCGCTTACTGGGTTCATCCATACCTGATATGAGTAATAATGTATCTACATCTTGCAAAGATTGTTGCAATTGAGTGGGGTTTTCATAGTCGCCAGGACGCACCTCAACACCTAAATTTGCGGCTTTTTCTGGTGTACGAGCTAATGCAATAATATTTTCTTTAGGAATAAGTGCTAATAAAGCATTAACAATGCTAGCACCTAAGTGACCGCTCGCGGCTGTAACTGCAATTTTCATAGGGATCCCTTTGGTGTTAAAAGTATTTATATCCGTTAGCGCTTTACCTATAAGCCTAGAATCTGCTTACCTTACGGCTTACTGATTTTTATCTTGAATGATAACGGTTATATGACTGAGTTAAGTTATTTTAAATACTGACTTTGTTATTACAACTAATCCTGATAAGTTTATGAAAAAACATCAGGGCAGATATAATAAATGTGAACAAATTAACAGGAAAGGTTAATAGTGTCCTATTAATGGTAAATAAATAACTTTTTCAATTGCTTCCATTTTTTAACGTTGACTCTTATTTGAGTGCGTGGGTTTGAGTAAATCGATTTGAATAAATGGGTATTTGATTACATGCGCAATTAATTGATAATAAAAACAGAATTATTTAAATAATTTAATAATAAAAGGTTCCTATGCAGACTAAGCAAACTAAATTATCACCTTCACTTTGTATCGATGCTGTTTTTGGCAATTTATCTTTTGATCAAGCTTGCCAAGCAACGGCTCAAGCGAACATATCAACCATAGAGTTCTGGTCTTGGTGGGATAAAGATTTAACAGCATTGCAAACCGCTGTTAATCGTTATGACTTATCGATTTCATGTTGCTGTACTAAATTTATTAGCTTAGTAGACGTTGAACAACGTGGTGCTTATTTACAAGCATTAAGTGATTCAATTGCTGTGGCTAAAGAGTTAAAAATTAAAACTATTATTTCTCAAGTGGGGGATTTTATTGTAGGGATGCCACGCGAACAGCAAAAACAGTCATTAATAGATGGTTTAACTGCCGCTGCACCATTGTTAGAGGCCGCTGATATTACGTTAGTTGTTGAGCCTTTAAATGAACTAGTTGATCACCCTGGTTATTACTTAATAAAAAGTGCTGAAGCTTTTGATATTATTAAACAAGTTTCCAGCCCTAACGTAAAAGTGTTATTTGATATTTATCACCAGCAAATTAGCGAAGGAAATATTATCAATAATATATTGGCTAATATCGATTATATTGGTCATTTTCATGCAGCAGGACATCCTGGTCGCCATGAACTACAACATGGAGAGATTAACTATCCTGAAATTTTTTCTGCTATTAAACAAACTAATTTTAGCGGATATATAGGTTTAGAATATTGGCCACTAACTAACAATACAACTGACAATATAATTAACAATACTACCGAATCATTACAAGAAGTGGTGGGGTGGTTAGAGTAGTAGGTGCTACGATTTATTTTCAAGTCGATAATATTGGGACGCCTTAGATTTGAATAATGAGCAATGTTAAATCTGCTTTAGGTAGGGTTATTGTGCCGCCATTCCAAAACTAGAGTTAATGAGTATTGTTTTATTTTTCATCAATCAACTGATTTTATTTGGTTATTTTACTATTACGTCTTGTACTTAATAAAAAGTACTATATAATTCGCGCCACTTATCTAGAAACTTAGATAATCGCCCGGGTGGTGAAATCGGTAGACACAAGGGATTTAAAATCCCTCGACTTATGGTCGTGACGGTTCAAGTCCGTCTCCGGGCACCAATTTTAAGAAAAAGCTTCGCATTTGCGAAGCTTTTTTTTTGCCTATCATTTATGCTCTTTATTTTTCCACCTCTTCATCTTTCAATCATAGGGTATGCACCCATTTCATCTCTTTTAGATTAATCGCTCAATTCAGTAAATAGAAGCTTAACGATAAAAAAAGAACAAAATCATAAAAACAACTCAAAAGTAGTGGTTTGCATCATAGATATATTTATCTAGTTAAGTTAAATTTGATTTAATCATCTACTTGTCATTTTTTAGTTCGTTTAATACATTACTGAAAGAATAGTGACTCATAATAAAA
>NZ_JALAAB010000018.1:0-109475 GCF_037546705.1 Vibrio sp. 2-Bac 85 | reverse complement strand
TACAAAAACATAACATCACTTTTAAAACCGTTAACCTATGAACAGGAAATATAATGGAATACCTTCCCAAATTATTAGCCCGCCAGTTTAAATGGTTAAGTGATTTCTCTATATTAACCCTCTGGTTAATGTGCATGGGTGCAGCCATCTTATTACCCGTATTAGCAGGATTTTTAGTGAAAATAGATGGTTATTGGGCATTAGTTTTATTAAGTGCTTATTTAATCTGTTTAGTGGGAATGTTGACGGCTAAATACTACTATCAAACAGATTTACTAACAGGCAAACCAGTACCCTACAACCGAAAAAAACACAGACTATTTTTAGTCGTTGTGTATCTATTTTTATCGATGGCCATACTATTAATCTCATCCCCTCTTATTGCCGCCCTCTTATTACAGCCCTAATAGGGTAAACCTAAATAATAAAAACTAGTTAAAATAGCATCGTCTCTAAAGCGCCAAAAATGTAATGCGAGCAACATTACATTTTTGGTATTGAGTAACATCCAGGTTTACGTGGACAAACTGCCCCACGCGAGCAGATTAAACGTGCTTTTTCTTCGATCCCTCGCTCTATCCAATTAATATTAAGAATACGTGCAACGGCAATTAACACCTTTTTAATATGCGCGGGGATCACCGCTTCACCACCATTCTCAATACACAATTTTTTTAATTCATTAACTAAAGCTAACGCGTCATAGCCTTGCGCAGTGATCGCAGGACTTAACTCAATGCCTGCACACAAAACATGCGATGCATCGGTTAAATCTTTAACTTTAATCGACTCACAACAATAGATTTTTGGTATATCACCGTCATTAAGAATAGATAACTGTGCGGCAGTGCCTTCCTGATTAGCCGCGAGCATTCGAAACACAGACCAATGTTGACAAGGGTCATTAACAATACGCATATTTCCCCAAGGTAGTGGAATACCATTACCACGATATACCGCTTTTAGTTTACCGGGACTATAGGCATCAAAATAATGCCAGTGAGGATAAGCTGACACCGCGGTCATTCTGCGCATCACTACCGATGAAGAAACATCAATCACTTTACCGATATTGATTTCATAACCGTGTCTATCTAACAATTGTCTAAAAGCCACTTTAGGGCATAACAAAGCCGCGGCAAAAAAGCTGCATTCAAAATCACGCCATGCGTGTAAAATATCCTGGGATTCTAACTGAGTAGATGGGGGCGAACTGTTTGGTCGTTTCTTTTGCACATCATATTGGGCTCTATCCCCCGCGACCATAATGCTTTTTTCACCGTCATTGTTATGTAAAACACAGTGTGCAATATGTACAGCTAATTCATATTTCAAACGTGCCGAATTTTTTTTCAATTTCTTATTTAAATACACAGTAGATGGTGGTTGTAGATAAGAAGTCACCATGCTTTTCATACTTTGAGATTGTTCGTCCTCCGATAAGTTCTTTTGATCTTTAAGATCACTAAACCAGCGAATACTTAATCCTTTCTGCTCAGCAATTTCTTGTAGATCTTCCACATATAACGGCATTCTTTTTTGCCCAACCTCTTCTGCAGCACGCTCTAAGTCGGGAAAATGATTTTGATGGTGCTCTTGGTAAGCACGTATTAATAAATGTGCAAATTGGCGTCCCGTGGTACCCGTTTGAGACAGCATTTCAGGAATCGCTATTTGCAGAATATCTTGAGAAAACAAAAAGCTAGGCTCAAGCGCCATGCCGCTAATGCCGCCTCGACTCCCCTTTTCAGGCGTTAACTCATCGGGCGCGGGTGCATCATCTAAGAACCATTGCACGTTTTTTTGAAAAACCTGTGCAATTACCTCTAGCATTTCTTCACTAGGGATACGTTTTCCGCGTTCTATCATAGAAAGGTAAGAAACGGATGGTGCATTTTCAGGTGCTAATTTTACACACCTAGATGATAAGTCATCCAAGGTTAAATGGTTACGTTTCCGTAAGTTACGGATTTTTGTACCGAGAAAATGCGACTGTCTAGTTAAACTTTTATTTGATTTCATTTGTAAAATTCACACTGTGTAATTTTCTTTGTGAAATTATATAAAAAAATAATCTAATATCTCTCACATCGGTCACAAAGCAAACAATGAGTAGTGAACGGTTAACGCGATGAAAAGCAAGTTTGTGATCCAAGTTCGTGAACAACGAGAGCTAACAAGCAGTTTTCAACTGTCGGTTTTCAGGAATCGGTTTTCAACAATCACAAACAACGCATTAACTAACCCATATAAGGAATTAAATGATGAGCCTACTACAACAGCAACAAAATCAAATAGATCTTGGTTTTTACGATTTCATCAATAACCAAGTACTACCCCACACAGAGATTAGTCCGACTAATTTTTGGTATGACTTTAATAGTTTGATCAGTGACCTAACGCCACAGAATGTCAACTTACTTAGCATTCGTAAAAACATGCAACAACAAATCAATCAATGGCACCGTAATAACCCAGCAAATGACCCGACTGAATACGAAGCTTTTTTACGCGAGATTGGTTACTTGCAACCTGAAGTAGAAGTTTTTTGTATCGAAACAGAAAATGTTGATGCGGAGATTGCAACCATGGCGGGACCACAATTAGTAGTGCCAGTTCAAAATGCACGCTTTGCATTAAATGCGGCCAATGCAAGATGGGGCAGTTTATATGACGCCTATTACGGTACCGATGCAATCGCACCACTTTCTACAGAGTCAGGCTTTGATGCTCAACGTGGTGCAAGTGTTATTGATGCTGCTAAAACATTTTTAGATGAAGCTTTCCCATTGAATAACGGTTCGCACAAAGATGTGTCTAGCTACTTAGTTTATTTTCAACATCTGTTAGCTTTTTTCCCTGATGGTTCAGAAAGTGGTTTACGTAGTCCTTGTCAATTTGTGGCCTTCGATGGTTCAAAACATGAACCAAAATATTTACTGCTTAAAAACAATGGCTTACATGTCGGCATCACCATTGATAAATACGGAAAAATAGGTGCAAACGATATTGCAAATATTGATGATATTGAAGTTGAATCGGCTCTAACAACGATTGTCGACTTTGAGGACTCTATTGCGGCCGTTGATGCGGAAGATAAAGTTGATGCCTATAAAAATTGGTTAGGGTTAATTAACGGAGACTTAAGCGCGACGTTTAAAAAGCAAGATCAGTTAATCACTCGCAATATGAATCCAGATCGTAGTTACACCGATAAAAGCGGTTGCCCCTATAACGTGCATGGCCGCTCATTACTACTAGTACGTAATGTTGGGCACTTAATGGGCACTGAGCTGATTAAAGACAGCGCTGGTAACAATGCGCCGGAAGGCATTGTTGACGCGGTAGTGACCTCATTGATTGCAAGCATCGATTTGCAAAAAACATCTGGGCTACGTAATTCACGCACTGGCAGTATCTACATCGTTAAGCCCAAAATGCACGGTCCCGATGAAGTTGCTTTTACTAATCTGCTTTTCGAACGTGTTGAACAGATGTTAAACCTGCCAGAGAACACCATTAAAATGGGCATTATGGATGAAGAGCGAAGAACCACACTTAATTTAAAAGCCTGCATCAAAGCGGCAAAATCACGTGTGGTATTTATTAACACCGGCTTTTTAGACCGTACAGGTGATGAAATCCATACCAGTAATGAAGCCGGTCCGTTTTATCCAAAAGCTCAAATCAAACAACAACCTTGGATCCAGGCTTACGAGGACAATAATGTACAAGTTGGATTACGTTGTGGTTTTAGTGGCCGAGCACAAATAGGTAAAGGCATGTGGGCAATGCCCGATGAAATGCAACAAATGATGCAACAAAAAATAGCACACCCGCAATCGGGTGCTAATACAGCTTGGGTTCCTTCGCCCACTGCGGCTACTTTACACGCATTGCATTATCACAGTGTTGATGTCTTTAAGCAGCAGAAAGTAATTCAACAACAGCCAGCAGCAAAATTACGCGATTTGTTGCGCATGCCTGTGATGCCTGCATCTATGGTACTAACTGAAGATCAAATTATCAGCGAATTAGAAAATAATATTCAAGGGATTTTAGGCTACGTGGTGCGCTGGGTTGAGTTAGGCGTGGGTTGCTCAAAAGTACCAGATATTAGCAACACAGGTTTAATGGAAGACCGCGCGACATTACGCATTTCTAGTCAGCATATCTGCAACTGGTTACATCACAATATATGTAATGCCCAGCAGGTTGAGCAAGTTTTACAGAATATGGCCAGCATAGTGGATACACAAAACCAAAGCGTTGCGGGTTACCAAAATATGATGCCGAATTTTTCTAACAATATGGCATTCAAAGCCGCCCGAGATTTAATCTTTAAAGGCGCACAACAACCTAACGGATATACCGAACCTTTATTACATGAATATCGATTATTTGCCAAAAATCACTAGCGCCTATTGCTCTTTCCAATTTTCGCTAGCGTTTATAACCCCCTTAAAGTGCTTACATAACTTAATGACATCAAATGGAGAAATATCATGAACTATAGAACTGAAACAAATAATGCTCGCCAGTTTACTGAACAACAAGGACAAACGTGGAATGCCATTAATCCGGAATATATTGCACGTATGCGCTTACAAAACCGTTTTAAAACGGGGTTAGATATTGCCAAGTATACTGCCAAAATAATGCGTCAAGATATGGATGCCTATGATGCTGACAGCAGCAACTATACGCAGTCATTAGGTTGTTGGCATGGTTTTATAGGTCAACAGAAAATGATCTCCATTAAAAAGCATTTTCAAACCACTAAAGGTACTTACTTGTATTTGTCAGGTTGGATGGTAGCAGCGATGCGTTCCGAGTTTGGTCCACTACCCGATCAATCAATGCATGAAAAAACCACTGTGCCTATGCTTATCGAGGAGTTATATACCTTCCTCAAGCAAGCAGATGCACGAGAGTTAAACCATGTTTTTCAGGAGTTAGACAGTGCAGTCGAGAGTGGTGATCAATTAGCACAACAGGCCATTCATAAACGTATCAATGAATTTGAAACACATATTGTGCCAATCATTGCCGATATTGACGCCGGTTTTGGTAACGAAGAAGCAACTTACCTATTAGCGAAAAAGATGATTGAAGCCGGTGCATGTTGTATTCAAATTGAAAACCAAGTTTCTGACGCAAAACAATGTGGTCATCAAGATGGCAAAGTTACGGTACCACACGAAGATTTCTTGGCAAAAATTAATGCCGTACGCTACGCGTTTATGGAACTGGGTGTAGAAGATGGAATTATTGTTGCGCGTACAGATTCATTAGGAGCAGATTTAACTCAAAAAATTCCTGTATCGCAATATCCTGGTGATTTGGCTGAGCAATATAATGATTTTATTGATGGTGAATCGTTAACATCATTAGACCAATTACAATCCGGTGACATGGTATTAAGTCGAGGCGGAGAACTGATTAAACCACATCGTTTGGCAAATGGTTTAGTACGCTTCAAAGCTGATACGGGCGAAGACAGAGTGGTATTAGATTGCATCACCTCATTGCAACACGGTGCAGACCTATTATGGATTGAAACAGAAGCGCCTAACGTGCAACAAATTGCGGGCATGGTAAACCGTATTAGAGAGGTGGTACCAAATGCAAAATTAGTTTACAACAATAGCCCGTCATTTAACTGGACGCTTAACTTCCGTCAACAAGTATTTGATGCATGGCAAGCTGCAGGTAAAGACTTATCCTCATATCAACGTGGCGATTTAATGAGTCAGTTGTACGATGCTACCGAATTAGCAATAGAAGCGGATTTTAAAATCCAAAACTTCCAACAGGAAGCGTCACAACAGGCTGGGATTTTCCATCACTTGATCACCTTACCGACTTATCACACGGCGGCACTTTCTACTGATAACTTGGCAAAAGAGTACTTTGGTGAACGAGGCATGCTAGCTTATGTTGATAATGTTCAACGCAAAGAGATCAGAGAAGGATTAGCTTCTGTGAAACATCAAGACATGTCCGGCTCTAACATTGGTGATGATCACAAGGAATACTTCTCTGGAGATCAAGCGCTGAAAGCATCCGGTGTCAATAATACAATGAGTCAGTTTTCATAAGAAGTTGTCTATAAGTGCTTGTCCATAAGCTCTGGTTTATAGGCTCTTGTCGATAAGCAATCGCCGATAAGTGATGACGATAAGTAAAGCAGGTAAGGCAATAATGACAGGCTTTGCCGCTCAACAAAAACCAATCCAAGTGATTGGTTTTTTTATGGCAATAGGAATAAAAATAGAAATAAGAATAGTAGCCAGAGCCTAATTAGATTAAGTGACTAAAAACAGAAAAACACAAAAAATAATCAAAGAGCTGAAAATTATTTAGCTGGTATTGATGTAGCTTAACTTCTTTTGCTCTTAAAAAAGATATGTTTCTTAATACTTATTGGCAATGAAAGTTAATCTATCAATGACCCAAAATACGTTATTAAATATGCTAAAAATATCAATTACTATCGGCTTATGTTTAATCGCATTGGGTATTTACTTACACTTGTTCAGTGAAAAAATGCATCAACTTGGTGTCACAGGCATTATTATCAGTGCAACCTGTATCGCAATAGGATTCATATTTTCCTTACCCACTAAAATATTTTTGACCATTCTATTAATGAAGCGTGAAGCCGATATAAAGGCTGCACACACTCCCCATAACGAAACTAAAAGTCATTATAAAGGTTGTTTTGAAAATAGTATTGAAATCAACAGTGTTGAAAGTAATATTGAAAATAGCATCGAAAATAGCATTCAAAGTAGCGTCGAAATTAGTGTTGAAAGCCGCCAGAACAAAAATCAGCACAAGGAAGCTTCATATCCTCTCCATAATAAAGAGTTGAATTAGCAAATCCCTACCCACGACACAGTTTAATCAAACAATTGCTGAAAATAGAATAAATCATTGAAGATCAAGTAAATGTAAATTACTGTATTTTTTTGTATTATGAGCATTGTCATCAACATAGGCATAAAAACCTACACTCTCCATTCTCATTAGGCAGCGTAAAGGAAATCACCATGCAATCTCCTATTTCAACAGATCGTTTGCGCTTTTTACTCAATAGATTGCGAGAACGCCTTTGGGTCAGACCATTAGCCGTTTGTTTAATATCGATTGTAGCGGTTTTTACCGCAAAACTGGCTGATGACAGTGGGTTAGCAGACTTTGTTCCCGAAGTAACGCTGGACTCAATCGAAACACTATTAGCTATCATGGCAAGCAGCATGTTAATGATCGCCACTTTTTCTGTATCTTCAATGGTATCAGCCTATGCATCAACCAGTAATACAGCAACACCACGATCCTTTAGTTTAGTGGTCGCAGATGATGTATCACAAAATGCATTATCGACCTTTGTAGGTGCTTTTATTTTTAGCGTAGTAGCATTAATGGCAGTTAAAAATGCTTACTTTGAAAAATCTGGTTTATTCATATTATTTATTCTCACTGCAATGGTTTTCGCCATCGTGATTGTCACTTTTGTACGTTGGGTAGATAACATTGCTCGCTTAGGAAGGCTTGGCTCAACCATAGATAAAGTTGAAAAAGCCACTGAGCGAGCTTTACAACAGCGAAAAAAATACCCCACTTTGTGTGCGATGCCAGAAACGAGTACCGAGTTACAAGGACAGCCAATATTTGCCACCAGCGTCGGATATGTTCAACATATTGATATGGCGGCAATTCAAAGTTGGGCTGAAGAAACTCACTCACAAGTTTTAATTGCTGCGCTACCCGGAACGCTCGCCGCTCCGGATAGCGCATTAGCTTACATCAGTACTTCTAATCATCTGGTCAATAGCGCTCCACAGAATAAATTATCCCATGACAAATCAGCCGTCGACTGCAGCAGGGTGATTAAAGCGTTTCAGATTGGAAATAATCGACTGTTTGAAGATGATCCTCGTTTTGGTCTGGTGGTTTTATCTGAAATAGCTGCTCGTGCCCTATCGCCTGCAGTCAATGATTCGGGCACGGCGATCAACGTTATCGGCTCTCTATTACGATTATTAACCCTGTGGAATGGGGCGACTATTCACCCAGATAAAGAAACAGAAAGTGAGGAAGAGCAATGCAAATATGACCGAATAGCGGTCCCCACTCTTTCCGTACAAGATATGTTTGATGATGCATTCACAGCCATTGCACGTGATGGTGCGGGCGCTATAGAAGTGTCAGTGCGTTTACAAAAAGCATTGAATACCTTGTCTGCGATCGGAGATACTGAAATGAATGAGGCGGCATTATACCATGCGCGTTTAGCATTAAAGCGTGCTCGACTCGCCCTTGATGTGGAGGAAGACATTGCAATTGTTGAAAAAGCTGCCAGCTTTTCAAAACACACGGGCAAGCAATAACTTTGCTTATATGCTTATACCTAATGGATTCGAGTATAAGCTTAAACACGGCAAGTTTAAGAGCTTAAACATGACAGACTCTCAATATTTCAGAGCCCCATATTTCAAAGCCTAAGTATTTAAAAACCTAAGTATTTAAGAGCCTAAATCGATAAAAACCGAAAATTTCAGGCTCCTTAGCCCCAAGCAAATACCTATGCGAGTAATATTATTTTATCCTTTATAAAGGTTATCAAAATTTGGGATCGCCTCTTCCCATATAGGTTTATCCTTACCAATAAATTCGCGAACAGCATCTAAAAACAAACGTGTTCTTACCGGTAAATCACGATGCGGATAAACAGCATACATTGGGTTATCTTCAGCCATCTTAAGATCCGTTAACAAAGGGACTAAGATGCCATCTTTCACTTCATCTTTAATTAAAAAAGAAGGTAATAAACCATAAGCAGTGCCCGATAGTATTTTCATTTTTAATACTTCACCATCATTTGCCCTAAAAATACTACGCATCTTTTGCTCACAATCCTTGCCATCTTCATCGATATAGGAGATTCGATCTATTCTGACCTGCGAGTTAGCATAGCTGGCAGCCGGAAAGTCACTTAAATCTTCAATGGTTTTTGGAAGCCCATAGGTTTCAATGAATTCTGAAGTAGCTAAGATTAACCAACGATTACGCGCAATCGGTCTAGCAATCAATGAAGAGTCTTTTGGTTTACCTACTCTAAATGCTAAATCAAACCCTTCAGAAATAATATCAACCAAACGGTCATCTAAACGCATCTCCACTTCAACCTGTGGAAAACGTTTTTGAAAATCATTAATTACAGGTTGTAAATAACGTTGACCAATAATAGCGGAAGCAGTAATTTTTAATAAACCGCGAGGTTCTTGGTGATAATTTTCAGCCATACGCAATGTTTCAGATAATACCTGCCGCAACTCAGTGGCTTTTTTAATCATTTCAGCACCGGCTGCTGTTAATGAAAATGATCGTGTGGAACGATTCAATAATCTTACGCCTAACTCATCCTCTAAGCGGCCTATCTGTTTTGACATAACAGAGCGATCTACATTTCGAACTTCAGCGGCTTTAGCAAAAGATCCTTGCTCAACCACTTCAAGTAACATTAAAAGGCGACTGGTCGTATCCATTTTTTCATCCAAAATAGTTAATTATTAAAACATTGATGCGATATTGGCATTAATGAAATTAAAAAACCATTCTTTTTTATCACTACTTAGTTTCGTATTATAGCCTCAATATTTTATTGGAGCCTAGTCATGAAGAAACACCTAATCGCCGCGTCTATTGCAGCGGCAAGCTTTACATTAATCAGCTGTGCTGAAGAACCTGTACCGGCAGTAAGCCAAGCACCTTTACAATCGATTGATGTTGCAGAGGTTTTAATTAAACCAACTCAAAGTTGGCACACCTACACGTCTCGCTTAGAGTCGCCTGAAGAAGTTGCATTAATGCCACGTATTTCAGGATTGATAGAAGAAATTAGCTTTAAAGAAGGTGACCATGTTAAGCAAGGCGATTTATTATTTAAACTAGATAGCCGCCCTTTTGCAGCCGTAGTTGCTAGCTTAAAAGCACAAATGATGAGCGCACAAGCGGCATTAAGCCAAGCTGAAAGTGAAGCAAAGCGTGCAGTTAGTTTGAGACAACGCAAAGCTATTTCTACGGAAGAAGCTGAATCACGCACATCCACATTGCGTCAACGCCAAGCACAACTTGCTGCATTAAAAGCACAGCTAACAGCTGCACAATTAGATTTGGAATTTACAGCTATCCGTTCCCCTATTGATGGCATTATTTCTCGCGCTAATATCACCAAAGGAAATAATGTAATTGCAGGGCAAAGTGTATTGACGTCAATTGTGTCAAACAAAGCAATGTACGCTTACTTTGATGTTGATGAACGTACTTGGAATCGTTCGTTTAACGATGTAACTGCATCAAGCAAGCAACAGGTTGTGATGCAAAAAGTAGGTCAAGAGGACTTCCCGTATTCAGGTTACATCAACTTCATTGATAACCGTATTAACTCAGCAACGGGTACGTTACGTATCCGCGCTATTTTCCATGAAGCGAGCGATGAGTTACGTTCAGGCTCATTTGCACGTATTCGATTAGCGGCAAATGAAGTGACCAAACAGGTAATAATACCCGATCGTGCAATTGGTACAGATTTAAAAAATCGCTTTGTTTTAACCGTAGGTGAAGGCGATATTTTACAATATAAATTAGTCGAAGTTGGCGAGCGTTACGGTAGCCTTCGTGCAATTTCATCAGGTTTAAAGAAAGGTGATGTTATTGCGGTTAACGGCCCTGCACGTGTAGGTCCGGGTATGCCAATTTCTCCAAATGTGACCATGATTGATAGTAGCAGTGCTTCCTTTACGTTAAGTGAACCAGAACAACAATTAGCAGCAAGCCGTAAGGAACCATAATGAAATTTTCACACTTTTTTATTCAGCGCCCTATTTTTGCGGCTATGCTGTCATTGGTAATTTTAATTGCGGGTAGCATCTCGTTATTTCAATTACCAATCAGTGAATACCCTGAAGTCGTGCCTCCGACTGTAGTGGTGACTGCTAATTACCCTGGTGCTAATCCAACGGTTATTGCACAAACGGTAGCAACACCACTGGAGCAAGAGATCAACGGCACAGAAAACATGCTGTACATGTTTTCTCAAGCGACCAGTGATGGACGTATGACGCTAACGGTTACTTTTGCTCTGGGTACAGACCTTGACCGTGCACAAACGCAAGTACAAAACCGCGTCAATAGTGCACTGCCACGTTTACCAGAAGAAGTGCAACGATTAGGTGTGGTAGCTGAAAAGTCTTCGCCAGATTTAACCATGGTAGTGCACCTTTTTTCACCGGAAAAAACACACGATACAACCTACTTATCTAACTATGCTGACTTATATGTTAAAGACCAGTTAGCGCGTTTGGGTGGTGTCGGTGATGTACGTTTATTTGGTGGTGGTCAATATTCAATGCGAGTTTGGCTTAATCCCGATGCATTAGCCGCTCGTGAAATCACAGCAATGGACGTTATACTTGCATTACGCGAGCAAAACCAACAGGTTGCTGCCGGTAGTTTAGGTGCTCAACCCGCTGTAACGGATAGTCAATTTCAAATTTTATTGAATGTGAAAGGTCGTCTTGAAAGTGTTGAAGAGTTTGAGCAAGTTATTATTAAAGTGGGCAACAATGGACAATTAACTCGTCTTAATGATGTTGCTCGCATTGAATTAGGACAAGATAATTATTCTCTTAGGTCGATGTTAGACAGCCAACCTGCGCTGGCTATTCCAATCTTCCAACGCCCTGATGCCAATGCCATTGACTTGTCAGATCAAGTGCGTGAGACGATGAAGCAATTATCTAAAGCCTTTCCGGCTGGGGTAGAATACGATATCGTTTACGATCCAACTATTTTTGTTCGTGATTCTATTGATGCCGTTATTGAGACATTACTTGAAGCTATCGTACTGGTAGTGATTGTTGTTATTCTGTTTTTACAAACATGGCGTGCATCTATTATTCCACTTATTGCTGTGCCAGTTTCCTTGATTGGTACTTTTGCCGTCATGAACTGGTTAGGTCTTTCTATTAATACACTGTCGTTATTTGGCTTAGTACTGGCGATCGGTATTGTGGTAGATGATGCGATTGTGGTGGTAGAAAATGTTGAGCGAAACATTGAAAAAGGCCTATCACCAATAGAAGCAACGCGTGTTGCGATGAGTGAAGTAACCGGCCCAATTATTGCGATTGCATTGGTGTTATGTGCGGTATTTATTCCAACAGCATTCATCAGTGGTTTATCGGGTCAATTCTACAAACAGTTTGCACTGACGATTACTATTTCTACAGTCATTTCAGCGTTTAATTCATTGACGTTATCACCGGCTTTATCGGCATTACTGCTTAAGCCTCACGATAGCGAACCAGACCGACTAACACGTTTTTTAAATGCCCTATTTGGACGTTGGTTATTTAAACCGTTTAATAAATTATTTGACCGAGGAGCACAGGGTTACCAAAAACTAGTTAAAAAGCTAATACGTATGGCAGTGGTTGTAATGGTCGCTTATGTCGCTTTATTAGGTGGAACAATTAGTCTATTTAACTCAGTACCGGGTGGGTTTATTCCTCCACAGGATAAACAATACCTCGTGGCGATTGCGCAATTACCTGATGCGGCAAGTTTAGATCGTACTGAAGCAGTAGTGAAAGAGATGGAAAAAATTGCACTGCAAGTTCCCGGTGTAGCGCATACCGTTGCTTTCCCTGGTCTATCGGTGAATGGTTTTACTAATAGCCCCAATAGCGCCATTATATTCACAACATTAGATGCTTTTTCTGAACGTACTGACCCAAGCCGCTCTGCGATGGCCATTGCTGGAAAATTAAACCAACAATTTACTGCTATCGATGAAGCTTTTGTTGCTGTGTTCCCACCACCACCAATCCAAGGTTTAGGTACAACAGGTGGTTTCAAATTACAGATTGAAGACCGTAATAACAAAGGTTTTGAACCTTTATTTGATAGTTTACAAGCAGTAATAGGTAAGGCTCGTCAAGATCCTGCATTGACAGGACTCTTTTCAAGCTTCCGTATTCAAGTTCCACAAATGGATATTGATGTCGACCGTGAACAAGCATTAATTCAAGGTATTCCATTAGATGAAGTATTTAACGCACTACAAGTCTACTTAGGCTCCGTATATGTTAATGATTTCAATTTATTTGGCCGTACCTATAAAGTAAATGCACAGGCAGAAGCGGAATTCCGTGAAGACCCGTCGCAAATTCTTAATTTGAAAGTGCGTAATCGACGCGGTGATATGGTGCCACTAGGTTCAGTGTTAACCGTTACACCAGCAATTGGTCCAGACCGTGTAATGCATTACAACGGTTACCCAAGTGCTGAACTAAATGGTAGCCCAGCACCTGGTTATAGCTCAGACCAAGCGCAACAAGCAATTGAAAAGATTCTAGCGGATACGTTACCGGCAGGTATCGCATACGAGTGGACAGATGTTACCTTCCAACAAATATTAGCGGGTAATACCATGGTTTATGTATTCCCGTTAGTTGTGTTGTTAGTGTTTATGGTACTGGCTGCACAATATGAAAGCCTGCGTTTACCGCTAGCAATTATTTTGATTGTACCAATGACCATCTTCTCAGCACTATTAGGAGTGTGGTTAGTTGACTCGGATAATAATATCTTTACTCAGATTGCTTTGATTGTATTAGTTGCATTAGCATCCAAGAATGCAATATTAATGGTCGAGTTTGCTAAAGACAGAAATGATCAAGGACTCTCTCATTTAGATGCCATGATTGAAGCGTGTCGTATGCGTTTACGCCCTATTTTAATGACCTCTATCGCATTTACTGCGGGTGTTATTCCATTAGTATTAGCCACTGGCGCGGGTTCAGAAATGCGTCATGCCATGGGTAATGCAGTATTTGCAGGAATGATCGGTGTAACAGTGTTTGGTTTATTATTTACACCTGTATTTTATATGCTGATGAGTAAAACTAAGCAGTTAAAATAAGCAGCAAAAAATATAACGAAAGTAGCTTGGTAAGCTAGGGATATAAACCTAGCTTACTATTAAATTTTGATGATAGTGCTTGGCCTAATAAACTTGTATCTGATGGTACAGTAGTTATGCAAGTCAACCCACAGCCTGAAACACATCAATCTTCAGGCGGTTTTCATCAATATACTATTTTGTTGTATTAAAAATTTTAAAGAAAAATATAAATGTTGTGCTTTTGTTATTTACATCAATTTTGTTATTCATATCAATATTGCACAACGTTTTATTAGATAAAATTAATTTAAATCAATATGTTAGTTTAAAGTAAAAAAGCTAATATATTGATATAAATTAATTCAAACTAGCAATAATTAGATTATACAAGCAGTTATATCTGCCTCAAAGCTCATCAAAATATAAGTAAAGATAAGGTGAGTAAGTCGATAAATAAATGACTCGAGAGGATGGTTTTTTAACTTTGTTATAACCTAATTTAAAGTACCTTTTTGAATATAAGACAGGATGTTGTCACCGTGCGGAATTTACAAATCGTACAATTTTAACATTGCTTATTGGGTGCTTTCCTTATAGGCCTTAAGAGATAGAGTTTAACCATGACAATAGCAAATACTACAATAAATATTCCATCAACAATGTCCGGCATTGTATTAGATGAACCAAACCAAGATATCACCTTATCAAAGGTGGATTTACCTGTACCTGAATGTGATGATAATGAATTATTAATTAAGGTTGAATATGCAGGATTAAATTCCGTCGATGCGCTGTTCGCCGGGAAAGGCTTTTTCCAATGGCAGTACCCACATGTTTTAGGTTTAGATGCGGTAGGCATTGTCGTTAAAGCCAAAAAAGGAGTTTATCCTAATATTGGTGACCGTGTAATGTGGCATGCGAGTCTTGGCGATCAAGGTGTATTAAGCGGTTATGCAAAAGTGACTAATTGTGCAGTTTCTGTTGTGCCTAATAGCATTCCAGCGATTACTGCAGCTGCCTTACCCTGTGCTGGTATGACCGCATTAATTGCATTAGAAAAGCTTGATGTTACAGATGGTGAAGCGATATTTATAGACGGAGGTGCAGGCGCCGTTGGACAATTTGCGATTCAATTTGCAAAACAACGTGGTGCTACGGTTTTTGCTACCGCTTCGCCACATAATCACAAGTTACTTAAAAAATTAGGGGCCGATGCGGTATTTGATTATCACGATAAAAAGTTATGTGAAAAAATTCGTCGTGAATTAGGTCCACAGGGGTTTGATGCAGTGATCGACACCATTGGCGGTGAAAACACCGTACGCAATATAGATTTGATGCGTTTTTGTGGTCGTATTGCTTGTTTAAAAGCACTACCCGCCTTTGAACGTGAGCAAATGTTCCGTAAAGGCCCAACTATCTGTATCGTATCGCTTGCTGGCGCTTGGCTTGCAAAAAGCTTATGTGCACAACAAAAAATGAGCTTTATGAATAATGTACTGCTTGAAGGTGTCGCTAGTGGAGAAATTAAAGTGCCACAAATAAGCACGGTTGATTTTACTGCTGATGCAGTTTCAGCAGCCCTAAAAGGACAACTTGATGGTAGTTTTACCGGCAAAAAAGTGGTTAAGATTAGCGCTTAATATCCAGACAAAATAGCTCAACATTAGCGCTTAATAGCACTTAGTAGTACTTAGAATTAGGGCTTTGCAATGAAGCAGCTGTTGAGGAAAAACATTGAAAGATAGCATTGAAAGAAGCAGTGAGGCATAGCATTAAAACCGAGTGTTAAGCCTCAACTTTAGCTTCTTTCCCTATTGTGTTACATCAACTGCAACCAATACAGTAATGACACACCGAGGCTACAAGTAAGCAGTGACCCTATGGTCGTCATCGCAATCACATTTGCTGCCAAATCTGCATTATGGCCCATTGCACGCGCCATTACATAGCTAGCGGCTGCCGTCGGCGCCGCAGACATAAAGAACACAATACCTAACTCAATACCTGTAAAACCAAATAAATAAGCGCCCCCTGTTATAAAGATCGGCCCCACTATAATTTTTAATAACGTTGAAAATCGGCAATTAAAGCTATTATCTTTTAATGCTTGAATATTTAAGCTCCCTCCGGTGCATAACAGTGCCAACGGTAAGGTCATATCTGAAAAATACTGCCCAGTATTAATCACAATATCCGGTACTGGAATGGCAAGAACAAAGAACACCAAACCGAGCATGATACCAATAATAAGTGGATTTTTAGCGATCGATTTAAACACGCTGATTAACATTACAGGGTTAACGCCCTCTTTTTTAGGCGATAATATGATCACTGATAAAATGTTATATAGCATGGTATGAAAAGCCACATAAACAGCCGCTAATCCAATACCCGCATCACCATAAACATTTGCTACGTAGGCTAAACCGATAATCGCCGTATTACTACGAAATGCACCTTGGATGATCACACCATGATCCTGCTTATCTTTGACCCAATATTTGGTCACTAAAATACTAAACAGAAAAAAAGCAAAATTTGCAATAATAGAGTAAACAATTAAAGGGAAGTCGATTTCTGCATCACGGTTAGTATTAATAATGCCAAGAAATAATAAAGTCGGTAACGTGACTTTAAAAACAACCTTTGATCCTGTTTCAATAAATGCATCGTTAATAGTCCCCGTCTTTCTTAGTAACCAGCCTAAAAATAGCAGTAAACAAATGGGACCAATAATAGAAAATGAAAATTGTAACGACTCAAAAAACATAAAACGCTCTCGAATGAAGGTTGTATATCAACAACTAGAAATAGCGATAAACAGAAATAAACACTTAGCTCAAACAATATACAATCTATTGATAAAAGACTACAAATACCCTTTAAATCAGCTAAATAAACATAAATCCAAATGATTAATCAGGGTCAAACTCTTGTTTTAATAAACGTTTAATCGATGCTTAATCAATATCTAAATATTTGTGCATTTGTATTGATAAGCGCCAGTTTCGTTCAATGCATGTTTTCATACATAAAGCCGTTGCTTTAGGCTTTTGAGAGATCGGTTGCAAACAAATAGTTTTGTCATTTACAGATTTGAGTTGCTGCAATAACGCATCTAATTGTTCAATATCCTTTTCCGTTCCAACTGGATGTTTGATTTCATTGGCTCTGACTAATGCTGTTTTTAGCACTTCTTTTTTGCCACGCATATTAATTTTAGGAGACAGCGTAACCCAGGTTTGATCATCAACCAACACTGGATAAGTACCGCTAGTTTCTAATTGTATTTGAAACCCAAATTCATGTAATACTTGGGTTAACTCTCGCAAATCAAACATGCACGGTTCGCCACCGGTGATCACGATCAGGTTAGCGGTGTAACCTAAACGTTTAATTTCATCAACAATCTCTTTTGCTGAAACATCAGCCCAACGATCAGACTCGGTACTTTTGTCAGTTAATAGCATTAATTCTGATTGTTTTGACGGGTCAATATCCCAAGTATGTTTAGTATCACACCAAGCACAACCTACGTCACAACCTTGTAAACGAACAAAAATGGCAGGAACGCCGGTGTAAACACCTTCCCCTTGGATAGTTTGAAACAGTTCATTTACTTTATAGTTTTGTGTCATTGACGTAAAATACCTTATTTGATCTTGCTCACTTTTTTTGTGGGCTGTTTTTATACTCGTGATATAGCAAGATGTAAAGCCAGCAACATAAATAGCGCATTATGCAGCTACCGTGTTTCAGTGTTAAAGAAGTTGCATCGCTATCAAACAATACCAATAGGAAAAATAAGTGCTATGAGCAAAAAAGTCGTGGTTATATATTCAGGTGGAATGGACTCATACACTGTTTTACACAAAGCCATTGAAGAAGGGTTAACCCCTTACGCATTGACCTTTGATTATGGTCAGCGTCATGTAAAAGAAGTAGAAATTGCTCGACAGGTCTGCCAAGAGTTGGGTGTGCAGCACAAGGTTATTGATATTACTTCAATTAATCAAATCATAGGTGGGTCATCATTAACTGATAACACGATAGACGTTGCGCAAGGTGATTACGAAGAAAGCAATATGCTCAATACCGTGGTGCCTAATCGCAATATGATTTTATTATCATTAGCGATTGGTTATGCCGTTTCGTTAAAGGCTGAGCAAGTTTATTACGGCGCACATTCCGGAGACCATGATATTTATCCTGATTGCCGCCCTATTTTTCTTGAAAAGATGAACGATGTGGCAGCAGTTGCTAATTATGAAAAGACGGAAATCCACGCACCTTATTTAAAAACAGACAAGATTGGTATCTTAAAAGATGGCCTAAGAATGGGGCTAGATTACAGTAAAACGTGGACCTGTTATAACGGACGAGAAAAGGCCTGTGGCCAATGCGGTAGCTGTGTAGAACGTTTACAA
Source organism: Vibrio sp. 2-Bac 85 (assembly GCF_037546705.1). NCBI lineage: Bacteria > Pseudomonadati > Pseudomonadota > Gammaproteobacteria > Vibrionales > Vibrionaceae > Vibrio > Vibrio sp. 2-Bac 85. Next base: position 91,070 of record NZ_JALAAB010000018.1, on the reverse strand, counting down.
GCCTTTGAGAAAAATGATATACGCGATCCAATTGCTTATGAATAACCAGTAATAAGTGGCCAATAACTAATAAAAGCTAAAGTAAGGTTTGTTGTTTAGGCCTTACTCTATTCACTGCGATTTTAAAATATAGCCTTTAGATATCACTTTGAACCGTTAATCATTAATCCACCAAATCGCCACTTTTAGTGCTAATACGTTAATAGATCCCCTCATCCATAGCTGTTTTTTATTCTCAACTCACTCTCTAAATAGTCACTTTAGTTCAAGTAATAAATGCTCGTTTTATTGAACATTTTATTGACCATTTTATTGACCATTTTATTGACCATTTTATTGACCATTTTATTGACCATTTTATTGCGTAATATCAAACCTTTTTCATTAAACCCCTCTATCTCTTTATAGATATTTGCAGTTTGTGTTAAGCCTGTCTACTCTCAATACTTACGGATAAAAATTATACAATAAAGCGGCACTTCTAGAGGTCATCATGATATTTAATTTCAATAAGAACAAAGAAATAACGCAATTAAAAGCACAAATAGAGATCTTACAAAAAGACAATAATAGTATTCAAAATGCACTAGAGGAAGCGACTCGATCTAATAGCGAACTGACAGAAAAATTGTATGAAACCAACAAGCGCTATCAGAACCAAGAAGAGTTAAATCAATTATGGTTACAATCCTCGGATTTAGTAAACCAAATAAGAGAAAGCTTGGCACAATCGACAACAGAATTAATTGAACATCGAGACAGCTTTCAATCTTCGCAAACATTATTTGATCAAATAATGTCGATGCTCACTGAAACAATCACCTCTACGACTCAAATAGCACAGGATACTGAAAAATCTTCGGTGGCCGTGGGCCAACTAGACACAGTGATTACCGACATTAATGACTTTGTGAATATCATTAAAGGCATTTCAGACCAAACCAACTTACTGGCATTAAATGCAGCAATAGAAGCAGCGCGAGCAGGAGAGCAAGGTAGGGGCTTTGCAGTAGTGGCCGATGAAGTTCGAACATTAGCACAACGCTCTTCTACCGCCTCTAACGAAATATCAACCTTAATAGAAAAAGTTAACCGTAATATGACTGACGTTATTTCTGGTATTAATAATGTCGGCAAAAAAAGTAGTGATATCTCAACCAGCACAGCGTCAATTGAAAATACCGCCAATGAGATTGTTAACTTATCGCAGCATATGTACTCAGTGATCACGCAATCAACGGCCGATTCGTTTATCCAGACGGTTAAAATGGATCATGTTGTGTGGAAACTTGAGGTTTATCAAGTGATACTCGGTATGTCGAGTAAATCCGCGCAGGACTTTGCAGATCATACTATGTGCCGTTTAGGTAAATGGTACTATCAAGGTGAAGGTAGTGAGAAATATACAAGTTATGATGCATTCAAAAAAATAGAAGGCCCTCATGCGGAGGTACATAAAAATGGCTTAGCGGCATTATTAGCCTTTGACCAAGGGAATGAAAAAGAAGCAATTAAGAAGCTAACCTTGATGGAAAGCGCAAGCTTTAAAGTGGTAGATTTACTCTCTGCTTTATCAAGTGAAATAACCACAACCACCTATCAATAAATGCATTGCAGCAGAATAAGTTGTGTAACTACTTCACAACAGAGAACAAATTATAAATAACCTTTAACTTGCAAGTAAGCATTAGCCTCAAAATCGATCTGATATCTTGGGGTGCTATTGATTAACTTGATTAACTTGATTAACTTGATTAACGCATTACAAGTTTAAAAAAGTTAAGGTCATAAAAAATGTGATGGCTTACCTCAGTAGTTAAATTGATCCATCACAGCGATTACCAAGTATAATGATTCTTAGAAAATTCAAGATCCCCCGCGAATAACAAATATTTTCAAATAGGTATGACATGGCTGATATAAACCTCGACTTTGCAAAAAAAGTCTTCATCGACACAGAACAACAACCTTGGATCAATAGCCCAATGGCAGGCGTTCGACGTAAGCCGTTAGCACGCGCAGAAGATGAAGTTCACATCACCAGTATTGTAGAATATGCAGCAGGCTCATATTTTAGCGAACACGCTCACCCACAGGGCGAAGAGATTTTTGTACTAGAAGGTGTGTTTTCAGATCAAAATGGTGATAATCCGGCGGGTACCTATATTCGTAACCCACCCGGTAGTCGACACACACCCTTTAGTGAGCAAGGTTGCCTTATTTTTGTCAAGCTTAACCAGTTTGCAAGTACAGACCTCACATCAGTCAGAATCGATACCAATCAAACACAATGGTTACAAGGCATAGGTAATTTACAAGTAATGCCCTTGCATGACTTTGAAGGTGAACATACCGCGTTAGTAAAGTGGCCTGCTGGAGAACATTTCCAACCACATAAACATTTTGGCGGAGAAGAAATACTGGTGCTTTCAGGCGAGTTTAAAGATGAATTTGCTAGTTATCCTAAGCACACATGGATACGCAGCCCGCACATGAGCCAACACCAACCTTTTGTTGAACAAGATACAATTATCTTAGTTAAAACTGGTCACTTACCTTTTGCTTAAGCTGTCTTTTTAGGTCGTTTATTTAACTTCTCTAGCTAGAGGTTTATGTTAAAAGGTTTCGTTAGAAGGTTTAGTAAAAATCCTTAGCTAAATCAGTTAAGTCGCATAGCGGAGTGATCACATTATGATAATGGGTTTTGTTAAATTTAAAAGGCACGATCAGAAGCAGACAATTTAATGACAATAAAAATAATTTACTTATTAATATTTAACAATATCATGTTGATTTTTATAGATGAAAACCTTTCTTTTAACTTCCTGCATGATATTTGTTAACATTTACTATTCCCTAAAAGTATTTTTTTTTATAAAATGTGAAGTTACGCCTGTATTTGGCACTTATTTTCTTTCCTTGATAAACTTTTATCGTTTTATATTAGAGAGCTGAAATGTTATTAGATCCGTATTATATCCAGCAAAACGACACCATTACGATTAGCGCAGAGCAAGCAAGTCATTTTGCTAAAAAAGAATGCCAAGATTTTAATCCTATTCATGATCCTGATTCAAAACGTTTTTGTGTTCCTGGTGATTTATTATTCTCATTGGCTTTAAAAGAGTACGGTGTGAGTAAATCTATGAGCTTTGCTTTTACTAATATGGTCGGTGATAGTATTCCTCTTAACTTTCCTGCTGCCGAAGGTGAAGATATTGTTGTGACAAATGCACAGGGTAAAAGTGTATTAGAAATAACAAAAAGTGGTGCTACTAGCCACGACCTAGAATTACTTGAATCATTAATTAAAAACTATGTGGTTTTTTCGGGACAAAATTTCCCAACATTATTAATGCCATTGATGGAAAAACATCAAGTGATGTTCAATCCAGCACGCCCACTTGTAATGTACAACAGCATGAACTTTGAATTGGACTGTTTAACGTTTACAAACCCACTACATGTTGAATTAGCAGAAAGTAAACTTGAAGTTGAATCAAAACGTGCCAATGAGTTCTTACATTTTGATATTTATGACGGTGAAAAAGTAATTGGCCGAGGTGTTAAAACAGTGGTTGTTGGCGGATTAAAACCCTACGATCATGATTCTATTACCGCGTTTGCTGAAAACTATTTAGCCAACCGTAACGCATTTTAATTTGCTATAAGACCATCAAATAAAAAGAAGCCAGTTCATAAACTGGCTTTTTTATAGCTGTTTTTTTATCGTATTTTTCTAGCCCTTTTTTATAGTTCTTTTTTCTAGCCCTTTTATATAGCTCTTTTTTATAATATTAAGATTAAGTACGAAAACGTAAATTATCACTGGATAGCTGATCCACTGCGGTTTTTCCCATTAATTTCATATCACGCTCTAATTCTGCTCGCATTAATCCTAATGCCCTTTCAACCCCAGGTTGCCCAGCGGCTGCAAGCGGGTATAAATACATTCGACCAATACCTACTGCCTTTGCACCGAGTGATAATGCTTTTAATACATGTGTCCCACGCTGTACACCACTATCAAAAATAACATCAATTTCATCACCGACCTCTGCCACTATTTCAGCAAGCTGATCGAAGGAGCTTCGAGAACCATCTAATTGACGTCCGCCATGGTTAGAAATCACAATACCCGTGCAGCCAATCTCCACCGCTTTTCTCGCATCTTCTCGGCTCATGATCCCTTTTAAACAAAACTCTCCATCCCAAAATTTAACCATTTCAGCAACATCATCCCAATTCATCGAAGGATCCAACATATTAGTAAAATAATCACCAATAGAGGTCGCACCGGAGCCCATATCAACATGCTGTTCTAGTTGCGGTAATTTAAAAGGTTCATGGGTCACATAATTAATTCCCCACATTGGTTTGAGCACAAACTGCAACATGCCGCGTAGGTTCAATTTAAATGGAATTGAAAATCCAGTACGCAAATCACGCTCACGATTGCCGCCAGTAATTGAATCGACGGTTAGCATCATCACCTGTACTCCCGCGGTTTTTGCACGTTCCATCATTGCTTTATTTAATGCTCGGTCTTTGTGGAAATAAAATTGATAGACTTGAGGAGTATTGGTTTGCTTTGCAATTTCTTCCATACTTACCGTACCCAGCGAAGATACACCAAACATAGTGCCATATTTTTCTGCAGCCGCAGCGACTGCTCGTTCACCTTGGTGATGAAATAAACGCTGTAATGCCGTTGGAGAACAATAAACAGGCATATCTAATTTTTGTCCCATCACGGTGACCGATAAATCAACATCTTTAACACCGGCCAATACACTAGGTATTAAATCACAATCTTCAAAGGCTGCAGTATTACGTCGATAGGTTGTTTCATCGTCGGCACCACCGTCGATGTAATTAAAAATAGGGCTAGGTAAACGTTTTTTCGCCAAGGTACGAAAATCTTGAAAGTTATGGCAATCCTTTAATCTCATTACGATCTTCCTTATCTTTTTAATTTTTTGTGAATAGGATCTTGTGACCCACTATAGTCCTTGATTGATTTCTAATAAATACAACATAAAATAATAAACTCTTTCCTAAAACGGCCTAATAAATTGAATTCAGCAGATTTAACACTTTTTGCCTATGTTGCAGATACCGGATCGTTCAGTAAAGCAGCACTGCAAGCAGACTTATCAACCCCCGCCTTAAGTAAAAGAATTACTAAATTAGAGCGTTCTCTGGGAGTGCAGCTTATTCACCGCACTACGCGTCGCTTAAGCTTAACCGAAGCGGGGGAAAATCTTTATATTCACGCTAAAAGTATAGAGGGCCAAGTCAGTGATGCCATTGCTTCTGTCTCAGCTTTTAGCCAAGGTTTAAACGGGCATATAAAAATATCTGTCCCCACTATTTCCGGAGAACTACTGCTCTCTGAAGCTATTGCTGATTTTTGTCAGAAATACCCTAACATCAGCGTGGATATGCGCCTTGAAAATAACTTCGTTAACCTCGTTGAAGAAGGTTTAGATCTAGCCGTTCGAACCGGTAAGTTGGAAGACTCAAGTTTAATCGCAAAGCCATTAATCAAATCTAACTGGGTACTATGCTGTTCGCCAAGCTACACAGATAAATATGGTGAAGTCACTACCATTGATGCGCTCAAAAAACACAATTGCCTTGCTTATACCTATCAAGCTCAAGGTTCATTTGATTGGCGATTCACAAAAGAAGGTATTGAAGAAACGGTTCGAATTAGCGGCAGCTTAGCGACCAACAATGCACAAGCCTTACGTAAAGCAGCCTTAGCTGGGTTTGGTATTGTTTATGTGCCCTGTTGTTGTGTTTATGAAGATTTACAAAAAGGCACATTGATTAAAATTTTGCCTGATTTTACTCCCAGACAACTCGGCGTTTATGCCATCTACCCTTTCACTAAGCACTTACCTGAAAAACTAAGGCTACTTATTGCACACATTAAACAAGCTTACCAGGATAAAAAAGAGTATTTTTAAACGCTAACTCCATATTTAAAAGCCAAATCGTAATTGATTTTAATGGCTAGCCATTATTAAGCATGTTCGATAAATGTGATGAACGCTTGCCCCCTAGTTCGCTTGATTGGCTTTCGATATGGTGCATCAGTAGGTTATTGATATTGCTTGAGAACAAACTATCTCTTAGCGCTTAACACGAGGTCACTAAAAGATAGTTTCTATTGGAATATTGGTTACAGCTTATGCCTGTCGAGCAGTTAGTTAACGTTATTTTTTATTAATGCTTTTTTATTAATACTTTTTTATTAATAATGCTTTTTCATTCGTAATGCCACATTAACCAATGCAATTAATACGGGCACTTCAATTAAAGGGCCAATGACACCTGCAAAAGCTTGATCAGAACTGATCCCAAATACAGCAATCGAGACAGCAATCGCCAATTCAAAGTTATTACCCGTTGCGGTATAAGCGATAGAGGCATTTTTATCGTATTCAATCCCCATCTTTTTACCAATAAAAAAGCTAATAAAAAACATCAAAACGAAATAGATAGTTAACGGGATAGCAATGCGCAATACATCTAAGGGTAACTCAATAATCATTTCACCTTTTAAACTAAACATCAGCACGATCGTACACAGCAAAGCAATCAGTGTAATAGGCGAAATACGAGGAATGTACGTATTATTGTACCAATCTTCCCCTTTCACTTTTACTAATACCTCTCGGCCAAGAAACCCAGCTAAAAAAGGCACACCAAGATAAATGAATACGCTATGGGCAATATCCAACATCGATATATCAACCATCATACCGGTGTAACCAAACACAGGAGGTAACACCGTAATGAATAACCATGCCATAAAGCTATACGTCACAATTTGAAATAGACTATTTAATGCAACCAATGCGGCACCATACTCTTTATTTCCGCCGCCGATATCATTCCACACCAAGACCATGGCAATACAACGTGCAATACCGATTAAGATAATACCGACCATGTAACCTGGGTGATCGCCCAAAAAGGTCAATGCTAAGGCAAACATTAAAATAGGTCCGACTAACCAGTTCATTATTAATGATAAAGTAATCGCTTGTTTGTCTTTTGTAACCTTACCTAACAGCCGATAATTTACCTTTGCCAGTGGCGGGTACATCATTAAAATGAGCCCGATCGCTAATGGAATATTAGTGCTACCAACGGACATTTCTTCGTTTAATGTCGCTATCTGCGGGAATAAAAAACCGATAGCAACACCAATTGCCATGGCAACAAATATCCATAGTGTTAAAAATCGATCTAAAAAGCTCAGTTTTGCAATCGGAGTATCGATGCTTATATTCTTATTCATGGTGATGCCCTTGTTAAAAGTAATTGCTCAAATTTGGTTTAAAATTTTTCACAACTATCCGCCTTAGTTTATCTATTCTTACTTTATCTATACTTACCTTATCTATATAGCTCAGCAAATAGAGTTGAAAAAAGCTCGAATTGTTTTTTATTAATGCGGTAACACATTTTTGGTGGCATCGCCTCCGCAGTAATAAATTCGGCTTTTTTTAGAATCCGCAAATGTTCTGATACCGTTGATTGCGCCAGACCAAGTTCAGACACTAAGTCGCTATTTAAGCATCCTCCTGACTTCTCAAGCGCAACCAAAATACTCAGTATTCGCAACCGTGCAGGATGTGCAAGTGCTTTTGCTTGAGCAGCCAGTTGTTGTTCATTAGCTAACTGCAGCTCATTAGCCTGTAAAAGTTGTTTATCTACAACGATACATTTTGTATTCATAAAGCCTCTATATAGTTAATCGTCGATTAACGATTAATATACTAGGATCATTTTAGAAATAAAGCGCTTTAGAGGGTAAAAATAATTTTAAAAAAATTACACTCCTACTATTGAAAACAATTTTTAGTGTCCCTAAATATATAAATGTAATGCGATGACACGTTAAAAACACCGCATCGCTTATTGTTTTATTTTGTTTAACCTCAAATCTGGTTAATAAAAGTGGAATTATATTTAAAATCATAAGGCTATATTTTTTGGCTATACAGTGCCGCTAGTTTTGCGCAGTTGACAGTTCAAGGCTAATTATTGAAGCAATAACTGGTTATTGATAGAGTGTTTAACGAAGAAATCCGCGGAAATAACGGTGTTGTATCGCTTTGCTTATCCAGAACTGAGGTTATTTACTCTAAGGAGAACTTATTATGAATACAATTGATTTAACTCCCCTTTATCGTAACAGCGTTGGCTTTGACCGTTTAGCATCATTGATTGATAATGCATTAACTTCAGAAACAAAAGCAACTGGTTACCCTCCTTACAACATCGAAATACTCGGTGAAAATAAATACACCATTTCACTTACGGTACCAGGATTTACACAAGAGGAACTGGATATTCAAGTTGAAAAAGGAGTCTTAAGTGTTTCTGGTAATAGGCAAAACACTGATAATAACCGTAAATACTTGCACCAAGGCATTCCAAATCAAGCGTTCGAACGTAAATTCAACTTAGCAGATTATGTTGAAGTGACAGGTGCAGATCTCTCCAATGGTTTATTGAATATAAACTTAGTCAAAGAGATTCCAGAAACCATGAAGCCGAAGAAGATATCCATTAATCAAATGAATAAATCATTAACACACCAGAAAGAAGAAAAGGTAATTAATGATAACAGTAAAGATAAAGTCGCTTAAATAGCATGTGTTTATGTAAACTATAAACACATCGAGTGAACGTTAATATATTTAAAAGAGGTAGTGAACACTGCCTCTTTAATCTTCGCTTCTTTTAGCTACAAAGTACGGAGATCTCCAAATCTACAAGATTGTTTTTATAAATGTTATTTTATTGCAGTGAACACATTGATATTTAGATTCATTTCTATGGCTTAAATATTTCTCTTTCAAAGTTCGGCGAGTTTTCATAAGGGGGAGTTCTTTTTTGCAAAATTCACATGTACGCATGACTATCCTGTATTTATTAATAAAAACCAAACTGTAATTAAATTACATTTTACAGCAAGATATTGATAAATAACAAACTTACTTTCACTTACTAAGCTCCATTTAGTTTAAAAATTACTGAATACATGAAATTTGGTAGGCATCTAACGAATCACACCTATTTTTTAAAACCCCAAGAGTAAAAAGTTTTAGACAAAAACTGATTTATTGGTCAAAGTTAATACATTTTGATCACCTTGTATGGAAGCTATTTATAGTATAGTTAATCAACTATGAAACAATTACAGCATAACTTTCATCATTAAATAGCCTTGATGCTTACAATCTAAAACAATCTCAATATAGGAAAATAAATATGAACGAATCTAATGAATTGTTACCTCTTATCTTCTCGCTTCTTGCCGGTGGTCTTATTGGCTTTGTTATTTATCATATAACACTTGGGAAAAGCAAAGCTTCTGAACAACAAAAAGAGCTTGATAAAAACAAAATAGAATTAGAAAAATACAAAGCACAAGTAAATGATCACTTTAATGAGAGTGCAGAACTAATGGGACAAGTAGCGAATAGCTACCAAGCCCTTTACAATCATATGGCAGGCCAATCAGAGTCATTATTAGGTGACACCGCAACAACTCACTTTCCATTATTAAAAACATCAGATGATACTGATCAAGAAAAATTGGTCACGCCAGAAAGTAGTGAATCGGAAGAAGTTGAAACAACGGTAACTGAAGTTAAAACAGAGGAAGCTGAAACAACTGTAACTGACGTTAAATCTGAAGAAGATGAAACAACTGTAACTGACGTTAAATCTGAAGAAGATGAAGCAACTGTAAATGAAGTTAAAACAGAAGAAGCTGAAACAACCGTAACTGAAGTTAAATTAGAAGAAGATGAAGTAACCGTAACTGAAGTTAAAAAAGAAGAAGCTGAACCCACTGCAACTGAAGTTAAAAAAGAAGAAGCAGAAACAACTGTAAATGAAGTAAAAAAAGAAGAAACAAAATAAAATTCATAAGAATACAGGCTATATAGTCGTAATTATGATCCTGTAAATAATTACGACTATATAGCCTGTTCCCGTCCTGAAATCTGCATAATTATCTTTTTTAGAGCGCATTTAAATATTGGTCAAAAGGTTTAAGTGTGCAGCCTTTTCTTCAGCAAGTAATACTTGGGATTGCCGAGATTGCATCAAAACCAGCTATCTCCGCGCATTTAAAACTGCATCATTTATAGGGTTTAAAAGATAGTTTGGAGCTGAATAATACTCAAAGTTAATGGCTGTCCTCGATTTTATACCCGACTTTCCACTTTTGTCTACCTCTTCAGTTTTTTTGTTCAATAAAATTAAATTTGTGTCTTATTCTGGATAACTTTAAGAATTAGCTATCTTTATTTTGCCCTTTCTTTATTTTGGTCTATATTACTTTAGTAGTAGTATTTAATTCTTTTCTTTCAAATACTAATCACTATCACTCAATATAAAATAATGAATTTTATAAGTAATTTTATAAAAAAATAACTGGAGAACATAATGTTTAAATCGCTATCTAGAATAGTACCAATCATATTTTTTACGTGCTTAAGTTTTAATGTGTCAGCAACAAACTTAGATGCACAAATTGCTGATTATAAAAAAATTACGGAGTCCATTATTCAATCGGTAGTATCTGGTGATGTTGATGTACCAACCATGATTGCTGATAATAAGAAATTAATTGCAATCGGCGTTGAATTAAGTAAAGCCTACCAAGAAAAGTATCCGCAAAGCCAAAAGATGATGCAGGCAATTATTGATAATGCAGATTCTATGCAGACTTTGTCTTTAGAGAGTATTGAAGAGCAGTGGCATGATAACGGTATATTTACTGAAGGCAAATACAAAACTGACTTTGATATTGATGATGAAGATGTAGAAGATTTCCATAACCCTAAAGGTGCTGTTGTACATCCAGCAACTGCAATTATAGCTATTCAAATGTGGGAAAAAGATAAGAATGAAGAACATTTGACTCTTATAAAAGAAGAGTTACAAGAAGTACTTCATCACCTTCAACTTATGAAAGACTCACTTCAATAAATAGGTAATAAATATAGGCCAAATAGAGCACATGTATTGTGCTCTACTAAATTCGATCTAATCAATAAAAGAGATAGAAAATAATGCAAAAGAAATTCCTGTTCGCAATAGTATCTCAATTAATATTGATCGTTTCGCTAGTTGGTCTTAGCCTCTACGAGTTAACAACAATAAATCAAAGGCTTGATACTCAAAATAATTTAATTGTTCCTTTTTCTGATGCAAGTAATTCTGTCAGTCGTGGTGTCGAGATGGTTACTAGTGCTACACAGCGCTCTTTCTTGTCAAATGATCCTGACGAAATGAAAGTATTAAGTGTTCAATTACAAACAGGCTTAAAACTTTTAGCAGAGGGTTCTAAAAGCCTTCGAGATCCTAAATTTATAGAACTACATTCCGCAAAGGTTGAGGGTAGTGAAAATACTTCCTTAACTAATAATGATGAAGTGACGTCAGAATTATTAACAATTAAATTATTAGTTGACTCATTAGATGAAACTTTAAAAGCATATAATAATACTGCTTCGCATAGTTTAGAGTTAGTAAAAGAAAGTTATGAACGAACCCAGAGAATTAAAAAATCAAAAACTCTATTTGATAAGAATGTAAGAAAAACATTACCACTTTATTTAGAACTTGATACCTCAAAACAAAAAAAAGAATTTGGTTATTATATTCGAGGTGCTAATGCTCTGTTGTTTGCAAGTGATGAATTAACATTAAGAAATGTTGCTGGGCTTAAGTTCCATAGAGGTATTAACTTTTTAATCGAACATTTTAAAGATAATAAAAAAACACTTACTCAATTAAAAAATCTGAGTAAAGATTTTGACCTTATTTATGATGATAGTCGGATACTTTTGACTGCTTCCGTCGATCGAGTATATTCAAGTAAGTTGGGTGATAAACTTGCAATAAAGGCAAATCGCCTTGCCTTTGAATCTAATAAATTAGGTAAGCAATATATTTTAAACTCTCAAGCGGAAGCAAAAAAATTCTCGCTTTACTTGGGAGGTTTTGCCTTATTAACAATAATATTATCAGCTATTATATTACAAATATTAATGCGGAAAATTACAAAACCTATTGTTGCGATGACTGAAAGTTTAAAAATTATCGCTTCGGGAGACTTAAGTATTCGTGTTGAAAACCACACCAATGATGAGGTAGGCACTGCAATAAAGGCAGTAAATGAGATGGTGAGTGGGCTTGAAGAAAAAGCAAAACTTGCCAGTTGTATTGCTGATGGCGATCTAACCATTAATGCACCTTTAGCTTCTGAGAAAGACTCATTAGGTTTAGCTCTCAAGTCAATGACAGAAAGTTTGAATGATACTTTACATCAAGTCAGTATTTCAGCCATTGAAGTGAATGACGGTTCCCAACATATTTTGAGTTCTAGCCAATCCCTTTCTCAAGGTGCTTTAGAAACGGTATCTAGCATTAAAGAAATATCTAATCAGATTGATGAGACTGAAGCAAAAACAAAAACTAATGCTGAACATGCAGATAAAGCAAATAGCCTAATTTTAACGGCTAAAAATGCCGCAACTGGCAGTATGGAGCAAATGGCCCTTTTAGCCACTTCAATGGCAGATATTGACGATTCGAGTAAAGAAATAGCCGAAATCATTAAAATTATAAATGGCATTTCCTCCCAAACCAACTTACTAGCATTAAATGCAGCTATTGAAGCAGCAAGAGCCGGTGAACATGGTCGAGGTTTTGCCGTTGTGGCTGATGAGGTTAGGACACTTGCCGCACGAAGCTCTAAAGCAGCAATTCAAACTGAGGCTTTGATTGAAAAATCTAATTCTAATGTAAAAAAAGGAATTATAATTTCTAATGAAGCAGCTGAAATACTGAATCACATTGCGGAAATCATCAGTCAAGTAACGGTATTAATTGGCGACATTTCCAGTGCTAGCCATACCCAAAAAGCAAGCCTTACCCAGATAAGTAGTGAGTTAGAATCAATTAATACTATTTCACAGAATAATTCAGAAGAGTCTCTGCAGGTTACAACTTCCTCTGAGAAGCTATCTCAACAATCTATACTTTTACAACAATTATTAGAACAGTTCAAGCTTGTGAAAATATAATGATTTTAAAAATATCGAAGACACCTATATCTATTAAAAGCTTCTTTGTTCACCCCGCCAACGTGCTACTAAGACAAGCTTAGAATAGAGCTGACACCAACGTTCACAAACTTACTCATTACTCAGCTTTTCGTTGTGCCGTTCATTCACATGCAATACTAAATGATAATGGTTAGGTACTTAACATTATCTAAAAGGGGCATAAGCACGACGAACACAACGTGAAACACAGTGATAATAAGGTGTACCTGATAACGATACTTAAGATTGGCGACACTGAGTCATAACAACTACCGGTTCGCATGTAAAAGCTACATAACTAAAAGATAGAAAAGTCATTATGAGTCATCAAATATTATGGCTGTCCCAAACTTTGATTAGATGTATTGTTCTTTCGCCATGTTTTAAAAGGCCTAAGCGGCCTTTTAAAATATTTGTATCATCGTTTTTTTGCCTCCCACGTTAATGGATTGATTTCACCATTTTCATAGATAGGTAGTTTTAAAGGTGCATCAGTTGGCAGGAATTGATCCCAAGTCCTGTTTAGACCACACACTCCATACTTTCTTACTTTTTTAACTTCATCACTATTAATAACATCCGTTAAAATAAAGTCAGAAACACCGGGTGATTTAGCCCTAATGTTACCTTCTGGGTCAATAATGATACTTTCACCGGTACCCGCTGGAGCTGCCGCATTGACACTCGCGATATAGACTTGATTTGTTATTGCTTGCGCCTGTAACAAGATCAATTCTTTACTTCGATCACAAGTAGATGTTTGAACTAAATTAATAATTAAGTCAGCCCCCATCCATGACAATTGGCGTACCACTTCAGGAAACCAAATATCATAACAAACACAAATACCGACTCGACCAAAACCAGGAATATCAAACACATTTAACTCTTTACCTGGTGTAAAAGGTTCATAAGGACGCCATGGAAAACATTTACGATAGCTAGTAACTAACTCCCCTTCCGGTGAATAAACAACAGCCGTACAATAAATATCATCGCCTTCACCTTTCTCAATCACTGTGCCAGGAATTAACCAAATCTCATTTTCTTTCGCTATTTTGGCAAGTCGCTGCCCTCTCGGTCCATCTAATGGTTCAGCTGCATCGTAATACATTTTTTTGCGTGGTAAACTAGGACATCCATTCATTTAAAATTTACAAATAACGTTGATCATTAATGGCAATAAATTGAATCGCTAACAAAAAGATACTGGTTGATAATAAAAAATTATAATTAATCGAAATTGAAGTAAATAATAGCTTTTTCAGATATGACTGATTTTAACGGCCGCTAATTAGTGTGTTTGTTATGTTTTTAATAGAAAAATAGACTAGTTAATGCAGCCGTAATTGGTTTTTACTGGCTATCCAACGCTTGCCAGTATTACCAGCATAAGCTGCTAACGCTTCTAAAGAGCCCACCGCACCGTGATAATCTTTTCCAAAACTACTTGCTAGTGATAACCAAGTATCATTATCTAAACCAAGTGTGGAGAGTATTCTTGGACGTTTGCTTGAAATCACACCGCGTTTATCTTCTCTAATGATACGACCACTCCAATCCACTAACTCAATATAATCTAATAATGAAAATGGAATACCTTGAGTTGATTGTTCATTTTCGTCACCTACGAAACCAAATAAAAGTTTTTTAGTAAAAGCGTATTCTAGTCGCTTTTCTTGTTGCTTAGCGACACCATGAATGCGCTCATAAGCAGAGGTATATTCTGATGTTTCAACGCTAGCAGCCATTTTGGCGCGAATTGGATTTAGGTCGACATAAGCCATACAGGTTAATAATGCATCTTCATCCAATAAAGCTTGAGACTTAAAACGTCCTTCCCAGAAACGGCCTGAACATTCATCTTCTTTATTCGCTTTACGTGCAATGAATTCATTTAAACAGCGCATAAACCATGAAATATCAGCTAATCGTCCTCTCCAACTATCAATAATAGATAATGCAGCTTTATTTTCGGCTTCTGAGGTGGTTTGCTCGGATTGCCAACGCTCAACTAATACAGGTTTTGAATAGAGCTGACACCAACGCTCACAAACTTCTTCAGGCGTTAAGCTTTCATTATGTTGCTCATCTATGTGCAATACGAGGTGATAATGGTTGGACATGATAGCGTAAGCGCAGATATCAATATTAAAAAGAGAAGCGAGGTAATGCATTCGCTCAACAACCCACTGACGGCGATGTTCAAAGGATTTTTCGGTGTATTTATCTTCACCACACAAGTAAGCTCTGCGAACACAACGCGAAATACAATGATAATAAGGCGTATCTGATAGCGAGACTTGAGACTGCCGAGATTGAGTCATAATAAACTACCTCCTAAATTCAAAATAAGCATTTATAAAAGATAGTTTTAAAATTTAAATCAGTCAAAGTTTATGGCTGTCCAGCTTTAGTTTTTTAAAAGCGGCTTATTTATTAGACCCTTTTTATCACGCTATCAACAATGGAATTCAAAGAGGTATACATTGCATTTTTGACTTAGCACCAGATCAATTTAAACAAACAAGTTATTTTTATGAGTATTATCAAGAGACAACTCTAATTGATGAGTTTTGTTTATTTTCACACATCAATCACAATACAACATTAACCGCCTGTTTTGGAAGAGATAAAAAAAGTGGGATACGGTTCGGTAAAACTGAACTAAAAAAAATAAAATCTTATGAGAATGTATTATCCACTTTATGTGAACAGCACTGGAGAAGCTATCAACCTAAAGAGGGAAAAAATATTGTTTTACCTCCTGTCAAACATCGATTAAGAACCATAATGAAAGATCAGCATAGTATCTCTCTTAGCCCTCGCCAAACAGAAGTCGCACTTTATATATTACAAGGTCATTCTTCTATATCGATTGCTCTTAACCTCAACATCAGTAAAGAAACTGTTAAGGTATTTCGTAAACAGCTTTATTCCAAATGTAGCATTAGCTCACAAGCAGAATTATTTGCTTTATTAATGCCTATTTTGTCGATGTTATAGTGAAGGTAATATTTATTTAAAAAATTGTGAAACATAATATACTTCTATTTTCGGAAGAAGCGACGAACACAACGTGAAATACAGTGATAATAAGGTGTATTTGATAACGACACTTGAGATTGGCGAGACTGAGTCATAACAACTACCTCTTCAGATTAAGCACTTCTCATTTGAAGAGGTAGCTGTTTTATATTCAATATACTCAAACATATCAGATTCACGATCACAAACGCTTATGATATTGTCCATGACATTTGGATATCGGATACTAATTTATTCCTACTAGCGTTGCCATTTAGAACATTATTTCATTTATTACTTACATCGTTATCAGTACCAAAATTTGCCTCTTTTCTGCACCAATGATGTTATGCGCCTAAGCCAATAATACGCTCTGTTCCTGCATTCACCATCAGGACAATGTTAGCTCCGGTAGCAATGAATTCAAACCAACGGTAGTAATGTTATCAGCATCAACTTATCATTGCGAAAAATGCGGTATGTTCCTTCACTTCAATCTAATTAATTTTAGTATAAGTGTCAGAGTCTGGCACAGTGTAGTGGTCAAGTAAATCTGGCCACGGATTTGTAGTCATTCCAATATAACTCTTCTGCTCTATTTGGACTTATTCTACCGTTATGTTGATGAGGCCTGGTTTGACTGTAATACCCAACAATGTAATCGGTTATCGCATGCTTAGCATCATCGATATTTGAGTAACCTATTTTAGGTGCCCATTCTGTCTTTAAGCTTCTAAAGAAACGCTCCATTGGTGCGTTATCCCAGCAGTTCCCTCTACAACTCATGCTCTGCTGGATCTTGAAACGCCGCAACAATTGGCGGTACTTTCTGCTTGTATAATGACAGCCTTGATCGGAATGAAACATGATGCCCTTAGGTTGACCACGTAATTCAAATGCCATTTTTAAAGCGTTACCAGTTAGTTCTGTATTAGGAGAAGATGAAATAGACCAGCCAATCGGTTTTCTTGAAAATAGATCAAGTACAACGGCTAAATATGACTAACGTTTTCCAGTCCAAATGTAAGTTACATCACTACACCAAACTTGGTTAGGTCCAAGTACATTAAACTCCCTGCTAATGTATTTGGAATACAGATATGCTCAGCAGTAGACTTTTTATATGAATGCTTACCAAGTTGACAACTAACTAAACTAAGCTGCTTCATCAGTCTACTTGCACGATAACGGGTTAACTCAAGCCCATTGTTTGTTGCAATACTAGCAATCGTTCTAGCACCTGCTGAACCATTACTGAGCTTATGTATTGAACGAACTTCACTATGCAACTTTACGGTTTCTGGTGATATCTTCCGATCTCGATTAATCCAATATTTATAACTACTACGATGCACTGAAAACACGTTACATAGTAGCTTGACTGAGTGGCTCTCTCGTAACTTCTTAACTAACGAATACTGTTCAGGGAGTCTGACATTAAGAGAGCGGTAGCCTTTTTTAATATGGTTTTCTCTTCTTCAATACGCGCTATTTTCTTTTCTAACTCTCTAATTTTAAGCTGATCAGGTATCATTGGCGTGGCTTTAGGGGCCACACCTTTACGCTCTTCTTTGAGTTGGCGAACCCACTTATCCATGGTGGACTTACCAACATTCATTGCGGTTGCAGCTTCTTTTACTGAGTAACCTTGATCAACAACTAATTGAGATGATTATAATCGAAACTCTGGAGTGAAATTACGCTTGCCTGCTCTCTTCATTTTGTCACCTATTTAATGAGTGAGGTGAATAATATCACCTCTAACTAGGTGGCCAAAATCACTGTACCACTACACAGGGAGCCTTACGAAGTTGCTTATCAGGGGTAAAATGCAGGGAGTCAGCAGCTCTATCGTATTATTCCTATAACTAAATGGTACTACCTCTAATATATTTGCTCCCTATGAGTGGTTACAAATAAATATTAATTGATTTTATTGTTATTATTCCATTACGAATTTTTAATCAGGTATAATTTGAATAAAACGACGTTTATATTAAGTTAAATTATAAATTTATTCTATTTTGATATTTGCATGAAAAAGAGGTTTTATATTTATATGGAAAGTAAAAAGTCACCACTATTTATTATCGGCATTACTCGTTCAGGAACTACAATATCTCATGATATGGTTATGAAAGCATGTCCAGAAGCTATAGATTTAACTTCTGACGATGATTTTGAATGTCGTAATTTTTGGCAAGCTTTTGGTTTAACAATCGGGTCTCGAAGAACAGGAAGTCTTTGTGAATGCGCGACGAAAGATGATATAAATACGGCCTCCAAAAAAGAAATTCAAAACTATGTATCTTTACGCCATGCACAAGGAGGTATAATCACAAAAAACCCTCATTTATTGAATAAAATTAGTTATGTTGCAAACACCTTACCTGATGCAAAATTTATTTTAATAGTACGTGATATTATGGGTGTAGTTGCTAGTGAAAAAGTAGGATTTAATCATGCATATAAAGGTGATGAAGACTCTCTGCCTTTTGTCCATTATTGGCCAGATACTAATCTTCCATGTTGGAGTTATATTCAATGTGACCACAAAGAAAATCAGATAACAGAGCCTAGTATTTTAGTTAAAGTGAAGTCAATGGTAAAAAAAGTAATTGTTAATTTAAAAAACAAATCATTAAAAGAGCCAGGAAAAGTATTTAGCCATCAGAAATTTAGTGAATTTTCAAAATCACACCCAGATAAAACCCGCTATTACCCAGGCGATGGGTTTCACAGAATTCCAGAATCCTGGATAACTCTTAATTTAAATGCAATAAATCAACTTAAAGAATTAGAAAGCTCACGTTGGATGACTATTGCTTATAATGATTTAGTGGATGATACCAAGGGTGTTGTTAGCAAAATACTTACTTTTTCTGGATATGAAGCACCTGAATTAGAAGCATTACCTGAACAACTCAATAAGGCTTCTGCAGATAAATGGCGAAAAAATCTATCAGAAGAAGAGCAAAATATTGTAAGAGCTGTTATTAAAAATAATAGCGAAGCTTTTGATACAATATGTAATATTGTTGGTTCCAACATGCTTGCTGATTAATCCCACACTTAATTTTGTAAAAATATTGGATATACACACAATCTGTACATCCAATATTTAGACTTCATGAATGTATTTCCATTACAGCTATAGTTCTGCCCCTGAATAAGGATTAAATTTCACTTGTAAAAACTCAGAGGCCCTCACAAAAATAATAATCTATCGACCGAAATAAATATTTGATAAAACACGTTTTCTTTTCCCTGCATTAGCTTACAAAGAATGATGTAAGTTAATCCACCTGTTTCTTTGAGTTCTTTGTAGGTATAGGTATCTTCTAACCAAAAGAAAGTAAAGTCGCCGACAGGGCGAAACCACTGCGAATAAACATCAAATAGCCCGGATGAGCGCAGACGAACCAACACCCCCCCATCCCCAAAAAAACATAAAAAAAGGAGATAACATCACTATCACTAGCAACATCACCTCCCTTTCTATAAAGAGAAAACTAAATCAAAGAAGATTAACCTTCTTTAGATTCTTCTTTCTCAACTTTAGCTTCTTTAACAACAGCAATATTCAACTCTGCAAGCGCTGCTGGATTAGCAAAACCCGGTGCATTGGTTAATGGACATGCAGCAGAAGCAGTTTTCGGGAATGCAATCACTTCACGAATTGAGCTAGTACCTGTCATTAACATTACTAAACGGTCTAAACCAAATGCTAAACCTGCATGTGGTGGAGCACCAAATTGTAATGCCTCTAATAGGAAACCAAATTTATCCTGTGCTTCTTCATCAGAGATATTTAGGATACGGAAGATAGCTGCTTGCATATCTTGTTTGTGAATACGAACAGAACCACCGCCTAACTCACAACCATTTAATACCATGTCATAAGCATTAGAAATTGCGCCTACTGGACTTGCTTCTAATTCTTCTGCCGTCATATTCATTGGAGCAGTGAATGGGTGATGTAATGGTGTTAATGCACCGTCTTCAAGTGGTTCAAACATTGGGAATTCGATAACCCAAAGTGGTTTCCACTCATCTTTAATTAAACCAAGATCTTCAGCTACTTTAAGACGTAATGCACCAATTGCTTCAGCCACAATGTTTGCTTTGTCTGCGCCAAACATAATGATATCGCCATCTTGTGCGTTAGTACGTTTAAGTAACTCTGCGACGATTTCTTCGTTTAAGAATTTAGCGATTGGTGATTGAACACCTTCAAGCCCTTTCGCCGCTTCGTTGACTTTCATCCATGCTAACCCTTTAGCACCGTAGATAGTCACAAATTTACCGTATTCGTCGATATTTTTACGAGACAGTTTTGCGCCGCCAGGTACACAGATAACAGCTACTCGGCTATCGGCATCATTAGCTGGACCTGAGAATACGTTGAATTCAACGTCTTTTAATAAATCTGCAACATCAACTAATTCAAAATCGATACGTAGATCTGGTTTATCACTACCAAAACGACGCATTGCTTCTGCATAGGTCATTTTAGGGAATGCGCCTAAATCAACATCTAGCATTTTTTCAAAAAGCTTAACGATCATCTCTTCCGTTTTAGCCATCACTTGATCGCCAGTCATGAAAGAAGTTTCGATATCTATTTGTGTAAATTCAGGCTGACGGTCAGCACGTAAATCTTCATCACGGAAACATTTAACGATTTGGTAGTATTTATCCATACCAGACATCATTAACAGTTGTTTAAATAACTGAGGAGATTGTGGTAATGCAAAAAATTGACCTTTATGTGTACGGCTTGGTACTAAATAGTCACGCGCACCTTCTGGTGTTGCTTTAGTTAGAATAGGTGTTTCAACATCTAAGAAACCATTATCATCTAAGAAACGACGCACAAAGCTACTTACTTTAGAACGGAATACCATACGCTCAGCCATTTCAGGGCGACGTAAATCTAAATAACGGTAACGTAAACGTTGTTCTTCAGAGTTCTTTTGATTGCTATCAAGTGGAGATGGCTCAGAGCGATTTAATATTTCTAGTTCAAGACCACGAATTTCAATGCCACCCGTTGTCATGTCTTTATTTATTTGACCTTCAGGACGAGCACGCACCTGGCCTTTCATTTGTACACAAAATTCATTACGTGCAGTAGCAGCGATTGCCGTTGCTTCTGGTGTATCACCATCAAAGAAAACTTGTACAATACCTTCACGGTCACGAATATCTAGGAATGTTACACCACCTAAATCGCGCTGCTTGTTTACCCAACCTACTAACTCAACTTCTTGACCAATGTTTTCCTCGGTCACTTCACCACAATACATAGTGCGCATTATCGATTCCTGTTTTAAATACGTTACAAAATAATTGCCGCTATTATAAAAGAAAACCACTGAGAGTCATATGCTTAAATAAAAAAATGACCCTGCAACACAATTTAAGTAAAATGCGCAGCAATACTCAATGAGTCACATTATTAAACCTTAAATAATTAGGTCCCCTTATGAGCCAAACCGACAATATTTTCAGCAAACCCTTAGATAAAGTAGAGAGTTTTAGTTTTGATCAACAGGTGGTACAAGTATTCCCTGACATGATCAAACGCTCGGTGCCGGGTTATGAAAACATTATTAATAGTATTGCGATGATCACTCAACGTTGTGCCATCGATAATTCCAACCTATATGACTTAGGGTGTTCATTAGGCGCAGCCACTTTATCGATGCGACGTGGCCTGAGCGATAAAAATGGCTGTAGAATCATTTCAGTTGATAACTCATTGGCGATGGTGGAATCTTGTCAGCAACATATTCATGCCTATAAATCCGATATTCCGGTGACCGTGTTGCAGGATGATATTTGTAATATCAAGATTGAAAATGCTTCGGTAGTTGTACTTAACTTTACATTACAGTTTTTAACGCCCGAAAAACGCTTATCTTTATTAACCAGTATTTATGAAGGTTTATTACCCGGTGGAGTTTTGATCCTATCAGAGAAGTTTATTTTTGAAGATGCTAAAAGCCACCAGCTATTAATTGATTTACATTTAGACTTTAAACGCAGCCAAGGTTATAGCGAACTAGAAATAAGCCAAAAACGCTCATCATTAGATAACGTGTTAATTTCAGATACCGTTGAACAACATTATCAACGTTTAACAGCAGCGGGCTTTAAGCATAATAACCTTTGGTATCAATGTTTTAATTTTGGCTCCATCATCAGCATTAAAGATTAAAGGTTTAATTTTAAAAAGTAACAGAATAAAAAGCTATAAAACACATTACCAGACAAGGCATGACATGATCGACTTTAGTAACTTCTACAGCATTATCGCTAAAAACCGTTTAAACCATTGGTTACGTACATTACCTGCGCAATTACATGAATGGGAAAATATCCATGTACATGGCACATTAGCCAGTTGGATACGCGTATTAAATAAATTTCCAAACATTAAAAGTGAGGCTATCGAACTCAAAGATGAAGTACGTATTGGTGATGGGTCTGAATTATCGGCCGGTGAAACTAAAAAATTAGAGAACTTATTACAGAAGTTTCATCCATGGCGCAAAGGCCCTTTTCATATTCATGGCGTACATATCGATACTGAGTGGCGAAGTGATTGGAAATGGGATCGTGTGCTACCGCATATTAGCCCATTAAAATATCGTTATGTTTTAGATGTTGGTTGTGGCAGTGGTTACCATATGTGGCGTATGCGCGGTGAAGGTGCTGAATTTGTTGTCGGCATTGACCCAAGTGAATTGTTTTTATGCCAATTTGAAGCGGTGCGTCATTTTGCGAATAAAGACCAACATGTGCATTTATTGCCTTTAGGTATTCAAGAGTTACCTAAGTTGGAAGCCTTTGATACGGTATTTTCAATGGGTGTTTTGTATCACCGTAAATCCCCTATGGACCATATAACGCAACTCCAAGATCAACTCGTTGAAGGTGGTGAATTGGTGCTTGAAACTTTAGTGATTGAAGGTGATGAGAATGATGTATTAGTGCCATTTGACCGCTACGCTAAAATGCGTAATATTTGGTTCTTACCTAGCGCCAAAGCATTAAAGTTATGGGTCGAAAAATGTGGTTTTGAAGATGTACGTATTGTGGATATTAACGATACCTTAACCGGTGAACAACGCAGTACAGCATGGATGAAAAATGAATCTTTAGAAGATTACTTAGATCCAGACGATACGACTAAAACAGTAGAAGGTCACCCAGCGCCGAAACGTGCTTTATTAATTGCTAAAAAAGCCGTTAAACCACTAAACTAGCTTGGTAAGTAGGTAGTTAATCAACTAACTGATCATTAATAACTTATTTTGTCAGGTCTATTTTAAACATCTGCTTTCAAGGTGCTATTTTTAAAACACTGTAGCACCAACCTAACTCAATAATCGTTCTAGTATTAACATTGTGTTTAAATACAATCTCACTTAATTTAGATACTTTTGCTTCTTCAGCTTTCCAATAATCAATTAAATACCTAAAAATAGGTGTTTTTATATGTATAAATTTCATTAACTTTGCTATATTCATCGTCAGAAAGCCCAGAGAATCAATTATTAAGCGAGTATTTAAAATGAAAAAATCAAAGATTATGTTGTCATCAATTATTGCACTTTCATTGACTGCTTGTGGTGGCGGTGGCGGCGATAGTAAAAATGGAAGTAGCGGTGGAGGAGAATCTGACAAAGCTATTACAAGTTATGTTAATGGTGAATTTAAAAGCATGACTGAGAACAACATTAACTTAAGTCGTTATATTGATAATACATCATTTAATTCTGGTCTAAATTCTTGTACTAAAGGTTCAGACAAATACTTTGAATCTTACACTGATAGTGGAGAAGTTGGTACAATCGTGTTTGCTTCAGGTAATGTACCTGAAAATGACTACAAGTATGCGGCAACAGTTGTTGAAGACAAGATTTCAGAAGTTTTGGAGAAGCTTAATTTATCAGCTTATGATTACCTTGAATATAAAGGTTCTTTAAGTCCAAAAGACTTAAGTTATCTTAATTATATTATTTCAAACGAGATTGATTCTTTGTCTTATGATGACCCTGATTTGGAAGTAGACGAAGAAGATTACAATAAAAAAAGACAAGAGTATGCTCTTAAGCAAATGAAAGATAACCATGGTTCTGTGTATGAACTTCTTTTATCATACTATAGTGAACTAATGAGTGATGAGGAAGCCAATAAGTTAATATACCTTGCTGTGACCGATAGGTATGATGAAGATACAGGAGAGATTTACATTCTTTCAAGTGTACTTCGCACTGTTCTTTTAAGTAACAGCCAAAAGACTGCCAAGCTAGCAGACGAATATATTGAGAGTGAGTATGAGTACGAGTACCATCCTGAAAAGATTGTTGTTTGTATTGATCCAAATAGAAGCAATGGTTCATGGGGTGAAGGGAATTTGGACGGTATTATTTTTGGTTCAAACACATCAGCAGGTAGAAATGATAGTCAACAAGTTATTAAGCATGAGCTTGTTCATCACTTACAATCAGTTTTAACTGGTGATAACATTGACTTAGAAAGATGGTTTTCTGAGGGAATGGCATCTTCTATTGCGAATCAATCGATTAAAGAAGGAAGTGTAATCAATGTAACCAATGTAATTAACGATATGGAAGAAGATGGTCGTAGCTTATACCCTGAGTATGGGTATGCTTACAGAGAATTTGAAAGCAAATACCTGTTAGGTAATGTTAGTGAGCTTTTATTGTCTATTAGAGAAAATTACACTGATGATGATAGTGGTGGATTTACTTACTATAAAAAGTTTGAGAATGCCTTTAATGAAAGTGTCGGTTATGTTACAAGCCTTTATGAATTTAAAAATGAACTAGGTGGCTTTGATTGTTCTGTTTATAGTCCAGTTCAGTTTCAAAACTCGTGGGGATTTGATGAAGAAAAATATGGTTTATTGATTCCTTATGATTCTAATAATGATGAAACTTTGTCTTGCAGAGGCATTTACTAAAAAACAAAAATGTAAAGGCTGATTTATTCAGCCTTTTTTATTATTTTATATAAAAAAAAGCTTATTGATATTGATTATTCAAAGGAGAATATAATGATTGAAATCAAAGGAAATTTTAAAGTCAAGTGAATAAACAATGTTTTCTTAATCGTTTTATCTTACAACAAGCTAATTTCAGTGCGCCTGTTTCCCATCACTTACAATCTCTTAATAAAGCCCAGCAGCCATTAAAAAAAGCAGCAGTATTAATGCCATTGATACAAAGAGACAATGGCTTACATATGATTTTCACACAACGGGCCTTGCACCTTAGACACCACCCTGGGCAAGTAAGCTTTCCCGGAGGCAGATATGAATTAAGTGATGATTCGCTCGCTATCACCGCATTAAGAGAAACACAGGAAGAGATAGGCATTGAGCAGGAGAATATACAGTTAGTTGGTAGCTTACCTTCGTTAACTACTAACAGCGGCTACCACGTCACGCCCTTCATTGGTTTTGTAAATAGCGAAGAGCAAGTGATTATTGACCGCTCTGAGGTTAAAGCCTGCTTTGAAGTCCCCTTTGCATTTGTATTAGACAGTAATAACTTTTCTAAACAATATTTAGTCGCTAATAAACAACGCCATTTTACTTATTGTTGTGCTTATCAAAACCATTTAATCTGGGGTGCTACCGCACAAATGTTAATCAACTTGCAGTCTCACTTGAAAGATTAATCTACCCAATCAACACAGCCCTAGTGACTAACTCCGCAAGACACACAGTACGATGCAAACAAATAGGTTCTAGTCATTTGCTTAATGGTTTGCTATAAACTCCTCCCCCTGCTGAACACAACTTGTTTTTTGAATACTTGTTTTTAAATAAAACATCACCATAAAGGGATAAAATACCAACAAAGAAGAAGGAACTAATTACCTGATAAGATTAATGTTTTATTTAACAGCCTTGATAAAACGTGATTAAGATCAAAAAAACACTTGCTCCAATACGCGAATTAGTATGTTATAGAGCAAAATTTAATGACAAAAAAACAATGCTTTTTGTAAAAATAATGATGCTTATTAACAGATATTAGCTAGCCTTATCTGGCTACAGTTACTTAACTAGGTGTACTTCGCTAGCGAGACATAACGAGATAGCGGCAATTTAAAGTTAATAGAAAAAGTAATAGATAGAAAAAATAGTAGGCTTTTATTAATAAGTGTTGGATTAAACATCAACATCACTTTTAAAGATAAGTAAAAAAACACTCCCATTTAATAACTGATTATTTTTGCTAATTAGATTAATAATTAGTGCATAACGCTGTGCTTATTTACTTAATAAAAGCGTTTTAGAATGCAATGAAAGTACAGATTTATAGGCAATATTTTTCATTATTTTGTCAGCCTGTAAATAATATTTAATGAACAAAATGGTACATATCAAGTTACCAAACGTATAAATTGCTCACGAATCATCGTGACCCCCATTGCAGGGTAGATAATTAATTTGCAATGGTTTGAAAAAAAAGGAAATAAATATGGTTGAACACATCACAGGCATGCTTGCACTGATCGGTGTACTGTCACTTTTGTGTCAATGGATAGGGTGGAAATTACGTTTACCTGCAATTCTCCCACTATTATTATGTGGTTTATTATTAGGGCCCGCACTTGGCATATTGGATCCCGATGCTATTTTTGGCGATTTATTATTCCCGATTATCTCATTAGGTGTTGCCGTTATTCTTTTTGAAGGCGCACTCACACTTAACTTTAAAGAGATTAAAGAGCATGGTCGAATGGTCACGCATTTAGTCACCATTGGCGCTTTTATCACTTGGGCCTGTATAGCACCAGCGGCTCATTATATTTTAGGCTTTGACTGGTCCATTGCGATGTTGTTTGGCGCCCTAGTCGTTGTGACAGGGCCAACGGTTATTGTCCCTATGTTGCGTACCGTGCAACCAAAATCTAATCTAGCCAGTATTTTACGTTGGGAAGGCATTGTGATCGACCCTATCGGCGCGCTGCTCGCAGTTTTAGTCTTTGAATATATTGCAGTAACGGCCGATCCTACCTCACATGTTTTATCTGCATTGGGATATACATTATTACTGGGCTTTGGTTTAGGGGCTGCAGCTGGTTATTTAACTGGGTTATCGATTCGTAAGAACTTATTCCCACATTATTTACGTAATACTGCGGTATTAACCATTATGCTAGGCGTTTTTGTAGGCTCTAATATCTACCAAGAAGAGTCTGGGTTATTAACCGTGACTGTAATGGGTATTTGGTTAGCAAACATGCGTGGCGTTGATATTGCTGATATTTTAGAGTTTAAAGAAACATTAACCGTACTGTTAATTTCTGCACTGTTTATTCTGCTTGCTGCACGACTTGATTCTAGTGCCATGTTAGACCTAGGCTTTGGTGGATTAGGCGTGCTGATGGTGGTGATGTTTGTCGCTCGTCCACTCAGTATTTGGATCTCTGGCCTTGGTACTAATGTATCCTCAAAGGATAAATGGTTTCTCAGTTGGGTTGCACCACGTGGTATTGTTGCCGCTGCTATTTCATCGTTATTTGCGATTAAATTAGAGACCGTTGGCCTTGAAGGTGCAAGCTCTATTGTGCCGCTGGTATTTTTAATTATTATCGGCACCGTGGTTATTCAAAGTTTAACCGCCGGCCCGTGGGCAAAATTTTTAGGGGTAAAACAAGGCGCGAATGAAGGTTTACTGATGTTCGGCGCCTCTAAGTTCTCACGCGAACTTGCAACTATTTTAATCTCTAAAAATGTAAAAGTGCTATTAGCAGACAATAACTGGGATAGCATTCGTAAAGCTCGTATGGAAAATATTCCCGTTTATTTTGGTAACCCAGCTTCCGAGCATGCGACCAACTATATGGATTTAAGCGGCATAGGTCGTGTCTTAGTGATGTCTCCTTACCGTCAATTAAACCCATTAGTTTCCTTTCACTTCCAAGATTTACTTGGCTCAGAGAAAGTTTATGGTTTGAACAATGCTGACAGTGCCAGCGCACGCCATCAATTATCGGAGTCATATCTAAAACGATTGAGCTTATTTGGAGAAAATATTTCCTACGCTAAGATTGCCAGCATCATGGCCAGAGGCGGTATTCTAAAAGTGACTAACATCACTGAGAACTTTACCTTTGAGCGCTTTAAAAGACGTTACGGCGACTCGGCTATGCCATTAGTGTACTTAACTAAAGATGGTGAAATTAAGATTGTTTCTAATGAAAAAGATGCTGATTATCCTGTAGGTATTGAGTTGATTAGTTTATTGCCGCAAGAAGCGCAAGATCTAGCAATTATTCAACGTGCTGTAGATGAAGAAGCAGAACGTGAAGCCAAAGCGCAGGCTAAAGCAATAGCAAAAGCAGAAGCCGAAGCGCGTGCAGAAGAACGTGCGATCCGTGAAGCAGAAGAGGCAGAACAACGTGCCCTTGAAAAAGCACGACGCAAGGAGCAAGCTGCAATTGAGGAAGCGCAAAAAGCAGAGCAAGAAGAGGCTATTCGATCAGAATCCGATGACGAAAAAATACAGGATACCGGTGAAAAAGAAACGCAGACAAGGCCTAAGTCAGCTTAATACTCTTTAGTCCTGCCTATAAAAAAAGGTCACACTGTGCAGTGTGACCTTTTAACAGTCTGCTCCCCTTAAACACTCAGATTTACAAAGGTATTGGTGCTTATCCAATAGTCAAAGCATCCAATTAACGCATCCACTTTTATGGAATACTATTTAAACAACGACTAAAGGTTCTGGCCTAGCAAAATAGTAACCCTGTGCATAATCAACACCTAATGCGGTTAATGCTTCAACTAACCTAAAATCTTCAACAAACTCTGCAATAACTTCTTGTTTGGCTGCTTTGCCTATCTCGCAAATCGATTTAACAGCGGTAAAATCTATTGGATTGGTGAGCATATTCGCCACAATTGCACCGTCTATTTTAATCTTATCCGTCGGTAATTGTTTGATATAAGCATAGGAAGAATGACCACTACCAAAGTCATCAAGGGAAAACTGACAACCTAACGCTTTAATGTTATTCATAAATAATCGAGCACGATTGATATTTTTAATAGCAGCCGTCTCAGTGATTTCAAAACAAATTTTATTAGCGGGTATTTGGCTCTGTGTCAGTTTATTAATAATAAAGGTTTCTAACTCATTATCAGTTAAAGAGTGTCCAGATAAGTTAATCGCAATTGTTTTAATCGATTTAAGTTCTTCAGTACGTGCCATAAAATGGTCGCATACGGCATTAATCACCCAACGATCTATTTTACCGGTGAGCTGATAACGCTCAGCAACGGGTAAAAAACAAGCAGGACTCAACAATTTTCCATCGTTGTCTAACATTCTTAATAATATTTCAAAGACCCTGCCTACTTTTTGTTGCTGTAGCGGCACAATATCTTGTTTGTATAATACAAATAAATTGTTATTTAATGCATTATTTAAGTGGTGTACTGACAATAATGGCTGTTTATTATCTGCGAAAACTTGATCGCAAGTATCGTATAAATAGACTGAATTCCTTCCCGCATTTTTCGCTAAACCACAGGCGATGTCTGCCGAGTTTAATAAATCAGTAGCACTAGATTCATTGGTTTGAGGAGCAATACCAATGCTGGCACTTAATTGAAAATTTTCACCTTGCCAGTGATACGTTAACTGGTTAATGCTTTGTTTAATCTGTTCAGCAATTTCAAGTGCTTTATCTACAGGGCAGCGATTGATCAAAATAGCAAACTCATCACCACCTAATCTCGCCACAGTATCGTAGTTGCGCACTTTTTGTTTTAATATACGAGCCACATCAACTAAGACTTGATCACCTATCGAATGGCCACAGGTATCATTAATTGTTTTAAAATAATCTAGATCGATAAAACATAAAAACCGATTATCTTCATTTATCCTTGAAGGTCTCTTTTTATGCTCAATAGCCGCATTTAGATCACGCTCAAACGCACGACGGTTATAAAGTTCAGTCAATGGATCATGAGACGCTTGATGAAATAGCGTTTCTGTTAATAGTTTAAAATCATGACTTAATTCAGTGATCTCGGTAGGCGCATCATCGCTAACTTTAAAGTCATTACCAGCTAGTGCATTGTGTGAAGAAGCAATTAGCGTGTTTAACGGATTACAAATTTTCCTATTTGCCCACCACCAAGCGGCAATAATTAATAGCAGTAAAAAAACACGTGCAATCCAAGCTGCAGCGGCGATAAAATGCTTTTCTTCGGCTAAAGATAACGCGTCTTGCTCAATCATATTATTGCATTCAGTAATTAAAAAACGAATACTTTCTACTAAAGATAAACTAACAGCATCATAATCTGGCAATAATTTACGTAAGTGTAAGATTAATTCTTTATCTGGTATTTCCGCTACAGTATCGAGGTGGGCATTAATTTTTTTAATATTAATGATAGTTTTTTCAATTTCATCATTCATTAAAGGAGGCAGGCTTTGGTTTTGCACAACGACCAAATTTCTGCTGATGTTCTTTCCTATATTTATAGCGCCCATTATGAGGTATGTATTACCCGATGCAATCACTAAATCTGCAGAGATTAAAAATTGTGAAATGCTATTTTCTATGCGCTCAAAATCTTTCGCTCGTAAAAGGCTTTGTGTATGTTTACTCGCTAATATTTGAACCTGATTGAAATGAAAACCCAATACTTGTTCTAGCGCATAAGCACCAATCAAGCAGGAAAAAACAAGGATCGCCAAATAACTTCTTATTCTCATTACATACCTTTAATTAACGTATAAATTCAGTTAGTGCGCTATTCACCGATGACTACTTTTAATAATTATTACTTTCATTTCATTAAAAATTACTGTCTATAACAGTTACTGCCATTAATTGTCACTTTCTATCTTTGTTATATATTTTGCCCAACTGATATCAGTAATTGCTAAGGTTTTTAATGCAGACCGTAAGACTAGCAACGCTAATGTTGGATAAGTAGAAAATGTATTTTTTCCCACTTCAGAAAGTGCTTCTCCATCAAGCGTCAGTAAGGACTTTAATTGCGCAAAATTTTTATTATGAAGTTGCTTGTTGATATCTTGTACGACGCTATCGTTACATTCGGGGCTTCGGCAACGTTGAAAATAGAAACCTTTTAAACTCCTATCTAAGTTGATAGCCCAGGCAATTTCTACTAAACCCCATTTAGCCCATTCTGAACGTGCTTGTAAGAAACCAGCAGCCTTACGATCCTTATAAAGCACGTATAAAGTATGCTTGTTAACTTCACTTTGATGGATTGTAAAAGGTAACTTGTCTTTAACCGCTACTCTATCTTGCTCAGTAACCGTCGCAACAATGGAACGATATTGGTATCCATCCTTATAGAGTATTTGCATTGCTGACACAGGGTCTCTTAAGGAACAAAAAGCTGCATAAGCAGGAGAGTTCATTAAGACCTGTGTCGCCATCAGGACGAGTAATGTAAAAAGTTTACGCTGTTTCATATTATTTGGGTTAATGCCTTATCATTTAATTTTTTTTAAAGATTTTATTGTTTAGGATTTTATTGTTTAGTGTATTGCCGTTTAATGTTCATCGTTTCATATATTATTATTTGACCTTTTAACCGTTAAAGCCATATGACGCTACATTCTATACCTTAGCTGCACACTTAAAATCGGTTCAATATTTTGGTTTTTTGCTTCTTTTAATTTATGTTTATATTGTGCGCTAACATCGAAACCATGGTCACTCATCCACTGCACACCCGCTACCCAATTACTTGTAGAACTGCTTTCACTACTCACGTTATGATCTATTTCTGCGCGTTGATAACGCAGCTGAGTATAAACAGAGAGGTTTTCTTTGGGAGTACGCCACATCACTTCAGCAAAACCATTAGCAGTATTATTTCCAGCTCTTTTACCAATAGAAGATTCCGCTATAAACCGCCATTGGTAATAATAATAGGAAAGATCTAAGGCCACTTTTTTCTGCTCAATAACACCATTAGCCGCTAAAATATCACCGCTTAACCATGAGAAGCCTGTTACTATATTTTTAGTACTGAGCGTTCCAATTCGACCAGAAAATAGGTGCGAGTCACTATTATTACTAATTTCAGCACCTGAACCTTGCGTTAGTGCAACCTCATATTCAAAACTGGGCATGATACCATTCAAAGAAAGCCCCCAATCCGTTTTTATGCCTCGCTGCTCAGTAGTTAATTGATGTAATGTACCGTTAGTATCTAGTTGGTATTCTAGCCCAAAAGGTACTTCAAAATGCCCTAATCTAATATTAAACTTGCCTTGATTTAAAGCCGTATAATTAAAGTTTGCGATACGCCATGTGAGCTTAGTATCGTTACCATCATCAAAAATAAAATGAGGTTTTTTAACATTATTTAATTTTACAATATAAGGTTGCAGTATTAATGTGCCGATATCTCCTGTTTCACTACTAAATACTTTATGTATATCAATTCCTAACACATGCATGAAAGCATGATTTTGAGTATCTAGGTTACTGCTAACACGAGAAGAAATATCAATGGATACACGACTGTTTTCCCCTAAAAATTCCGCCTGTGCCATGTTTGCAAATACAAAAAGAGGGAAAGATAATAAACAACGGGTACTGAACACTGTCCATGTGGGGTAACTTTTTTTCATAAAACGGCAACCCTTATTCGAGTTAAGACTGGAAAATTAATCACTTACTAACAGGTAAGGTTAATAAATTAATTTAAGTATCCCCCACCTCTCTATTTAGGTATTTATTGTAGTATAAGAAGGACAATACAGCGATTTATCAACAGGTGAAAAATCGCTGCTTTTGATTACGGCAATATTACGGTACTAAGCGTCTAATAAATGGCAACTTAACTAACAACATAGTTAATAATAATGACCCAACTAAGGTCAAGAAAGTAAGTATTGGGATCGCTATCCAGTTACTTTGAAACACTTGATAAAACCCATTATTTAAATCACGTATAGGGATCAATATTAAAGGGTGAACTAAGTAAATGCCCAAACTATACGTTGAAATAAGGGTCACTAAAGCGCGTAAACGCCCTTGTATTTTATGCGTATAAGTTTGTGCTAATACAAATAACATGCCTCCGATAATGGCAGTATTAAGTGTTTTATACCCCATGAATAATGAACTGTACGCTTGTTTTTCCGTAGCAACATACCAAGAACCAAAAAAGTTGAGCAAAAGCATAAAACTACCGGCTGCTATCCAATATTTTAAGTGTTCACGATTATCCCTATTAAACAGATACCAACCTAAAACAAGGTAGCCACTATATAACACAAGATTTTGCTGTAAAAAGTCCCCTATTTTTAACCAATGCATTAAAAATAAAATAGCCCAGCATGATAAGGCTAATTTAATATGATCAGCCGAGGCTTGTTTAAGTAAAGGTAATAAAAATGGGATCACAAAATACAGTGGAATAAAGTCGTAAAAAAACCAAAGGTGGTACCAGACAGGCTCTGTTAATGAGCTTCCTAATGTATCCATTGTAATATTACTCGACCATTGCCCAGTAAAAACACCGTCAACCATATAACCGCTGACTAGAGCAAAGATTATCGTCCACCCAATAAATGGTACAACAACTTTACTGACACGCTTAATCAGGTAAGGCCCCCATTTGAAAGATTCTTGTGATGCTTCTTGCGGCAATGATTTTGATCGTGATGGGTCTTGTGATAATGCTTTTGATGATAGTTTTTTTGGGGATAGCGCTTTTGAAGATAACAGCAGTGCCCCACTGATCATCATAAACACGGGAACAGCCCAGCGTGTAATACTATTAAGTCCAGCGGCGGCTAACCAATCGCTGTCAGGAATTTCCCCGTATAAATAACGAAAAGGACCAAGCACATGGATCATAATAACCGCGATCGCGGCAATGAAACGTAAGAAATCGATATAGAAAATGGACTGGCGTGCTGCCGTCATATAATTCACCTTATGTTATTACTTGTATATTATTAATAGAACTAGCGGGAAATTAATCACTGTCATGAATAATACCGTTTTGGTGTACAATATTATTAATATCAATAGGACAAGCATTCTGAATAAATATTACAGAAAACTTAAAAAAATTGATAATGACTATCAACTTTAACATTAGTATCGACCTGCTTACGGTCACTTATTGAATGGAATTCACTTAATATACAACATTTGTTTTTGCTCTAGAGGGTTATTTATAGAAACTAATTTATCGATAAGGATTTTCAATGATATTCACTAAACCTTCATGCTGTTTAGCATTCTCTATTTTGCCACTTTTAATCATAAGCCCCAATCTCAACGCTTCAGATAGTGATGTAAAGGAGACAAGAAATAACACTAATGATACAAGCACCTTGGCACTGGGCAAGCTCCCCCCTGTGCAGCCATTACCCAACATTGACTTTCATTCAAGCAAACTACCTTTAGCTGAAAGAAATCATCTACAACCTGTGCCACAATACTCAGGCTCTTCCTTAGATAAAACCCTAACAACTCACTTAGAAAGAAGCCTGGATCAAAACTCAGAAGCGAAGCAACAGTTGAGCGCGATATCAATACACAATAATCAACCAACGGATTATCAACCTGCTTTTACTAACTCTGCTTGGGAACAGTTTGAGGTTGAACAGGATTTTTACGATAACCCATATCAAGTGTCTTTATTTTCTCCACAACATGGTGAAGATGGAGAGCGACTTTGGTCACAAACTACTTCTATCTTTTATTATGGATTAGGCGTAGTCGGCGTATTAGCCGCATTACCTGAATCAGTGACAAATTGGGATAGTGATAACGACCAAAGCATCGGTGAAAAGTGGCTAGAGAATGTTAAAGAAGGCCCAGTATGGGACCGTGATGATGCTATTTTAAATTATGTTATGCACCCTTATTTTGGCGGCGTTTATTACCAGTCTGCACGTAAATCAGGCTATAGACAGTGGGATTCATTTTTATACTCAGCATTAATGTCTACGGTATTTTGGGAATATGGTGTTGAAGCGTTTGCAGAAACGCCTTCAATGCAAGATTTAGTGGTAACGCCAGTATTAGGATGGGTTTACGGTGAGTGGGCTTTTAATACAGAGCGCGAGATTTGGGCTGGCGGCGGCACCGTTTGGGGCAGTGAATACTTAGGTAATACCGCTTTATTTTTATTAGATCCCGTTGACTCTTTAGGTCGAAATGTAAATCGCTTATTTGGTAGAGACTTAATCAAAGCCGGAACAGGTTATGTCAAAATATCAGAGCAAAGTACGCCCGGCGGTTTACAAACGGACAAACAAGTCATGTTTGAAATAAATTACTTGTTTGGTGATGACAATAGCTTAGCGCAACCGGGTATCAGCGGTAAACGTAAGCTAGGTGAGCGTTACTCATTTGCCAATGCAAAAGACCCTGTTGATGTAGGCATTATTGGTTTAAGTGTTGGGACTGGTTATCTAAACTTTGACCGAAAACGAGGCCAGTTAAATAACAAATATGCGCAGATATCCTTAGGTTTATACTTCTCAAAACGCTTTTCAACGCGTTTAAATTATTCTTCTTCTAAGCTATTAAAAGAAGTCATCGAGCAATATAGCGCTTATGAAACCTTTAGTGTTGATGGTCAATATTATTTCAATACGGACTCTAATTTACGCCCTTACATTACAGCAGGCATCGGTGAAGAAATTTGGGACGAAGATAAAGACAGTTATAATTTACAACTTAACGCAGGCGTCGGCCTTCATTATCGTTTAAATGCAAAATGGGCATTACAGGCTGACCTCGTTAATTATTATACAACCGATGAAGAGAGCCACCATCAGCAACTGATAGGTAAAGTCGTGTATCGATTTGGTGCAGGGGAAAGAATGTAACTTTATCTAAAGAAAGTGATAGAAAGCGCATAATAGAGGACAAATAGAGGACAAAGCCCACTAATAAAAAAACCCAATGATAAGGTTTATCACTGGGATTTTTAAATCATCATATTAATTTAACCGCTCAGAGTTAAATCAAACTAAACCTTGCTTACTTCAACTAATGCACTAGCAAGATATTGAATTTGCTCTTGCTTTAAACCAGCAATATTAATTCTTCCATTCAACATGCCATATATTGCGTACTTATCACGTAGAACGTCCATCTGCTCTGCTGTTAAAGGTAATAAAGAAAACATACCTTTTTGCCTTGTGACTGCTTGAAAAGAGTCAGGTGCACCCATTTCAGCTAATAATTTCCCTAATGCGTTGCGTAAATCATTAATACGCTCTCTACACACTGTTAACTCTACTAACCAAGGTTTAGGATCTGAAAATAATAACGATGCAATCGCAGAGCCATGGTTAGGAGGCATAGAATAATTGATACGGGTGATACGTTCTAATAACATACGAATTTTTGTATGTTGAGAGTGATCTTTTGCTACCACCATGGCTGCGCCTGTACGTTCACAGTATAACCCCATATTCTTTGAGCAACTTGCTGCAACTAAAACCAGATCAACCTGTTCAACAAACATTCTTAAACCCGCAGCATCTTGCTCAGGGCTATCGCCAAAACCTTGGTAAGCGATATCGATAAAAGGAATTATTTTTTTCGCTGTACAAAAATCAATAAATTGTTGCCATTGTTTTAATGAAGGGTCCACACCTGAAGGATTATGACAACTCGCATGTAATAATAAAATATCACCTTCTTTAGCGTTTTCTAAATCTTTAAAGCAAGTTTCTATGTCTAATAGTCCCCCTTTATGCTGCCAGCGAAAGGGTTTAACCGTTAAACCTGCACCTTCCATAATAGGACGATGATTTAAATAACCTGGGTCGGTATTCCAAAGCACAGCATCAGGAGATAGAGCAGCTATAAAATCAGCAATCACTCTTAATGCACCAGAGCCACCAACGGTTTGAATTGCACATGGGTCAGAAAATTGCGCACTGTCACCTAATACAAACTTAGCTATATGATCATTAAACTCAAGGTTACCAGACAACATTTTATAAGATTTTGATTGTGCAGCTGTTGCTAGTTTAACTTCAGCTTTTTGTACTTGCTGCATAACAGGTGTTTTGCCTGTTTCATCGCGATAAACGCCCACCAGCATATCTATCTTGTGATCTCGTTGGTCTGCATTAAATTGATGTAACAATGCCCACAGGGGATCACCTTGAACGGTAGGTAAGTTTTCTAACATAATTGAATACCTTAAATAAAATTAAACACGATTTGATAAAATAACACCTGTTATGGTCAGGCTAATACCACAAAAAATAGCAATTGATAAAGGCTCATCAAAAATAGGTACCGCTAACAACGAGGTTATACCGGGCGACAAAGCACCTATTATAGATGACTTAGCCGACCCCAATTGACTCACTGCATAGGAAAAACCAATAGTTGCAACGATGCCAACACCAATACCTTGCACTAATAAAAATGGCATCGCCTGTTGCAGTGAGAAAGAGCCCCAATTACTTGCTACAGTACCAGACAAGACTAAAAACAGCATAATAAAGAATGAAAAATAAGAAATAATAATGGCCACGGTAAGCGCACTCAAACCAGCTCGTTTAAGCCCTAGAGTATAAGTGGACCATAGCAAACTAGCACACAATAAAAATCCAATACCAGTGAATATTTCTAGCGATAATTGTTCCGCTAATCCAGCAACCATAATAAGCACTCCTATTAATATCAGGGAAAGCATCAATAACCGTTGCTTAGTAATAACCTGTTTATAAAAAAGCATAGAAAGTATGGCCACAAAAAAAGGAGGGGTGCCGGTAAGTATCGTTGCAACGTATGCAGTAGGGACTATTTTCGCGCCTAAGGAAGCTAAAAAGAGGAAAGGTATTCCACCTAATAAAATAAGCAAAAAGTCTGATATTCTCACTTTTTTAATCACTGTAAGATGCTTGAGAAACCAGGGAGCTAATAAAACTAATGGTACAGAGAAACGAATCAACGCAACATCTGCGATAGTAAGGGGAGATGTGCCAATATTACGTACCGTCAATGAGAAACCAGACCAAATTAATAGCACCACTAGCATGGCTAAATAGCCATAAGTTAATGGCGACATAGCACTGTAATTGACTTTATTTACTTGTCGCAGCTGTAACTTGTTCATTCAATAACTTCCTATCAACTAGAGTTTCAAGTAGTATTATTGACTAAAATAAAAGCTCTTATTCGGCGAACAACCTTCTAAAAACTTAATTATTAACTGATTAAAGCGCATATATTTATATTCACGCTTTAATACACCAAGGAAAGTTATGGATAAAATAGATCGTCACATATTAGCTGTACTACAAAATGAAGGACGTATATCAACAGCAGATCTTGCGGATCGAATTGGTTTATCGCCATCTCCCTGTGCACGACGCTTAAAACGCCTAGAAGACGATGGTTATATTGAAGATTACCAAGCGAACTTAAATAAAAATCACGTGGGTATTACCATGACCTTTTTTGTAGAAGTAAGCCTAAATAGGCATCAGGAAGAGACAATTGAAGTCTTTGAATCTGCACTGCTTGATATGGATGAAGTGATTAATGCACATATCGTATCTGGTCGTTACGATTATCTATTAGAGGTGGTTAGCAAGAACTTGGCTGGTTATGAAGCTTTCACTAATAAGTTACATCGAATTAAAAGTGTTAAAGATATCCATACACATTTAGCAGTAAGGAAGATAGCAGACAAACGGGCTTTACCGATTTATGTTTAAACCTATTTGTTCAAACCTAGCAATGGTGTTCAAAATAGCCTGAAAAGGCTATTTATGAAGTAAATATGCTGTTGTTCGGCAAAAGATAAAAAACAGCAATTGAGGTGACTAAAGCCAAATAAGCCGCCTAAAAGTAACGCTCAACAATAAAAGAATGAGCGTGACACCTTAAAAATTAAACATAGCGGTGTAATAAAGCAAATAACTGTTGCTTACGATGATCACTACAAAAGCTAGCCTCAATGCTATTTTCTACTAGCTTTCTGGCTTGATCTTGATTCATATTCAACGAAGTCGCTAATGCTTCAAAGTTCTCTGTCATGTAACCACCGAAATACGAAGGGTCATCTGAATTAACCGTCACACAAACCCCTAACTTTAATAAATCTAAAATAGTATGTTCACTCATATCTGCAAATACTTTTAGTTTTGTATTCGATAATGGACATACCGTTAATGGCATTTGGCTTTCTTTTAAGTAATCAATCAACTTAGGATCATGAATAGCATTCACCCCATGGTCAACGCGTGCCACCTTAAGGTCATTAATCGCCGTCCAGATATATTCAGCGGGGCCTTCTTCACCGGCATGAGCCACCGTTAGTAAACCTAATTGACGCGCTTTAGCAAATACACGACTAAATTTCTCAGGCGGGTGCCCTTTCTCAGAACTATCCAACCCGACCGCTTTAATTTTATCTAAATAGGGTTCAGCCAAGGTGAGTGTCGCAAAAGCCTCTTCCTCACTTAAATGGCGTAGAAAACACATGATCAATTCACTACTAATACCTAGTTGCTTTTCTGCATCTTCAAGCGCACTCGTTATTCCGGTTATCACGGTACTAAAAGCAATTCCACGCTCAGTGTGTGTTTGTGGATCAAAGAAAGGCTCAACATGATAAACATTCTGCTCTTTGCATTTCAGTAAATAAGCCCAAGTTAAATCATAGAAATCCTGTTCAGTGACTAATACTTTTGCAGCTTGATAATAGATATCCAAGAAATCTTGAAGCTTGGTAAATTGGAATGCTTTTTTTACCGCGCTGACATTTTCATAGGGCAACTTAATATGATTGCGCACGGCTAAGTCGAACAACATCTGCGGCTCTAAGCTACCTTCTAAATGTAAATGTAACTCAACTTTTGGCAATTGAGATAACCAACTTAATGGGTTAGAGCAATGTTCTGAGGGTAATTTTGAATGTAGCATAATCTTCTCTTTGTTTAGATACCTGTTAAGCATAGCGAACTTTTCAACATAAAAAACTAAAGCAGCTTATATTCTTGTAATAAATAGATAAAAATTCATTACAGTAATTAATGCTTGTTTTGTATAACTTAACCATTATCATCGTTGCAACGAACATCCCTCCAAGATTTACTTTAAAAGACTAATAAGAAACTTTGCAACACTTAAGGAATTATCATGTATAAATTTTTTGAAAGTTTGGTGCCTGCGCTAAACGATCAAGAACCAACCCAGCCGCCAAATACACTCGTTGCCTTTTGCATGCACTATACAAAGGGTTATAAAACGGCACTTTTCTTTATGACCTTACTAACAGCTATTTTAGCTATATTGGAAGTGTCTTTATTTGGGTTCATGGGACAACTCGTCGACTGGTTAATCACTAAAAATCCAGAGACGTTATTAGTAGATGAAGGGCAAAAATTATTGTTTATGTCCTTAATGGTTTTAGTATTAATTCCTGTCTTAACTATTATACATTCTTTGATCGTACATCAAGTTTTGTTAGGCAATTATCCGATGTCGATCCGTTGGTTTGCACATCGCTATTTGTTAAAGCAAAGCGTGTCTTTCTATCAAGATGATTTTGCCGGACGAATAGCCACTAAAGTAATGCAAACAGCGCTGGCCGTACGTGAAACCGTAATGAAGCTACTAAACGTGATGGTTTATGTTTTAGTGTACTTTATTTCCATGGTGGTGATGATTGCAAAAGCCGATTACCGGTTGGCGATTCCAATGTTGGTATGGATGGTTATATATATCTGTATACAGTATTACTTTATTCCGCGCCTAAGAAAAGTAGCAACAGAGCAAGCAGATGCCCGCTCAACCATGACGGGGCGAATTGTTGATAGTTACACCAATATATCAACAGTAAAACTATTTGCGCATACGGACTCTGAATCGGCTTATGCCAAACAAGGAATGAAAGGATTTTTAGATACAGTTTATCGCCAAATGCGTTTGGCGACGGGCATCAATGTCAGCGTGCAAATCTCTAACTATGTATTAGCCTTTGCTATCACGGCTTTGTCTATCTCACTATGGATGCAAAGCGCTATTTCAGTGGGTGCTATCGCCATCGCGATCAGTTTAGCATTACGTTTAAACGGTATGTCACAGTGGATCATGTGGGAGTTTAGTGCTTTATTTGAAAATATAGGCACAGTGACTGACGGCATGAATACCTTAGCGAAGCCTAATATTATTGAAGACAAAAAAGACGCGAAACCATTAGTGGTGAGTGAAGGTAATCTCTACTTTAAACAGATGAGTTTTCATTATGGTGAGAGTAAAGGTGTCATTGAAAACCTGGACCTAAATATCAAACCTGGCGAAAAAATAGGACTTGTAGGCCGTTCAGGCTCGGGTAAGTCAACATTAGTGAATCTATTGTTACGCTTTTATGATGTTGAAAAAGGTCAGATTATTATCGATGGTCAAGATATTAAAGATGTTCAGCAAGAAAGTTTACGCTTACAAATCGGTTTGGTGACACAGGATACATCTTTATTACATCGCTCTATTCGCGAAAACATTCTTTATGGTCGCCCCGATGCAACTGAAGAAGAGTTATTAAAAGCGACTAAGCAAGCACAGGCGCATGAATTTATCTCTACCTTAACGGATAGTGAAGGCAATACTGGTTACGATGCACAAGTCGGTGAACGAGGAGTGAAATTGTCAGGCGGTCAACGCCAACGTATTGCTATCTCACGCGTATTATTAAAAGATGCCCCTATTCTAGTATTGGATGAAGCGACCTCTGCATTAGATTCCGAAGTGGAAGCCGCGATACAAGAAAGTTTATATGAGCTAATGCAAGGTAAAACGGTTATTGCGATTGCACATCGTCTATCAACTATCGCCGCGATGGATCGCCTCATTGTATTAGATAAAGGACAGATTATTGAACAAGGTAGTCATCAACAGTTAATTGAACAAAAAGGCGTTTATGCACAACTATGGGCACACCAGACGGGTGGATTTTTAGGGTGTGATTAATCACGTTATTAATTAACATAAGCAACAGAATTAACGCACATATAGCCAATTAAAGACGGCTCGTTTTACCCCGTTATCAGTCAAAATGCACCTCGATTGATAACGGGTATACTTTACCACTACATATCGCTTTCAGTTACTTCCAGCCCTGTAACCAACATTCTGAATTTTGTAGATCACGCCAACTAATTTCTGTTTCACGATGAGAAATAATCGCTTCTAATAAACAAAAAACAACATTGCCCTGCTCGTCAAAATCAACATCAGTGATCAGAAAGTGCTTTTCTTTGTTGAGTGGTTTAACGGCAGTCCATTTACTATTAAGCAATTTTTGCGGGTTAATTTTATTAATGGGAAACTCCTTCTCAGTAAAGGTAATAGTCTATTGCTGCGACTAGGCACAACTTAAATTTAGATAAAAAGCTTGAACTTAAATAAAAACCTAAATTTAAACCAGAAACATTAAGTTAAACAAATTCAATAAATAAAATTGCTATGAAAAATAGCATCTCATTGAGCTTAAAATAAAACACAGGAAAAGAGAAGAAACAACAGGCAAGGAAATACAAATAGATAGAAAGTAAAAAGGCTATTAATTACAAACAATAGCCTTTAGACCTTCATTATTAATTATTAATGCTGATAGCTTTTTTCCCACAGCTTAAATAAGTAAATAACAGAAAATGTTAAGCACATATATAACAAACCAGCTGCTAGATAAGCTTCAAAAGGCGCATAATAACGAGCATTAACAACACGAGCAGCACCGGTAATATCAACAATCGTCACCACACCTGCAATCGCACTGCCGTGTATCATAAAAATAATTTCGTTACTGTAAGCTGGTAAAGCACGGCGTAATGAATTAGGTAAAGTAATACGCTTAAGTGTTTGCCAACGACTCATACCATAAGCTTTAGCGGCTTCTAATTCACCAAGCGGCATTGTTCCTATCACACCACGTACAATCTCAGCAGTGTAAGCCCCTGTATTTAATGAAAAAGCGAGTAATGCACAAAACCAAGCTTCTTGAAAGTAATACCACATCCAACTTTCACGTATCGCATCAAATTGTGCAACACCGTAATAGATCAAAAATAATTGTACCAACAATGGCGAACCACGAAAAAAATACATATAAGCCCAAATAGGCCCTTTAATGAACCAGTTTGAATGACTACGTAAAATACCAACAGGTATCGCAATCACTAAGCCTATCAATAATGAGACTGCCACTAACCAAGTTGTTGTCCACAAACCTTGTAAGTAAAACGGGTATTCATTAACAATGATTGAAAAATCCATACTTACCTCGTTTGTATACTATATTTACGCTCGGCCCATTTTAAGACAGAGGTAGAAACAGCAGTGTAAAATAGGAAGATTAGCGCTACCACTAGATAGAAAGTGAAAGGTTTTTGAGTAGAACCAGACGCATCTCCTGCAATTTTAACCATATCTTGTAAACCGATGATCGATACTAATGCCGTTGTTTTTAATAATACTAACCAGTTGTTACCCAAGCCAGGTAATGCATGGCGCATCATCTGAGGGAACATCACACGTGAAAAACGTTTATATTTATTCATGCCATAAGCTGTTGCCGCTTCTAACTGCCCTTTTTCTACCGATAAAATAGCGCCGCGGAAGGTTTCTGCCATATACGCACCAAAGATAAAACCGATAGTCACAATACCTGCAATATAAGGGCTAATATCAATATAGTCAGGTAAATATGCTGTCCA
This sequence comes from Vibrio sp. 2-Bac 85, assembly GCF_037546705.1. Taxonomy (NCBI): domain Bacteria; kingdom Pseudomonadati; phylum Pseudomonadota; class Gammaproteobacteria; order Vibrionales; family Vibrionaceae; genus Vibrio; species Vibrio sp. 2-Bac 85. The sequence goes on along the minus strand of NZ_JALAAB010000018.1, from coordinate 47,119 downwards.
TTCGTGGTCAGGATAATAATTTGTCGCTACTTCGTTAAACCATTCGTTAAGGTTATAGCTGGTGTCATTAATTAACACTTGCCCACCAAAAAAAATAATCAACATTAAGATAAGATCCGGAATACCACGGATAATAGTCGTATACAGCGTCGCAATGCTGGTTAATATAATAGAATGAGACAGCTTAGCGAGTGCTGCTATTAACCCTAAGAAAACAGCTAATAATAAAGATAACAAGGCTACTTGCAGTGTTAGCCATGCTCCTTCTAGAAATATTTCTTGGTAACCGTATAAAGAAAACATATAAACTTCTTTTTATTTAATTCCAATCCACTAATACGTAATTAATAGCACTGGCATAACAAAAAAGGATGAGACAACATATAAAAGGTTGTGCGTCATCCTTTCTATTTTAACGCTCAGGTTAAAAAATTAACCGTGATAACGTTTATTCTTGACCGTATACATCGAAAGAGAAGTATTTATCTTGAATCGTTTTATAAGTACCGTTAGCGCGGATTGCAGCAATCGCTTTGTTTAATTGCTCAACTAAATCCTTGTTTTGTTTACGAACGGCAATACCTGCACCGTGACCAAACCATTTAGGATCATTTAGTTTAGGACCAACAAACTCAAACTTGTCGCCACCTTTTTTTGCTAATAACCCTTCAGAGATAGAGGCAGAGTCAGCGATAACATAATTAAGGCGGCCCGCTTTTAAATCTAAGTATGCTTCATCAAAGGTACCGTAGCGTTTAATTTTTGCAGAAGGGAAATTATCTGAGATGTATAAATCCATTGTTGTTGCACGTTGAACACCAATGTTTTTACCTTTCATGAACGCATCAGTCGCTTCAAATGCAGCCCCTTTAACAGCAGTAAAACGTGCTGGAATATGTTGGTATTTATTAGTGAAAGCCACTTGTTTCAAACGCTCTTCAGTAATATCCATTGTCGCAATAATTGCATCAAATTTACGTGCTTTAAGCGCCGGAATAATACCATCCCAATCTTGTTTTACTAACGTACATTTTGCACCCAATTCATCACATAACGCATTAGCGATATCGATATCAAACCCAGTAACACTGCCGTCTTCTTCTGTTTTACTAAATGGAGGGTATGCACCTTCAACACCAATACGTATTTGTTTCCATTCTTTTGCTTGTGCCGAATTAAATGCAAAAGCAAATAATGCGATTAGTAGGCTGATTTTTTTCATTGTATTTCCTTATATTATGATAGATAGCTGTTTTAAAAATTTTTACTAAATTGATTTATAACATTAACCGCTTTAATTAAGCACTTATTTTAATTAAACGTTTAGCAGTCTCATCTAATAAACAGTAGAGATAAACTGCTTAAAACGTTCCGATGAAGGATTCTGAAAGATATCTTCAGGCTTACCTTGTTCTTCCACTAAACCTTGGTGTAAAAATAATACTTTATTTGATACGTCTCGTGCAAAAGCCATTTCATGTGTTACCACTAACATGGTGCGGCCTTCTTCGGCTAAATCACGCATAACGGTTAACACTTCACCGACTAATTCAGGATCAAGTGCGGAAGTCGGTTCATCAAATAACATCACTTCCGGTTCAACCGCTAACGCCCGCGCAATAGCAACACGTTGTTGTTGTCCACCAGAAAGCTGGCCTGGGTAATAATCTTTACGTTCATATAAGCCAACACGTTGTAATAAAGCTTCTGCTTTTACAATGGCTTCTTTTTTAGGCACCCCGAGTACATGTACAGGGGCTTCGATGACATTTTCAAGAACCGACAAATGTGACCAAAGATTAAAACTTTGAAAAACCATCGCTAAACGACTACGAATACGTTCAACTTGTTTAATAGATGCAGGAATAGCACCACGTTTTTTATCCATCTTCATTTTGATTAATTCACCATTAACCAAAATATCCCCTGACGTCGGTGTTTCAAGTAAATTAACACAACGTAATAAAGTACTTTTCCCTGAGCCAGATGCACCAAGAATAGAGATCACATCACCTTGATGAGCTTCTAAGTCGATACCTTTTAATACTTGATTATCCGCGAAGGATTTATGTAGGTTTCTAATCGAGAGAGTAGGTGCTGTCATTGCTAATATTCATTATTGATAGTTGGATTCATTATTTATTGTACCTATTTTGGAGAATAAATTAATAAAATTAATGCAAACCTTTACTCTGCATCAATTTTTTAAGTTGTACAATATAATAATTCCCTTTAATTTTCTAAAAACATCTCAAAACTACGCATTAACGCCGTTAAATTGATGCAAAACAAGTGCTAGGCCAAACTTTCACATATTCCTTTACAAAAAAGTCGAGCATGTTATCGTGCGCGCGATCCCAATTTCTTACAAATTATACAAAAAAGGTACATGAAGTGTCACAATCAATTAATTACGCTAATCCTGCCCCATTAGGCCTAATGGGCTTTGGCATGACTACAGTTTTACTAAATATTCACAATGCTGGTTTCTTTCCAATCAGTGCCATGATCCTTGCTATGGGTTTATGTTACGGTGGTATTGCACAGATCATCGCTGGTATTTTAGAATTCAAAAAAGGTAATACTTTTGGATTAACCGCTTTCACATCATACGGCTTTTTCTGGATCAGCTTAGTCGCACTTCTATTATTTCCTCAATTAGGTAATGAAGGCGTAACACAAGCAACACCACATGCATTTATGGCTTGGTACTTAGTAATGTGGGGCATGTTTACTGCATTTATGTTTGTAGGCACTTTACGTGGTAACCGTGTTTTACAATTTATCTTTGGTAGCTTAACGGTTTTATTCTTCCTATTAGCTATCCGTGATTTCACAGGTTCTGAGTTAATTGGGCGTATTGCTGGTTATGAAGGCATTGTTTGTGGTTTAAGCGCAATCTACTTAGCAATGGCAGAAGTGATCAATGAGCAATATGGTCGCACCGTTTTACCTATTGGCGAACGATAAGCACGATTGCTTTTAAAGTTAGCACTCGCTTTAGTACGACAACAGCTTTAAATTTAATTTTAATAAACCGAGCCATTATCGCTCGGTTTTTTTATACCTAATAAAAGCTGCTAATAGCATAAAGAGATCACTTCCATGCCCTAGGTTAATAAATGGCATATCAGTAAAACTTGCTTTACATTAACTTCCACCTTCTAACTCTCTTCTTCTTATCTTTTGTTCTACATAGCTTATTTTTTCTACATAATTCTTTTTCTTTCAATCCACTACAAAAATTCTGCAACAAATGATTAACAATTCTATTGAAAAACATTTAGACTGGAACAATGCTTAAAAATGTGACGCAGATCTTACTAGTTGGTTATTTTTTGTTAACTAAGTAGGATTTTTTAATACTGGCCTTAAATCAGGAAAAACAATGAAAGCTGTAAAAACCATTGATAGAAAACAAGTTAGACCAACAGACGCTTATATCGAAGATAATATGGAACCCAAAACAGTTGCATTCAGCACTATAACTGTTGTTCAGCAGATGATGGATGTTGATGCCAATATCGCAGGCAATGTTCACGGTGGCTCAATAATGAAGCTAGTCGATAACACTGCTTGTATGGTAGGAATGCGCCATACTGGCGGTAATGCCGTAACTGTTTCTTTGGATCGCCTAGACTTCCACTCTCCAGTATATGTAGGTGATATTCTTAGAATTAAAACCAGTGTTAACTTTGTTGGCTCAACGTCGATGGAAATTGGCGCTCGAATCGAAGCAGAATCAGTATTAACAGGTGAAGTTCGCCATACTGCATCCGCTTACCTGACCTTTGTTTCTTTAGATCCAGAAGGAAAACCGCGTCAAATTCCGCAGATCATTTGTGAAACAGAGAAACAAAAAGACCGTTTTGCAGCTGCACTAAAACGTAAACAAAAACGTTCAGATGCGAGAAAAGAAGCCAAAGAACGCTCTCAGCAGAAGCAATTACTAGCAAGTTAAAAAATAACTTAAAGCTAACGGCTAAAGAGGTTAAAGCTGCGGTCAGGATCCTTCCAATCTGAATAGACCCAGGTTTAACCTTTTTAAATAACCTCAGTACGAAATAAGTAACGCTTTAAATGACTTAAAAAACTATTGCTTACATACCGACTCTTCTCTTTAAATAACCTTGATATAAAAACGTTAAAGCTTAAAATTGTCTTCAGCATTTTTCAGTCGCCCCTATTTTTAGCAATCAGAGCACGAAAAAATAAAACAGGAAATAAATGTCACATCATATTGAAGATTTATTAGCACAGTGGAGCAGATTCCCAAATGAAAAATGGGTTATGGCTGTCATTACCAAGATTCAAGGATCCTCTTATCGTAAAACCGGTGCAATGATGTTATTTCACTCCTTAGGGAAAAGTATCGGGTTAGTCAGCGGTGGTTGTTTAGAAGGCGACTTACTGCGACATGCTCAACGTGCTATTCAGCAAGACCAAGCGATTAATATCACCTATGATGCAAGTGATGAATCAGATGCAAGCTATCAACTAGGTTGCGGTGGTATTGTTGATTTATTATTAATCCCCGTTACTGCTGAAAATAACTATCTGCATTTATCAACATTAATGGAAACATTAACATCGACTAATTGCGAATATCACTTGCCCTTAGTAAAAACAGGCACTCAAGCCGCCTCTATTTCAGCAAACGTAATACCAATTACCAACAAAACTGATTATGATTTCAGTAAAAGTACATACGGTAAAGCTAACGATACTTCTGATGTGACAGTACTCCAAATCCCCTGTCGAACAAGGTTCCATCTCGCTATTTTCGGTGGAGGGTTAGATGCGCAACCTTTAGCAAAGATGGCGATACAGTTAGGCTGGAAAGTAACCGTGTTTGATGAGCGATCGAGTTATGCACATCAACATCACTTTCCTGATACCAACATTATTAAACAACCTATTTCTGCATTAGGAACGAAACACTTGCTAGATATTGATGGCGTCATCGTCATGCAACACAATTTAAGCTTGGATGCATTAGCACTCAAATTAATTAGTCAAAGTAACCAAGCCTATATCGCTTTATTAGGTCCCCTACATCGACGCGACCAAGTTTTTAATAAAGCCAATATTAGCTTAAATGACTTCAAAGGCTTCTTTTCAGCTCCAGCGGGATTCAATATAGGTGGTGAACTACCGGAATCTATCGCATTAAGTATATTAGCGGAGTGCCATGCTGTATTTCATCAACGCACTCAATTACTAAACTGATGCTATTACTGTTACTGAATTTAAAAGTAATGAATCAACTTCAATCAATAAAATCCAGTGAAGTGTTGTGGTTACTTTAATAGCAGTAATAAAGCAAAGTTCATCAATCAAGGTAGTGGAGTATTGTGGATAAAATAATAGAAGCGATAAATAATGGCCCGCAAAAAACCATAACCTTAGTGTTATTGGCGGCAGGTAAAAGTAGTCGATTCAAGGGGATTAAATTAGCCCAACCGATTATTGACTTTAATGCGCATAGCACTTTAATCGAGCAGCCGTTATTACTGCATAGTTTAGATAAATTAAACTATTTGGCAGATTATTTAATCGCCAACAACATCAATAGTCGAGTGGTTGTTGTACTTGGCTCTCACCACAAGGAATTAAGTGCACTACTGCCCAAATCGACGGTTTTTATAATCAATAAACAAAGTGAACAGGGTTTATCAACGTCTATTAAAGTAGGTGTTAAAGATGCGATATCAACGAATGCTAGCGGCTTAATATTAGCCCTTGCTGACCATATTGGCGTGAGTTATAGCGACTATGTAAAGTTAGCTGATCTTTGGATATTAAAAAAACACAGTATTTGTGCCTCATACCAATCGCAGTTAGGAGTTCCAGCGCTATTTACTGCCGATCAGTTTTCAGCTTTAGCGCAGCTTAATGGCGACAAAGGTGCCAAACCTTTATTACAACAATTAGCACACAATAAACAATTAACTTGTTTAGATTTACCCAGTGCCATTAATGATATTGACACTCAAAATGACCTTTTGAAATGGCAAGAATCCAAGTTAAATCAATCACTAACTTAAATAAGTCATTAAGTTAAATCAGTCACTAACTTAAATAAAAACTTTAAATAACCACCAACAGTTCAAAACAAAAAAACCCGAAAAATCGGGTTTTTAAATCACATGGTGAACTATAAATTATGCTTTTGCTAAAGCACTTTTTAATTCACTCGGACGCATTGGGATTTTACGTAAACGTACCCCCACAGCTTGATAGATTGCATTAGCGATTGCAGGTGCAACAGGTGTTACAGCTGGCTCGCCTAGCCCCGATGGTGGCATTTTACTGGCAATAAACTCAATCTGAACTTCTGGTGTTTGGCCTAAACGTAAAGGCGTATAAGTATCAAAGTTTGTATCTTTGTACTGACCATTAAGCAACTCAGTTCCTTCGTATAGGGCCATTGATAATCCCCATAATGCAGCACCCTGACATTGCGCTTCCGCACCATTTGGATCAACAATAATACCGGCATCAATGGCAATCACTAACTTTTGAACATTGACAAGACCATTACTTTTATCCACGTGGACCTGAACAGCACAGGCAACCCAAGTAGGCATATCTCGTTCTTGACCAAAGGTAGAAGCAATACCAAGTCCTGTATCTTGAGCTTGTTCAGTGCCCCAACCAATCATATCAGCAGCTTTTTTAAGTACCGCAGCTTGACGTGCAGCACCACCTTCAGAAACCGCATTATTGCCTGCATTTCGCCCTTCAGCAATGAGCATATCCAAACGGAACTGCAACGGATCTTTACCGGCATGATGCGCGGCTTCATCCATAAAGCTTTCCACCGCCCAACCAGTCCAGCCCGGCCCAACTGAACGCAACCAGCCCGGTCTAAAAGTCGCCATTGCTAAGTCATTTGAAACAGCACGTACTTTTTGTGCGCCAACGCTATACCAATGATCTGCGCCTGCAATTGCAAAGGGATCATAAACCTCGCCATTTATACCTTTAGGCATAAAACCAGGTGCTAATTCCTGCGTTGGCCAGCCTGCGGTTGCGTGATGTTCCATGGCAGTCACCGCTTTGTTATCGTCAAAGGCCATTTTTAATTGTTGAACAGAAGCAGATCGCGCACTATCAAATAACATATCTTGCGGGCGCATCAATATCATTTTAACTGGCTTACCGCCTAATGCTTTAGAGGTTAACGCAGCAGGGATCGTATAATCACCATTCAGTCTTCGCCCAAAACCACCACCTAACATATAGGTACGGATCACAATATTTGCGGCATCTTCACCCAATGCAGTCGCTAATACAGGCAAAGTAAGCGACTGCCACTGACAACCTGAATGCACTTCCCACACACCATTCGGATTTTTAAATACCAACGCATTCAAAGGCTCCATTTGTGCATGTAATACTGTGCTAGTGATATATTCATGAGCAATAGAACTGCTGGCACTCTCAAAAACAGGCTCAGTTTTTACATTACCCGTATCTAAAATACCGCCTTTACTTGCATCATCAAGTAACGTTTTACCATGGGCGATGATATCTGCTTCAGAGACATCAACCGTTTTACCCGCATCCCAGGTCACTTTCACTAATTTTGATGCTTTTTGTGCTGCAATGAAACTACTAGCGATCACCATTAACCAACCAGGTACGCTGCCACTAGCATCTTCTAATACGATTGTTTTTTGGTAACCTTTGACAGCTTTTGCTGCTGAGTCATCAAATGAAACAACTTTAGCGCCATAACGCGTTGGGGGTAATATAGGGTTCGCATACACCATGCCATCGACTTTAGCGTCAATACCATAGATAGTTTTACCATTGGTTTTGTTAGCTACGTCAAGCGACGTCACTTGTTGCCCTACTAGCTTAAGATCTTGATTTGGTTTAAGCGGTAATGTTTTTAACTCTTCTTCGGTAAACTGACGAGTTAAACCTAAGGACACTAATTCACCAAAGGAAAGCTCACCTTTACTTGAAATTATTTTACCGTTTTTAGCTTCACAATCTTTTGCTGAAAGCCCCCATTTTTTAGCTGCTGCTTCAATTAACGCTGTACGACCTGCGGCACCAGCTTGACGGTAAACTGGCCAACTTTGTGAAATAGACCAACTACCACCAGTTACCATGTAACCCCAACGTGGGTCACTATCAACATGGATAATTTCAACATCATCCCAGTCGGCTTCTAGTTCATCGGCTAAAATACGCGCGATCGCAGTACCAACGTGCTGCCCCATTTCTGAGCGCATAATATTGACTTTAATTTTGCCGGCAGTATCAATTGAATACCACAATGAAGGCTCATAAAGTTCGCCTTCACTTGGTAACACTTTACCGTCAGCACTTTCAGGATCCATTGCCGCCATTAAATGACGAGGAAAACCAAAGCTGATACCAACCGCTGTCATACCAATTAAAAAACCACGGCGGGTAATGCTCGGTGAACCACGTTTAGGTAATCTACTCATGATTGCACTCCTTTAATTTCAATGGCATTTGCAGCTTCATGAATAGCACTGCGGATACGTACATAAGTCATACAACGACATAAGTTACCACCCATCACCGCATCGATATCTTTATCCGTTGGTTTTGGAATATCTTTCAACAATGCAGCCGCCTGCATAATTTGTCCTGATTGACAGTAACCACATTGAGGCACTTGTAAGTTTTTCCAAGAAATTTGCAAAGGATGATCGTCTTTTTCTGACAACCCTTCAATAGTTGTTATTTCAGCACCTTCCACCGACGAAACCGGTGTAATACATGAACGTGTCGCACGTCCACCTACATGGACGGTACAAGCGCCACAGGTACCAATACCACAACCAAATTTAGTACCGGTCATATTAAGTTCGTCACGAATAACCCACAGTAAAGGAGTATCGCTTTCTACATCGGCAGTTTTTGCTTCGCCGTTTAAAATAAATTTTGCCATTGTCACTTCTCCTGTGAATTATTGCTCAAATCGAGGTTGATTGCGGATTTCAGTTACTTTCTGTTGCAATTCAGGCCAAGCCTCTTGACCTGCCGATTGACGTAAATATGCTGCGATTGCACTAATATCTTGATCGCTTAATGCATCACGGAACCCTGGCATCACAACACCACTTATACCTTGATCGCTGCGCACACCATCTAATATTACGTTAACCAAGTTAGTTGGTTGTTCAAGGTGAGTTGCTGAACCTAGTGTTAATAATGGACGACCTTTAACGAGTTCTTCACTGCTGTAATGACAAGCTTGGCAAGCCGTTGCATATAAGCGAGCACCTTCATCAATACGAAGATCAGTTTGGGTATGTTGCGCAGCAATAGCAGTTTGTAAATTAGCATTAGCAGCAGGATCATCACTTTCATTAGCGCCGCTATGGTCAGCAAAATACAAACTAATCGCTTGCACATCCTGCTCTGGCAATGCAGATAAACCTTTGTGCATTACCGGTGCCATCGGACCTGCAGCACTACCGTGATAAGGTGAGTTACCCGTAGTTAAGTATTCATAAAAATCCTGCGCACGCCAAGGGATCGGGGAAGTACTTGTTGCCGTTAATGAAGGAGCTATCCAACCATCAATATCCGCACCTTGATACATTTGGTCGTATTTTTCACCACCAAGCGCATTACGCGGCGTATGACATGCGCCACAGTGTGCAATACCTTCAGCTAAATAAGCGCCACGATTCCATTGCTCTGATTTGTTTTCATTGACTTTAAATGCATCGCTATCGGCAAATAACAACTTCCAACCAGCTTGTAACCAACGAATATTAAGCGGGAATGGAATACCATTTTCTTTTTTCACTTGATTAACTGCTGGCACTGAGGTCATGATATAAGCATAAATAGCGCGAATATCTTCATCTGTCATTTTATTAAAGTGCTCAAAAGGAAATGCTGGTAATAAATGATGTCCATCACGGCTTACACCACTACGCATAGCACGATTAAATGCTTCCTCTGACCAACTGCCAATACCTGTTTCAACATCTGGCGTGATATTACTCGAATAAATCGTACCAAACTCAGTGTGCATTTCGTAGTTACCTGCGTAAGGTGTACCACCTGTGGGTGTATGACAAGTACTGCAATAACCGGCAGCTGCAAGTACTTTGCCTTGCTCAATAACTTGTGGGGAATAATCACTCTTAACTGGAGGGGTTATTGGATCAATAGAGGGGTTCCAAGCATAAAAGCTGAATAAACCAAGTCCAATAATTACTGCGCCAGATACGCCATAAACAATACGTTTTAGCATATTACATTGCCTTATTTAAAAAATATTTCGGGGGGCAGAGAGTGAACTAACACTCCCTGTTTGACTTCGTATTACAGGTAATATTTATGTAAAAATTATTTACCATGATTTGAGACAATAAAACCTATAATCGACGCCAATTTTAATGTTAATAAAATGTGAAAGCAACCTTCAGAGGCCAGTAATCACTTAACAAGTTAACTGATTAGCCTATTATATGTTTGAATATCTAATAAGAGTTAAAGACTCGACAGTGCAAGTCAGTAATGAATAACAAAGTAATAATATTCGTTATCATTTAGATGCAAAAATTAACTGTTCTTAAACTAATAAGTCCCAATTAATAAAGCTTAACTGAGAGATAAAATTGAGAACTAGCATTGTAGAGTTAAGGTTAATATTTAACGAGAATATTTAACGAATTAAGCTTAGCTAGTTCAAAGCAGGCCATCAATTAAATAGCCCGCTTTGTATTTTTCTTTACTTTAGATTCTACTTAACTCAAGCGGCTGTTTACTATGGTTGCTGCATCGTTGGAGCAAGCACCACTTCTCTTATGCACACTTGTTGAGGTTGTGCATAAACATACTCAACTGCCTGCGCAATATCATCAGGCATTAGCACGCCGCCCATTTCCTCTTTCCATGCTTGGTAGCCGTTTACAATATCTTTTGATGTTGTATGTGAAAGTAACTCAGTTTCTACCGCTCCAGGGGCAATAGTACATACACGCACATTACTGCTTGCAACTTCTTCACGTACGTTTTCAGTGATAGCGTGTACTGCAAATTTAGAACCGCAATAAGCAGCATGATTTGGGAAAGTTTTACGACCGGCTACCGAGCTGATATTAATAATGGTTCCAGTTTTACGTGCTTTCATCGGTGCTAATACCGCTTGCATACCATTCATCAGACCAATAACGTTAACATCAAACATGGTTTTCCATTCTTCTGGATTTTGTACATCAAGTTCACTTAATAACATTACACCGGCATTATTGACGATACAATCAGCTGCGCCATAAGTCGCTTCTGCTTTAGCAATCGCAGCGGTAAATGAGGCTTTGTCAGTAACATCTACTTGTTCACATAGAGTATTAGGTAAGTTAAGTGCCTGTATACGCTCAACTCGACGTGCCAATAATAATAATGGATGACCACTGTTACTTAGACGACGTGCAATCGCTTCACCAATACCAGAACTCGCGCCAGTGATCACTACTAATTTTTTCATATTCAACTCCATTACTTTTTATACCTACACAGCTAGTTTGCTGCAATGGATACATTATAAAAAATGAATCTATGTTGATATATATGGCTGAAGTTAAAATACTGTTGTTGTACAGCAACAATAGACTCATGTTCGAGAAACATCCTTGAAAAAGGTAGTGCTCGCTTTTAATCCTGAATGCTGTGTTCATCCAAATATAAAATCAGCTAGTAATGAGGAAAATAGATTCTAGCCAAATAAGTGAAAGAGCAACGGCTATAGAGTACATGGGCTTGCTGCAGCTAAAATTGTTGTAGATGAAGTTGTTGTAGATGAAGTTATTGTAGATAGAATTGTTGAAGCTGAAACTTTTGCAGATTAAATTACTGAAGATGTTCCTCGAAACGGTTTTTTATAAAATCAATAAATTCACGTAAGCGCTTAGGGCGATATTTATCACTGTGGTAAATGGCTGAAAATGCCACCAATGGTACATGCCACTCTGGCAGTAGTTCTATAAGGGCACCCTTTTCTATTTCCTCCTCACAATACATTTTAGGCACTCTGATAATACCAGAGCCTGCCAACGCTCCCTGCAAAAGTGCATGACCATTTTTACAAATCAACTGCCCTGTTATATTGATATCACAGTGTTGCTCTGGATTTGCTACACGGTTAAAACTCCAGCGCTTAACCGAGCCAGTCAAACAACGATGTAACGCAAGCTCTTGAGGATGGCTTGGGCTACCATAATTTTTTATGTATGCAGGACTAACAAGCGTCACAATATTGATATCCATGAGTTTTTTGGCAACAAACCCGAGATCCTCAATATCCCCCATTCTAAAAGCGATATCAAACTCATCATTGATTAAATCAACGCGATGGCTGCTAAAATCTAACTCAACTTTTATTTGCGGATATAACGCCATAAATTCACTGATATACCGAGCAACAATTTCTTCGCCAATATAACCGCCAACACAATTGATACGAATAAGACCTCGGGTTTGTTGTGTATCGTCTACCGCTGCAATAAGTGCCTGATCAATATTTTGCAATGCACTTTCACATTGTTTAAATAATTGCTCACCGGCAACGGTCAACTTAAGCGTGCGTGTAGTTCGTGTCAGTAATTTAACCGAGATTTTATTCTCTAATGCAGTTATTTGACGTGACACATGAGAACGAGAAACACCTAATGCTTCAGCTGCTTTAGTAAAGTTACCCAACTGTGCAATAAGCACAAATGAGCGAATATCGGCTAGGTTAATATTATTCAGCATAGTAAGTTCCAAACAAATGATATGTTCAAGTTAATCATCAACTTCAAATCGGCACAAGCAAATCAGCATTGTAAAGTTTAAAGCTTAACTTGTTAATAAGATGCCTGCTTTCACTTCGATTATCCCAGCAGAGATGAGTTATCTTTTCATCATACTGGCCATGGTTTTCAAAGCAGTATTTAGTGAGTGTTTAGTGAGTGTTATACCCGTTATAATTTGTCTACACCACTAAAAAAATAATGATATAAATCATAAAATATTACAAAAAGACTGCAATCAATCATTAATTTTGTCTTTTTTATCTATTTAGGTCTAGCCTGAAGATTAATCAAATATTTAGGCTGGATGCTTACAATGAATAAAGAAAGACTGTTTCCTGAAAGTGAAATATTACTATCAACGACGGATCTAAAAAGTCACATCACATACGCCAATAAGAGTTTTTGTGACATTGCAGGATACTCTTTAGACGAGTTGCAAGGACAAACACATAATATAGTGCGGCATCCCGATATGCCCAAAGCTGCATTTGCAGATTTATGGCAGTATACCCAATCAGGGAAATCGTGGATGGGACCAGTAAAAAATCAATGTAAAAATGGAGATTATTATTGGGTTAATGCTTTTGTCACTCCAATCAAAAATAAACAAGGCGAAGTTTTTGAGTATCAATCTATCAGAACGAAACCAGATCGAGAAGTTGTCGACCGTGCTGAGCAGGTTTATAAAAAAATTAATCAGGGTAAATTACCTTTCCTTTTAAAATTCACTATTGACCTTACGCTATGGTTTCAAGTCTTTTTTATCGCCTTCTTCCTATACTCTTTATATATAGTCGCTTTAACTGAAATCAGCTCACTTATTAGCCTGCCAATGTTATGTATTTCAGGCATATTAACAGCGCTTTTTTATAATTGGCGTAAAAAATTCAAAAAGTTAATCCAACAAGCCAAAAGTGTTTTTGACAATCCCTTAATGAGCTACATTTATGCAGGCAATAATAATGCAATCAGTGCAATTACATTGGCATTAAACATGCGAGAAGCTGAACTGAAAGCTATTGTAGGAAGAGTTTGTGATGTTTCAGATGAAATTACTAAAACGGCCAAAGAATCAGAACAATCAGGCGCCAATATTTCAAAAATATTATCGCAGCAAAATAATGAAACAGAGCAAGTCGCTACGGCGATGAATGAAATGTCTGCAACGATACAAGATTTGGCTTTGGTCATAGATCATTCTGCTCAATCTGCAAAGCAAGGACTAGCAAGTAGTCATCAAGGGCAACAAATAGTTGAAGAAAATATCAATGCGAATGATTTGCTAGCGAAGCAGTTGAATGAAGTAGATCGAGCGATATTAAGGTTAGTTAATGCATCACAATCTATTGAAACAGTATTGAATGAAATTAGTGGCATTGCCGATCAAACAAATTTATTGGCACTCAATGCAGCAATTGAAGCTGCTCGAGCAGGTGAACACGGACGAGGTTTTGCAGTGGTGGCTGATGAAGTGAGAGCACTTGCAATGCGTACCCAACAATCAACATCTGAAATTAATAAATTGTTAGGACAATTACAATCAGAATCTAAACTTGCAAATACGGCAATGAAAAAAGGAGCCTTACTCTCAGATAATTGCGTGCAACTTTATGGTAAAACGGGCGAAGCATTAGAAAATATAACGTCGCAAGTCAATGAGCTATCGAACTTAAATATACAAATTGCAACAGCGATAGAAGAACAATCTTTAGTTTCTGAAGAAATAAATCGCAACATCGTGGCCATTTCTGACATGTCCAGAAATACCGAAATAGAAGGCCAAAAGTCTGTACAACTATCGACTAGACTATTACTTAAACTTGAGCAACAACAGGTTCTAGTGACTCAATTTATTTAAAACGGTAGCATTACGATCCAAATAAAAGTTTATTTTTATCATATGAATAAGCTTTTGCTAATTTAATATCTATCTCGTAAATGATATAGAATGGTTAGTTACAGTTGAATTAACTGGGTTATGGTTGTGGGTAAGGGTAAGGTGAAAATTAAGTAATATGAATTTGAACCTAATTATCCGTTTATTGAACATTAGCATCAGCAAAATAAGCTGGATAATTATTATGTTATTCAAAACATTTTTTGAATAACATAATCTGGGTTAACGAACTCCATATACAACACAGCTCGTTATTAATAACTCTTTCTTTGGGGATCTGTTCCCTCACGAAACTCATCGGATAGTTCTGTTAATAACGTTTGGTCAGCAAGCCCTTCTGAACGAATCGCTAACAACTGTGGCCAAGCTCTTGAACGGCTATGCCCATCAAATAATACAGCCATCTTCTCATCTCTTTTTTGTAGCAACTTATAGATCAACAAGTACTTGTTATGTGCACTTTCATCTTGCTTCGATATTACCGTTTGCGATGCCTCTAATACCAAGTTGCAATATTTTTCAATAGCAATCTCTTTAATAGATTTGAATATTTCCCAGTCAGATTCTTTCAAATTACAGTCCCATATTATAAATATGCCGATTCGATAATTGTACAGAATAATTTCACCTTAACAGTAAAAATCCACAATAGAATAACTGTAATTTGAACTCGGTTATGACTTATTCAATTCCACTACAACAACTTACTCTCTATTTGATTAAACACTAAAAAAAAATAAGTCATTGTTTTAAAGGAAAATAATAACTTAATTTAAAAATATTGTTAATTAACACCATAAAAACCATAAGCACCATTTATTCGTGACGTTAAATAGCTTCTGCTCACACTTACTTATTAAACCGATCAGTATGCTTACAACCTCAGTTAATTCAGTTAACAAATAACACACACTTTATTAACACAGAAATAAAGCAGAGGTTTTATAAACCCTGCTCTGAGAAAGAAAATAAAGCCGGAATGGGCAGCTACTAGCTCAATACTTATTCTATTTAAGAAACAAGGAAGGATGTAAGTTAATGATGAAATTAAAAAAACTATTCACTGGCGCAGTAGTTGCGACCGCAGTACTTATCTCAACTAATTCTGCTATTGCAGCAGATTATCCACCTCATACTATTAATATGGTAGCGCCTTCAGGTGCAGGTGGTGGTTGGGATTTAACTATTCGTACCGTGGCTAAAACATTAAAAGATACCGGTATTGTAGAGTCCAACATGCCTGTAGTGAATCGCCCTGGTGGCGGTGGTGCTGTGAACTTAGCTTACATGCAAACACAAAAAGGAAAAGGCGATCTTATTTCAGTTTATTCGCCACCTATTTTATTAACTAACTTAACGGGTTTAACTCAATACAGTTATAAAGATACAACCCCTATTGCACGTTTAATCACTGATTATGCGGCTTTTGTTGTGCCAGAAAATTCAAAATACAAATCGATTAAGCAGATAATGGATGCACTTAAAGCAGATCCTAAATCAGTCAAAATTGGTGGTACGTCTGCTGCGGGTTCAATGGACCACATTCAA
Source organism: Vibrio sp. 2-Bac 85 (assembly GCF_037546705.1). Taxonomy (NCBI): domain Bacteria; kingdom Pseudomonadati; phylum Pseudomonadota; class Gammaproteobacteria; order Vibrionales; family Vibrionaceae; genus Vibrio; species Vibrio sp. 2-Bac 85. The sequence continues at coordinate 30,874 of NZ_JALAAB010000018.1, read as the reverse complement.
TTTTTATTAGTGGCTAAAGCTGCGGGTGTTGAGAACCTTCGTCAAATTGATTATATCTCTTTTCAGGATGGTAGCTTAATTGCGCAAGCTTTAGGTGGCCACGTTGACATCATTTCAACAGGTTTAGGCGATGTTGCAGGACTTGTTGAGAGTGGAAAATTACACGCATTAGCACAAACTGCCGACAAACGAATTGGCACTGGCTTAATCGCTGATATTCCAACTGTTAAGGAAGAAGGCATTGATGTCACCTTTGAAAACTGGCGTGGTCTATTTGGTCCAAAAGATATGCCTGAAGAAGCTGTAAATTACTGGCGTGATGCGTTACAAAAAATGGTCGAAACGACAGAATGGAAAGCAGCATTAAAACGTAATGGTTGGGACAATGCTTATCAAGATAACCAACAATTCACTACCTTCTTAGCAGATACTAACGAGCAATATAAAACCTTAATTAAGGAAGTATTTGGTCGATAACTGCTGCACTTAAATTCTGTATTTTCAATTAGGTACTTAAGCACCGTGTTTAAGTGCCTAGTTTAAGTACCAAGTTTAGTTATTAAGCTTAAGTAATAAGTGAAAGCAATAAGTTTAAATACAGGGCTAAATCAATCGCAGCCTCGCTTTAAAATATAATGAAGCTTTGTGTAAAAAGCAAAGCTTACTCCCTTAAGATTATGCACATAAAAAAAACCATAATAGGCAACATTATTGGTTAAAAAGCATAACTTAATCACTCGATTTTTTAGGTGTCATATGTCAAATATAAAATACAATTGGGATGGCCTTACAGGGTTATTTAGCATCGTATTTGGGCTTGCCTACGGTGGGTATGCATATAGTTTACCTCAACCAATGTTTGGCAATCCATTAGAAGCTATCTTTCTACCACTTGCCGTTTCAGCTATTTCTATTTTTATTGGTGTGCTGCTTATCCTCACCAGTGGTTTCATGCCTTCACTATTAGCGATTAAAGCGTTATTAAATGAAAGCCCACAACGCAAAAGCGATCGCAGAAAAATAGCGATTACATGTATCATTTGTGTCCTTTATGCAATGTTATTTGAACATGCCGGATACGTAATCAGTACTTTCCTATTCATGTTTTCCATGCTGACAGTGACATGTGGTAAAACATTCTGGAAAAAAAGCGCTTTAATTTCAATCATTTTTGCGGGTGGTATTTTCATTACTTTTAATGAAATGCTGTCAGTTAATCTTCCTCCATTCCCATTTTTTAATTAAAAGAGCTCATTACCATGGATATTTTAACGAATTTAATGAATGGCTTTGGCGTCGCTCTTCAGCCTTATTACTTATTTTTAATCTTAGTTGGCGGTATTTTAGGGACGGTTATTGGCATGCTTCCCGGCCTAGGGCCTGCAACTGGAGTCGCCATTTTATTACCCATGACCTTTTCAATGGGCCCAACAGCGTCACTTATCATCATGATGGGGGTTTATATTGGCGCCATGTTTGGCGGATCACGTAGCTCAATTTTAATCAATACCCCAGGTGATGGTGCAGCACTTGCCGCCACTTTTGACGGCTACCCCATGGCAATGAAAGGCCGTGCTGAAGCGGCGCTCGCGATCTCTGCAATTGCTTCATTAATCGGCGGCACCATTGCTGCAGTATTAATGACATTAATGGCCGAGCCAGTTGCTGGGTTAGCAATCAAATTTGGTCCTGCTGAATACTTTCTATTAATGGTCGCAGCACTTTCTATGACCGTTTCTATGTCCAAAGGTAATATGCTAAAAGGCTTTTTATCGATGTGTATCGGGTTAGCGATATCGACCGTTGGAATTGATGGACAATCGGGCTTACAACGCTTTACTTTTGGTGTATTAGAACTGCAAACTGGAATCGATTTCTTAGTCGTCATTATTGGTATTTACGCATTAGGAGAAGTATTTAAAAGTTTCCGTACATTGAGTGAAGGCACTAAAAAAGCACAAACTAAATTTAAGAAAATTTGGATAAGTAAAGAAGATTGGCAACGTTCAAAATGGCCAATCCTTCGCAGTGCGCCAATTGGCTTTATCATTGGTGCACTTCCTGGCGCCGGTGGCACCATGGCATCGCTTATGTGTTATAACAATGAAAAGCAATTATCTAAAAATAAAAGTGAATTTGGGCATGGTGCCATTGAAGGATTAGCAGCGCCAGAGTCAGCCAATAATGCAGCATCTATTGGCGCGATGATCCCAATGCTATCACTTGGTGTACCAGGGTCAGGTACTACAGCTGTAATGATGGGTGCGTTATTGATGCTAGGTATTCAACCAGGTCCTTTATTATTCGCTCAACACCCAGATACAGCTTGGGGCTTAATCGCGAGTATGTTTGTTGCCAATGTGGTACTTGCTATTGTTAATATTCCACTTGCTGGTGTGTTGGTGCGCTTATTAGCCATTCCGCCTAAAGTACTTTATCCAATTGTGCTTAGCTTAGCTTTTGTCGGTTGTTATGCGATAAGTGCTTCCGTTGTTGATTTCTATATATTGATAATTTTAGGTGTTGCAGGTGTGATCATGGCTCGTGCAGACATCCCTACTTCGCCAATGATTTTAGCGGCTATTGTCGGTGGACAAATGGAACAGTCATTCCGTCAGGGATATAGAATTTCGAATCAAGATTTAAGTACTTTTATGGATTCTAGTATCGCTCAAGGGTTACTAGTGGTTACATTACTGTCGGTACTGTTACCTATTATTGGTGCGATTCGCGCTAAAAGAATCGAAAAGAAAATCGTGACTCCTTAAATTAATCATTCAGCGCTCATCACTCATCTGTATAAAAGGTAAAACATGAGATATGTCTGTTATTAATATTGCTCTGTGAAAAAGAGTACTCTGCAGCATATTTCACCATCATGATTCTTTAATCCCAAATAATGTAAGTTACAATGGCTTGCGTTATTTGGGTTGTTTCATTATAGGCTCCTAAATTATTGGCTACGTAACAAATTCAATGCCTTCTTTTACCAAAAAAAAGACCTAATGCTAATCAAGCGGATGCTCTCAATGCTTAATTTATAGGAAGTAACACACAATCCACTCTTTACACGCACAGCGACTAGCCTTTATGAAAAGAAACCTTTCTTCTTTATCTAAATTAACCTTTCGTATAAAAGTATTCTTATTACTATTTGGGCTGTTAATGCTGCAAATGTCCGTCATGGTATGGCATTTCGACAGCACCTTATACGAATCGATTAAGCATCAAGTTGGTACTCGGGCGCTCGTTCAGGCTAAAGAAATTGCCAGTGATCCCGTACTAATCAAACAAATTCAAGTAAAAGATCTTGCTTCCTTAAAAATAAATATCGATCGATTATCCACCATATCCGATGCCAGTTTTATTGTGATCGGTGATAAAAATGGCATTCGATTAATACATCCAGTAGAAGAACGTATCGGCCTGCCCATGACAGGCGGTGATAATGCCGGAGTATTAGAACGTGGCGAATCTTATGTCTCGTTAAGGGAAGGCAGCTTAGGTTATGGCGTGCGAGGCAAAACGCCTATTTTTGACAGTAATCATAATGTTATTGGGGTTGTCTCGGTTGGTTATTTATTGAATCGTTTTCAACAATGGCTTGATGTGTATATGACACCGCTTCTTATCGAAGTATTTAGTATTGTTGTACTGACTTTGTTTGCTGCCTGGGGGTTCTCTCGCCATATTCAAAAACAAATGAATGACATGGAACCAGAGCAAATTGCACTTGCGCTTAACTTACAAAAATCGATTTTAAGTTCAGTTTACGAAGGCTTAATTGCCATCGACCGTGAAGGTTATTTTCTGACCATTAACAAATCGGCACTTCAACTATTGGGTATTGAACATCAAATTAAGTACCTAAAAACTAGGCAAATTATTGAATTTGTTTCAAACTCAGAGTTCTTTTTTCGCCATCCTCTGAATGAAAATATCAAAGATGAAATGATCCGTTTGAATGAACACGCTTTAATCGCTAATCGAATTGCTATTTTCAAACAAGATCAACTTATTGGCTGGGTTGTTAGTTTTCGACAAAAAAGTGATATTGACTCCCTCACCACCGAGCTTACCCAAGTTCAACAACACAGCGAAAGCTTACGTGTATTACAGCATGAATTTTCTAATCGCTTAGCGACTATTTCGGGGCTAATTGAAATGGGCAGATTAGATGAAGTAAAACAACTTATTGCGCAAGAAAATAACAGCAAACAAGAATTATTAGATTTTATCCACCAGCATATTCACTTGTCTCAAATCGCGGGATTATTGCTGGGTAAATCTTTACGCGCCAAAGAGTTGAATATATCATTGCGCTTTGATCCTACTTGCCAGTTACATCGACTTAATTCAACACTAAGCGAAACTGAACTTTGTGCAATACTCGGCAATTTAATTGATAATGCCTTTGATGCAACTCAGCAGAACCTTTCTAGCAATCGTATTATTGAAGTTTTAATTACTGACTCAGGAGACGATTTAGTGATTGAAGTAACTGATAACGGCACCGGTATAAAGCCTCACTTAATCGATGACATATGGAAAAAAGGCATTACCAATAAACAAGACAGCCACAATCATGGTATTGGCTTATATTTAGTTCAGCGCTATGTCACTCATGCCAATGGCTTTATCATCGTCGATAATGCTGAACCTCAAGGTTGTATTTTCTCTGTTTTTATCCCCAATAAACGTTAAAGGTAAATAAAATGGACTTAATTGATGTATTAATTGTTGAAGATGATGCAAAAATTGCACAGATTCACAGCCAAATTTTACGCCAAACTCCGCGTTTTAATCCCATTGGGATAGCAGAAAACCTGCAAATGGCTAGAACCATGGTAAAAGTACATAAACCAAAGCTAATCATTTTAGATAACTATCTACCAGATGGCACCGGTATCGATTTATTCCGAGAGATAATTGCCGATAAAACGACCCACAAAACAAATGTTGTATTAATTACCGCTTCAGATGAAATTGAGACCGTTAAAACTGCAATGAAACTGGGATGTTTTGATTACCTACTCAAACCTGTTTCATACGAACGATTACAACAAACACTTAATCGTTACTTAACCCTTAATACAGCGATGAACGCATACGATAATCTTGAGCAAAAACACATTGATGAACTCTTTAATATTCAACTGCGTGACAAGTACCAGCAATTACTACCCAAAGGTATAGAGAGCATCACTTTAGAAACGATTAAACGTGTGTTTTCTCAAAATGTGGGTGTCAAATTTACTGTTGATCGTTTAGTCCAAGAGACAGGTATTAGCAAAACAACCGCTCGTCGCTATTTAGAATACTGCTCAGCCAATGGTTTATTAAGAGCAGAAAATGAATATGGAAAAGTCGGACGACCAGAAAGAGTGTATGTGAAGTGATTGACAGAGTGTGGATAATCATAATCACCAGCGCCACTTTCAACCTAACAGCCCTATTTCAGGGCCGCACTTAAAGCTGAAGGTTAAAGGTTAAAGGTTAAAGGTTAAACCTTATATCAATTCACAATCTGCAATCACTTCAATCACTGAAAACAACAACGTCCAATTACGTTAAAACCTAACGCTTTGTAAGCCCTTTTTTATTCAAATATGGCAGGATATGTGGGCGTGACTCTTTCGATAATTGTCCAGTGACTTGCTCAGACCAAGTACTTTGCTTTTGGTTACTCGAACGGCTTGCATAATAATTGTGTATCACCTGATCATAATCTTTAATATCATCCATCTTCAGTGGCTGATATTGATTTTCGTGCATAATAACATGAGCGGGTAAACGCGGTTTAATTTCAGGGTCTTGTGCTGGGTAACCTAAACACATGCCAAATAATACCGATGTATTTTGAGGTAGCTCCAGCAACTCATCCACCAACTGTATTTTATTACGTAATCCACCAATATATACACCACCTAATCCTAATGATTCAGCGGCTAATAAACAGTTTTGTGCCATGATGCCACTATCAACTGCACCAATAAGCGTAAGCTCAGTAAAGTCGGCTTGCACATCTGGATTAATCGTCGCATGGCGTTGATAGTCAATACAAAATACTAAAAATTCAGGCGCGTTTTCAACGTAGGGTTGATTACCCGCATACTCAGCTAGTAATTTACGTTTACTTTTATCTGTCACCCTAATGATAGAGACAACCTGTAGCATACTCGAGGAAGAAGCGGCTAATCCAGCTTGAATAATACTGTCGAGTTGGTTTTTCTGTATCGGCTGTTGCGTATATTGACGAATCGAACGATGGTTTAACATCGTCTCAATAGTTTTGTTCATAAATCAGTAATCCTTGTCGCTATAATTGAAGTTATAAGATGCAATATAAGATTGTAATATGAGGTTGTAATAAAAGATGCAATGTACTCTTAATGGCTCGAGTAAAACATTAAAATACAGATAATAGAATACCATTAAGTATCAAAACACTAACCGCCCATTAATAATTATTTTGCTGTAGGCAGCTTGAATGATTTACTTTATCATCTAGCATGAAATTTTTCGGCTTAATAATCGAGAAATAAAATGCTAAATTTACATAAATTGTATAAGCGATAAAAAATGATTCAAATAGTTATTCGATTTTTAGGCTTTCAAAGTAGCGTAGTTAATTCTGAAAAGACGGTGGCAACAATTGGTGGAATGTTAGCCATTTTTTGTTGTTTTTATACAACAATCTATTTTACTGGTGCCGCAGGTTCTGTGGCTATCTTACCCTCAATGGGTGCTGCAGCGGTATTGCTCTTTGCCGTCCCCCACGGTCAGCTTTCCACGCCTTGGGCTTTTTTAGCAGGAAACCTTTTCTCAGCGATTGTAGGTGTAACCTGTGCAAAATTTATAGACGCTACCTTTTTAGCTGCCTCATTAGCCGTCGCTTTATCTATTTTGGTCATGCATCTCACGCGAAGCTTACACCCTCCAGGTGGTGCAACAGCCTTAGCGGCTGTAATAGGAGGACCCGCCATACATGACTTAGGTTATTGGTATGTGATTACGCCAACATTAATTAATTGCGCTATATTGCTTTCCGTGGCGATGCTTTTTAATAATCTATTCCACTGGAGGCGTTACCCACAAAGCTTTATGCACTATCAAAGTGTGGGGTATCATCCAGATACTCGCCGTATCAAGATGCAGCATATCCATGAAGCAATAAGGCGTTCAGATCTGGTTATTGATGCAAGTGATGAAAAAATAAAGCATATTGTTGATTTAGCCGACGCTATTTATCACGAAGAATTAATCACGCAGTTTGTGCTCGAACTCGGTGCTTTCTATACAAATAGCAAACCAGGAAGACAGTGGTCTGTACGTCAAGTCATCGACCAACGTGAACATGCAAATCCTTCTCTGCATCTAGTCATATATCGCATTGCAGATGGTGAAAGAAAAGGCTCGACAGATAGTTGCACTTTACAAGAATTTGCAGAGTGGGCGAATGAAAAAATGCGACCTAAACAAAAAATACTCTCAAAGAATGTTTGAGAGCTATAGAACACAATAACACTTACCTACTAATTCCTTGTGAAGAGTAATATTTCAATAGTAGCTTTTGGCAGTACTGCTTTAGAAAATAGTACATTTAATAAAGGTAGCATTTAGAATTTTTGTATAAATGCTACTCAGACTTACACCACCAATGCGAGAAATGTTTAAATTTCTGCAACTACTTTATTTTACCGGCGCTTCTTTCTAAGGTGAGATTAATACGTATAAACATGCCTTTAATCGCGTCTATTTGAGCAGAATCATGCCCTTCAGCAACAAGCTCTTGGTGCAATAAATCAGAAGCTTGTTTAAAATCGTCATTACACTTGCCTTGGCTCGCTAATAAAAAAGCATCTGCTAGTTTGTATTGCCATTTTTTTAAATACTTTAAATTTTTGCCTTCCAACCTTTCGTCCACTAAGTTTTTGCTGACTGATTTTTTGCCCACTAAGTTTTCACATATTGATTGCACTCGAACCATTGCATGACCTAAATTAAGCCCAGTTAAAGCAAGATCGGTAATAGCACGAGAATGAGATCCTTGATCGTAATTAATTAACCTTAACAATCTATCTGACATTCGACGGTTGTACCATATGGCTGGCATTTTCTGATTATCTATCTCCATTAAATCTTTATGCGTCGCTTTAAAAACTCGGCTAACTAATAACTGAATGCTCGGCCCTGTAAATAAGTGAAAAATCCAAAACAAAATACTAACACCAGCAAAAATAGCCATCGCAGCACTTAATGTATAATCGATTGTAAAAGCTAAGCTCATGTCAGTGCTGGGGCGAACTAAAATTGAAAATGGAATGCAAAACCCTAAACCGTAAGGTAGTGTTTCGCGATCAGCGATTAGCAAAAGCCCTAAAAAGTAGGGTCCAGCTAACACCAATAATAATATTTCTAACTGCCCACCGCTCTGCGCGAGTAAATTAAGAGCGTAAAAGATAGTGACCACAGAAGCGGCAACTACCCCAACTAACAAGCGTTTTATAACCACACGTAAAATAGCCAAAGGTATTCGCGCTAACATAATAGAAAATATGACGGGTAAAATCATGATCATCAATGCCGCCGATGAACCTGTACTTATCCAAATACATGCACCAATCACAAATACTAATGAAGTTCTAAAACCAACAATAATTCCTGCTAACGGATCTCTATAAGTCAACATACTTGGCGCATTCAACAATGTTTTATCACGTTCTTGTAAGGCTTTATAGGCACGCAATAAAATGGTTAAATCCCCAGTGATATCTAAGGCGACATTAAACATGTGTGACTCAAAAGGGGCTTCAAAGGCATTATTTACTCGCCATTCTGTCAGTTCCCTACGAAAGGCTTTAACCTCCTCAGCACAAAACGCATAGTTGTCAGATGCAGCAATACTCGCTAGCACCTGTTTTAATCGGTTAAACAATTGTGCTAAATCAGCAGTGATGAGATCAGAGTGATTACGTTGCAAACGACCAAATATTTGAATTAAAGCCAGTAACGACAATACTTTTTGCGCAAGTTGATTTGCCGCTCTTGATCGCCCTGGACCTTTTGGGCCTTCGTAACGCACAGCACTTGAATCATCATTGATAACCCCTAAGGTAACCATTACGCCATCTATTTGTGTATGGCGTTTTTCATGTGTTCCTTTAGTGTCTAGCTCAGACACTAAATAATCTAAGGTTTGGTTGATCACCGATCTAGCTTGAATTTGTAACGAGTTTTTTATTTTTACTGGCCAGAATAGATGGCTGACAATCCCAGCACAAATAGACCCGATGATAATCTCACTCATGCGCGCTTGTGCTATTTCAAATATACCTGCACTACTAACAGTTGTAGGACTCACCATCACTAGAAGAACAATAATTTCCGCAGTCACAGCAGCCATTGCAAAGGCATAAACAAAGTTTGCTTGTCGTACCATAGCGGATAAAGCAGAATTTAAGCCTAACCAAATGGCCAATACACCTAATGCTAAATAAGGATATGACATCAACTGGCTTAATAATAATATGCCAAATAAACCACCGATAATGGTGCCTACTATTTGGCAAAGCGCTTTTTCAATCACCAGACCACTTTCTGGGCGCAACTGTAAAAAAATAGCAGAAACTAATGCCCAATACGGACGGTCAAGGTTCAGCGCCATTGCAATCGATAATGCCATCGACATCGCAATCACACCTTTTATCGCAAAAATAACGGCCTGTTTTTTAGGAAAAAACAAATTACGTAGCACCACGCCCAAGTTATTCCCCTTAGTCTGTCGTGAGATGAATAGTCACTGTCATACCGGCACTCAGCTGAATATCTTTTGGTAATGTGTCTAATTGAATATCAATGGGAATACGTTGTGACAAACGTACCCAATTAAACGTTTGTTGAACTTGCGGTAAAAGTTGGCTGTTACTTTGTGTATTGGTATTAGCAATCGCTTTGCCCACACTCACAACATGACCAGTTAGTTTTTTGCCACCACTGAGCAATGCTATTTGGGCTTCTTGATTTTCATAGATAAGCGGCACTTTAGTTTCTTCAAAATAACCTGTCACATAAAATGAATCAGATTTTACAATCGCAAAAACAGATACTCCCTGTCCGATATAATTCCCCTGACGTAAATTTAAATTAATGACTTGGCCTGATACTGGAGCAACAACTTCTGTTCTATCAACGTTTAATTGTGCTAAAGCTTGCTCTGTTTTAGCCAAGTCATAATTCGCTTTGGCAATATTTCTATTGATACGCGTTAGCTCTAACCCTTCTTCACTGATTGCTTTTTGATTGTTTAATGCTTCGCGGCGATTGTATTTATGCTTAGCTAGTTCCCACGCTAACAATGCACCTTCGGTGTTCGCTTTGCTTTTTTCTAAAGCAGCTTGGTAACGTTTGTTATCAACACTAAACAGTAATTGGCCTTTTTTAACTAATTGCCCATCTTTAACATTGAGTGTTGTTACCCACCCCGAAACATCAGCTGCGACGGTAACAATATCAGCTCGAACACGTCCATCGCGAGTCCAAGGTGTATGCATATAATCAGTCCAAACCCAACGCCCTGCAAATACCGCCATGATCACAACAGCAAGGGTAAAAAGAATACGTAGATATTTTGTCATAATGTTTATCTTCCACTCAGTAAATATACAGTTAAGGCGAAATAGCATACAAAAAGAGATACTTCAAACCAGGCGACTTTCCAAATACGATCGTGCCAATCTAGACGATGTAAAACAAAACGAGTTAATGCAGATAAGATAAAAGCAATCGGAATATAGATAACCAAAGGGCTAAACTCCATTCCACCTAACACTACAGTTTGAAGCATAAATAAATACCCTATTATCACATTGATTAAGTATTAAATTGGTTAAGTACTAAATTGGTTAAGTATTAAATTGGTTAAGTATTACATTGATTAAAAAGACTATCGTAAAAATGAAGACCTGAATAGTTTATTAGCAAGACAGTTTAAAAATATCACTCCTTGATTGGCACAATAAGATAAAGCCCTCCCCCAAATGAAATTTTTCATTACCAACAATTTAAATCAAGTTTACTAATAAATAACCTCATTTAAAAGTATCTAAATACGTTTTAGTTTTAAATAGATACCCGTTTTAAGTACGGTTTTTTCATACAAATACTACCTTTAAACCTTTGATCTGTATAAATAAACAACGTATTTTTTATTTATAAAAAAAAATTGAAATTTAAACGTATATTCAGTGGTCTGTTGGTGACGGCCTTTACTTTTTCTTTTTGTGTGTAAAACCGTTTTCGTTTATTAAGGGGCTATAGGCCCAGTTATAGACTCAGTTATAAACTTCTTAGATTCAAATAAGAAGTGCATAACTTTAACAATTTAACTTTACAGGTATTTTATAATGATTCGCTTTAAAAATTTTATGATTGGCTTACTAATATCAATGAGCTTAACGTCAACTTTTGCATACTCTCAAAATTCAGCCTCAAATCAACCAATAAAACCAAAGGTCATTTTCTTTGATGTTAACGAAACGCTCCTAGACTTAGGTAATGTAGGTAAATCAGTTTCTAAAGCCTTAGGTGGACGAGATGAACTAGTCCCTTATTGGTTTACTACCATGCTACATTACTCTTTAGTTGGCAATGTGATAGGTGAATATAATAGTTTTGCTGAAATAGGCATCGCATCATTAGAAATGATTGCAAACCAACAAAATATTAAACTAACACCTGAACAAGCACGTACCGCAGTACTAACCCCCTTTAGAGACCTAGCACCGCATAAGGATGTCGTTGAAGGCTTGAAAAAGATACGTGCTCTGGGTTATACCATGATCACATTAACCAACTCCTCTGATGCAGGCATTGCAGCTCAACTTAAAAACTCAAATCTAGCACAATATTTTGATGGATCATTAACCGTTCAAAACTTAAAAACCTTTAAACCGGATTTAAAAGTGTATGACTGGGCTCAAAAAGAAATGAAAGTTGCACCTGAAGATGCGATGTTAATAGCCGCACACGCATGGGATTTAGCAGGAGCAGATAAAGCAGGTTGGAAAACCGCATTTATTATGCGTCCAGGTAAAGCGCTCTACCCTCTTGCCGCGAAGCCAGATTTAATTGGCCGAGATCTTATTGAGATAGCAAACCAGTTAGAGGAAAATGCTAAGTAGGCTTTGTATTTAACCTTTAACCTTTAACCTTTAACCTTTAACCTTAACCTTTAACCTTTAACGAGTATTGGTTAGGTTTTGCTATATTTAATACTTTTATAAACACAAAAGGCAGCCGAAGCTGCCTTTTTTATATCACTTTTTAAAAGTCATAAATTATTTCATGAATTTTTTAAATGGTGCATCAACTGGAGTATCTGCAAGGTGGTTTGTGTAGTTACTCATTACTTTTTGAGATAAACCAACAATAATTTCCAGTAGTTGCTGCTTGCCATAACCTGCAGCAAAGAATTTCTCGATTTGCTCATCACTAATAACACCGCGGTCACGCGCCATTGCCAATGTAGTTTCACGTAACGTTTCTAACTTAGGATTAGCAAGCTCTGTTTTGTTCACAAGCGCATCAACAATATCTTGGTCTACTTTCATTGAAGCCGCAATTGCACTGTGTGCCGGAACGCAGTAGTGACATTCGTGCTCAACGTTAATTGATTGCCATACCACTGTTAACTCTTCAGCGTTAAACGATGTTTTTTGGAATAGGTCATGCAGTACTTGATAGCCCTTTAGTAAAGTTGGTGCTTCAGCCATTACTGCGTGTAAGTTAGGTAGCATGCCAAATGCGGCTACTGAATCAGCCATTAAAGGTTTTGATTCTTCAGGTGCGTTTTCTGCTGTGTATAAAGTAAATTCTGTCATGTTTAGCTCCAATAAATAATGGGTTTTAAGTAACTTCAGGACACATACTAGTTGATTTTGAGCGATTGCTCAAGTTAAAATTGAGCAAGTGTTCAAATAAATTGAGAAATAACATGGCTAACAAAATAAAGTTTGAGCGAGAGTCGGTTGTGCGCCTTGCAAGTCAGCTCTTTTGGCAAAAAGGTTTTCATGCAACCTCAACCCGTGACTTACAAGAAGCTATTAACATGAGACCGGGCAGCATTTACTCTGCATTTGGATCTAAAGAAGGGCTATACAGCGAATCGTTAAAAGATTACACCTTACAAATGAAAGCCCAAATAGAAAGCTTTTTATCAAACGCGGATAGCGTACTAGAAGGTTTACATGCCTTTGTGGAACATGTGATCATTGAAACAAAAGATTGCAGCCCCAGTGCTATCTGTATGTTGGTTAAAGCAAACAGTGAATTTGCCGAAAAGGATGCTAATTTATATGAGTTAAGTTTAAATCAAGCAGCTGAATTTGAAGTTTATTTAACACAATTATTTGAGCAAGCAATAAATAATGGTGAATTAAATAGTTCGCTGACTGCTCTTGAATATGCACGTTTTTTTCAAGTGCAATTTACCGGTTTACGCGGTTACTTTAACCGCCCCGACGTAACACAACTAGCTCAACCAATGATCGAGCAAATGTTTTTGCTGATCAAAAAGCTATAAAATCAGATTAACAATCATACTCAATCAGTTATCTGTTCAAGCCCTGAGCAGAGAAAAAGCACACGATTAAAAGGAACTTTGATGATAAATATTAGTCAAGGTTGTTGGGCGGTAATAACCGGTTCAATCAGAACAAGGTCAATCAAGTTTTCTGCGTAAAACACTGCCCCTTTTTTAGAAATTAACAGGTTAACGTCTCTGTAATAACGTGATTGCCAGTTATTATTCTTTTTTATTTTTTGTCCTAATAAGGTCTTGCTGTGCTTCATAAATACATGTCTATTCGTCAACTACCCGTGGCTAAAGCCAACGGGCTTGAGATGTGAGTATCGAGATAGGTCTTCGGACTGAATAGGTGATTAGTCTAAGTTCTTCGAGAACTACGTTGTTTAAGTGACGATACCAGTGAATGCCTCCCAAGTTTGCTGCCCTATCGCTTAGTATTAAAAGACCTCAACGGGTCGGTGTGCTAAGTGTAAAAAGCTTTTACAACATTGACGATGGGAATCAACCTCGTGAGAGGATTAGTTAATTTTACTAACTAAATATGTTAAGGATATTATGCGCGTTTTTGTCATTAATAAGCATGGTGAATCATTGATGCCATGCCGCCCAAGAAAAGCAAAGATACTGCTCAGAGAAGGCAAAGCAACGGTTATTAAACGCAATCCGTTTACCATACAGCTAAAATTTGGATCTGCGGGCTATAAACAGCCGCTGACGCTTGGCGTTGATACAGGTCACGGCGAAGTCGGTATATCTGTCGTCTCAGATACGAAAGAGGTTTTTTCGGCTATTGCGACTATGCGCAATGACATTTCAGACAAAATGACGACACGCAAAATGTACCGCAGACAGAAGCGCAACAAGTTACGTTACAGAGCGCCACGCTTTTTAAATCGAGCAGCTAGTACCAGAAAAGGCCGACTAGCCCCATCCGTACAATGGAAAGTGGACGCTCATGTAAGATTAATTAATCAGTGCAGATCATTAATGCCGGTCACTAAAACTGTTTTGGAAACGGGTACGTTTGATATGGTAAAGATGAACAATCCTAATATTTCAAATGAACAGTATCAACAAGGTGTTCAGTATGGTTTTGAGAATGTTAAAGCCTATGTATTAGCGCGTGATAACTACAAATGCCAGAGCGGCAAAAAAGGCTGCTGTGATAAGCTTGAAGTTCACCATGTAATATATCGTTCACAAAGCGGCTCTGATGCGCCAAGCAACCTAAAAACGCTTTGTAGTAAGCATCATAAAGCACTGCATGATAATAAGTGGTCGTTAACGAGTACAAAGCAAAAGAGCTTAAAACCTGCCACAACTATGAATATTATACGCGCTCAATTACTAAGCATTTTTCCTGACGCGATAGAAACTTTTGGCTACGTGACCAAGGCAAACCGCTATCACCACAATATTGAAAAATCGCACAGTAATGATGCATTTGTGATCGCAGGTGGGTCAAACCAAGAGCGGAGTACTGAGCGTAAAATAACATTTAAACGTAAGAATAATAGATCATTACAAAAGAATCGAAATGGCTTTGCGCCATCTATTCGTAAACAGCGCTATACGATACAACCACAAGATATTATTGAGTGGAACGGTATTAAGTGCATCGCCAAAGGAATACAAAACAAAGGCGCATATCTTGCTTTTATGCACGGTACTAAGCGATTAGTTAAAAACATCAAAACAATCAGATTAGTATTTCAAAACAAAGGTATTGTGTATGCGTAACAAAAACGATGAAATTCATCCCTGCGCTAAAGCACAGGGTATTCTTTCACCAAAGGGTGATAAAAGTAAACTATGGACTGCATTATTAATATTAATAATAATCGCTGTCGGTATTCTCCTCTATTTAGATTCCATGGTTAATTCGACTTTTAAAGATAAGCAGTGGTCAGTTGCATCAACTGTTTACGCGCGACCTTTAGAGATATACGAAGGATTGCCACTCTCATTGACTGATTTACGTGAAGAAATGACCATGCTCGGATATCACTTTGTGAGCAACGTTAATAATCCCGGTGAGGCATTAATTGAACAAAATAAAGTAACCATTTTCATCCCTCAATTTCAGTTCAGTGACGAATTAGCCGCAGCACAAAAAATAAAAATCACCTTAAATAATGGCTTTGTATCCAAGCTAGAAAATAAAGACAATAAAGCGTTAGTGCGTTTACAGCCCTTGGTGATAGGCGGTATTTACCCTTCCCACAATGAGGATAGATTATTAGTTCAACTTGCTGAAACGCCAGTTTCTTTACAAGCAATGCTGGTTGCTGTTGAAGATAAGAACTTTTACGGCCATTTTGGTATTTCGCTACGCGGTATCGGGCGAGCAATGGTTACCAATATTAAAGATGGTGGCTTCTCACAGGGAGCGTCGACACTGACACAGCAATTGATTAAAAATTATTACCTCACGCCGGAGCGAACATTAATTCGTAAAGCGCAGGAAGCGTTGATGGCGGTGCTATTGGAGTTACATGCAAGCAAAGCTGATATTTTAGAAGGATACATGAATGAAATATACCTTGGTCAAGATGGACCACGGGCTATTCATGGCTTTGGTTTAGCAAGTCAGTATTATTTCAAAAAAAATATTATGGACTTATCGCTGTCGCAACAAGCACTGTTAGTTGCACTAGTGCGCGGAGCCAGTTATTACAATCCATGGCGTAACCCTGAACGTGCATTAAAACGCCGCAATTTAGTATTAGATATTGCAGTCAGAGAAAAACAACTTGATGCAGACCTTGCTGAATTAGCTAAGCAAGAACCACTAAAAGTGGGTGAACGCAGCGTTAGCAGTACTAAACGTTATCCTGCTTATTTAGACCTTGTGCGCAGGCAATTACAAAATGATTACAAAGCTGAAGACTTAAGTTCCGATGGCCTGTCTATTTTCACCCATTTTAATCCATTAATTCAGCAAACTGCTGAGACTAGCTTGGTTAAAATGATGGCTAGTAATAAAAAATCTGAGCCTAATGCGAACTTGCAGGGAGCGATAATTGTTACGCAACCGAATATAGGCGCAGTAACGGCTATTGTTGGTGGTAGCGACACGCGATATGCGGGATTTAACCGCGCAATTGATGCCCGTCGACAAATCGGCTCGTTAATGAAACCCGCCGTATATTTAACGGCGTTAGAAAAAAGTGAACAATATACGTTAGCGACTTTAATAAGCGATGCAGCCTACGAAAAAAAATTAGATAACGGCGATACTTGGGCACCTAAAAACTACGATTTAAAAGATCATGGCGATGTACTTTTATATAGAGCGCTAGCGCGTTCATACAATCAGGCAACGGCGCGTTTAGGCAATGAGTTAGGCTTAGATAATATCTTATCAACAGTAAAACGACTTGGCGTTGATAGTGACATTCCAGCACTCCCTGCGATCACTTTGGGCGCAGCGGAATTGAGTCCACTTGAAGTGGCTCAAATGTATCAAACCATTTCCTCAGGTGGTTTTTATACACCGTTATTGGCGATCCGCTCCGTTGTTGATCCGCGCGGAGAAGTACTAACAAGTTATCCGATTGATATTGAAAAACGCTTTAGTTCTAGTTCGATTTATACGTTACGCCATGCTTTACAAGCTGTTACGCACGAAGGTTCAGCTAAAGCATTACAATGGTTATTACCTGATTTTGCTGTTGCAGGAAAAACCGGAACAACCAATGATTTGCGAGACAGTTGGTTTGCAGGTTTTTCAGATGATATGCAAGCGGTTGTTTGGCTTGGTCGTGATGATAATAAAACAACGGGATTGACCGGTTCAAGCGGTGCACTTCGAGTCTGGGCGGATATTTTTAAAGCGCGTGCTCAGCAACCTTTGCAGAACTTTCCACCAAAAAACATCACCCTAAGTTGGGTTGACAGCGAATCAGGCATCGGTAGCCAAGATCGCTGTGATAATGCAATACAATTGCCTTTTGTGAGCGGTACTGAGCCAAAGGAAGAAATACGTTGCGGTACAACTGATAAAGTCATCGATTGGTTCCGTAATTTAACCAACTAAACCAACTAAACCAACTAAAGAGATCATCATCATGAATCATTATAAAATTGCTGTTGTTTGTTTATCTAGTTTTTTATGGGCCTGTAGTACAAAACCTGTTACATCGCCAACGACTGAGCCCACCACTCCAAGTTCAGTTAGCACGCCAACTGACGGTATTGATAATACAGTGAAGGGAAGCGCTGCCTTAGACTCATTATTTAGTCTTGCTGAGCAGCAAGAAAGCAAGGGTAACTTGCGCGGTGCAACGGGAATTTTAGAACGTGCGATCAGGATATCTCCACGTAATCCTGAAATCTATTTACGCCTAGCAGAGTTAAATTACCGCCAAGGTAAAAATGCACAGGCACAGTCTTTTGCTGAGAAAGCACTTAGTTTAAATCCGAATAAAGCAATAACGGGTCAAGCTGAATTATTACTAAAAAAGCTGTATTAGAATTTTAATTAGGAAACTGCATTAGAAAAGCTTCCCTTCAAAGAACAGGTTAACCGCTTCATTAAGTAAAGTTTTTATTGAGGGGAATTGCAGTGCATCAATCAATACAAGTTATCGGGTCTACACTTTCTCATCGATATTAATAAAGTTGATTGAGGCTAGAAGCTTTAAAAGGTCATCGGGATGTTGATGACCTTTCATTTAATCTTTATTTAGCTAAAAATCCAACTTTTGATTTTTTTGCTATTTTTACTGTTCTTTTTTCTTTTGCTGTCAAAAGCGGTTTTTTCTTACCGTCTTTTTTGCTGTCTTGGCCTTTACTCACGATGCTTTCCTTTCATTAAGATAAACAACTAATAACCCTATGACGTACGTTACACAATGACTTTAAATGATCTGGTAACGGCGAGATTATGTTCCTAAGAATTAATAATAGATAGCAATATTTATCGTAAAATTGAAAATAATTTAGCCCGAATTTACAGCATAAATTCAGGTGATAAAAAGTAGAATTAAAAGGATCAGTAGCAAAGACTTAGTACCTAAAGTAGCCTAGATTGAATCATAATAATTCAGCACAGAATAGTGTAAAAGGTACTATTTAAAAGCTACAGTACCCTGCTTTTTCAAATAAACTTGCACCAAATAAGATAACCTGTTTCCGCACAAAGTTTACAACCCTTGGCACTTTTTCAAATATTATTTTTGTTTAAAATAATTTTTTACATTTACTATATGATTTGTATAGGTTTGCATTTACCCTAATAATATATTTATCGTTGCTATTGATAAGTAATTACTCGAGCGACAAAGTTTTTAAGGAAGGTTAAATTGGATAATACAACCGATAGAGTTATTACCATTCACCCTAATTCAAAACGTTATACGCATACATTTATATGGCTTGGATGTATCTCGCTATTTGTTTTTTGGATTTTGAGCTTATTCCTTTGGCAAATCTTTAAAATTCAATTAATTTTCCTCATATCAGCTACGTTAGTGCTTATTTTAATAGGTGTACTTAAGTATTTAGAGCCCGGAACCAGCCTTTTTATCACCCCAAAAACGATTAGATATTGTCATCGCCATGGTCAGTGGGCACTACCATGGCAAGATATTATACGTTTTGGTGAACTTAAAGCAGATGTCCAAGGTGAGCATATACAATTACCCTATGTCGGCATCAAACTAAATAATTTAGATCACATAGCTAAAAGCATATCACCAAGACTAGCGAACAAATTAATTCACGAACAACAAGAATTGCTCATTTTAGCGATCACTAATAAAGAAGTTGATTTTGAAGGTAGTCTGATTAATTTTGAGCCCTATACGTTAAATGAAGTAATATATAAAGGCCCAATCGCAGCATGGTTACATCGTAGTGAACAACTCGCCAAGGCATATGGTTATCACCTCTTTTTACCCGAAAGCAGTCTGGATCGAAATCTAAATAGCTTTTTAAAATTATTAAAAAAATGCCATGATTACACCATTGTAAATGGACCTAATTAGGCTGATGCCAGCCAGTTAAAAACCCTCGTTTTTTTCTTATTTTTTCTGCATTCCTTTAGCTTAGCCTTAACTACCCTAGAAAAATTCCTTTCTCACCGTTGCTGTAATACAAGTGTACCGATATCTTTAGCAATATATTTAGCTGTTGGGCATCCATAAACTATAAGGAATCCTTTTATTTTAATGATAAGAGTTCATACCAGTTCACCCTTACTATTAACTGTTTCACCCTTAATTACTTCATTTTTATGTGACTTAAAGGCGATAGTTTGTTTTTTAAAAAAGAGATTTTGGTTGAACACTTGAATAACTCATTTTTTGCCTATATGGTGGATTTTTAATCATTTATAAGTTACTGGCTTGATTGTAGTTATTAATTTATGTTGCTTGTTAGTTTATGTTACTTATTAGTTTTAATTGCCCTTTAATAGACTAACAAAAATCCACCTATATTTATGACCGGTTCAATTAACTACAACATATAATCAGTTAAAGAGTTCAATCAGCTAAAAAATTCAATGCTAGATTTAACAACAATTATTTCAATAATCATTTAGTAATAATACAAGGAATCAGTAATGCGACTAACCAAGATTGGTACTAAATTATTTATCTTAATTGGAATATTTACACTTAGTGCTTGTGCGACTCGAGAACAAGTAGCATTAGATGATGCCTTGTTAACTCAATATGCATCCACTGGCAATTTACCAATAAAATCCGCCACGGTGATCACCGATAATGATCAGGCCTTTGCCAGTAAACTGGCTTTGATAAATGCAGCTAACACCCACATTGATCTTGCTTATTATATTTTTTCTGACGACCACACCTCTTCCGTATTAGCCCAAGCTCTTATAAACGCTGCAAAACGAGGCGTAAAAGTCAGGTTATTATTAGATTACCTCAGCACCTACAAAGATTTAGACCGCCTCAGTTATTTGCAACAAGCAGGAGGCGGCAACATTCAAGTTAGGCTGTACGGAAGACCTAGTCAAAATATCGTTAAAGATGCAGTCTATTTAACTTTAGGTTGTGGTCAATCAAGCAAAGCAGACGCCGCTTGTAATCAAGACAAGTATGCTGAAATTGAACAACTCTTTGATAATGAAAAAATCAATAATCGCTTAGCTTCAGACATTGGTATTTCTAATTTATCGACTCCTATGTCTGCTATTTTCCTGTCTGGCTTATATGCCAAAAACCCCGAGTTAATGGCTTTTTCCCTTGAACATGGCCAATCAATAGATGTAGCTGCATTATCCGCTTCAACGGATGCTGACAGTGCGGATACCCAAGCTCAGTTAAAAAAATTAGGTAAATTATATTATCAAGCTAATTACCAAGGTGGGTTAGCATCGTTAACAGCAAAAATAAAATTAGCGACAGCTACATTAGTATTAGGCGATCAAATTAACCCTGTATTAAATTCCGTTAATAGCTTTTTACCGACCAATCGAGAAAACAATTCCATTGCCCGCAGAGATTGGGATTATCTCACTGAATTTTTACATCATAAATTACTCTTAGTTGATCAACAGACCATGCAATTAGGCGGTCGTAATGTTGAAAACTCTTATCACATGAACCCGAGCCCCTTAGCCAGTAAATACATTTTTATGGATACCGATGTACGATTAGAATTTAATGCGCCTGATCCACAAGTAACCTCTACTTTTGACCGACTCTGGAACTTTACTACAATGGTGGCCTCGCTTGATGAAACCCGCGAACATGCTCCCAATGACTTTTTAATGAATTTGGATATTTACAAACAATCACAAAAATTTTGTACTAACCAAAGTACCAACAATCCAACTTGTGTTGACCAATATTATCAACAACACTTTGTTAGTTTAGATCAGCGTTTAATAAAAGTTGAGCAATCTATGACTGAAATGATTGCTAGTTATAACAACAACTATCTTCCATCGACCAAGGGAGTCAGCCAATCTTTTGCTTTAGATGATTCAGCTCAAGTTTACTACTTAGAAAACCTACCCTTCTTTGAAAGTAAAAGAGGTTATGGGTCTATTGATGGCAAAGAAGCTGATTATGGAAAAGCGATTCACGCAACTTGGCTAGCGTCCTTGAAAAAGACCTGTGAACAGGCAACTGCAAATGACCCACAGCAAGTTATCATCCATAATGCTTACTTCTTTATGCCCGGCAACCTACTCGCCGCGCTAGGTGCGATGGTTGACGGCAGTTGGGACTGTACACATGTAAGCTTGCAAATCATCACCAACTCTATTGAAACCACCGATTTAAATGTAGTGAATCTACTCGCAATGTGGCAAATGAAAGCATTTGAAGACTATAGAGCGGAACAAACGGCAACAACAGCAGCAACGTTTCACTACAGTGAATATCAACAAGCGAATGAGAACGACACCAGCACCTTATCTTTACACTCAAAAGTTATGCTGTTTGGCGATGATTTATTTATTGGTTCAGCAAACGCGGATGTTCGTAGTTACATGCTGGACACCAATAATGGATTAATGATCATCAATGCACCCAACTTTGTGAACCAGTATAAAAAATGGCTAGCGGCTGAGATTAATGCAAGACCAAGCATCGCCGAAAGAACCCAACAAATAGGCATTTCCCAACAAAAACTTAAAGTTAAAATGAATCATGTAATGGATTTATTACTAGCTAAATACGACAAAAATAATCGAATTGATCATCAACAAGCTGAAAATTTTAAAGAAAAAGTTCAAGGCGTTACACAGCGTATTTATAATTTATCAACTAAGATTTTAAATGGTGATAACAAAGCCCAAAACGAATTTAATAGTTTGTTTAAAACCATTTAATACTTTAATGCAGTTGATTACATCGTCAACTCGCCTTTACGTTTTAATTACTCTTTTGTTTTTATAACAGAGAAATAAAAAGCGTATGAAATACAGTTATTTTATACGCTTTTTAAAAAATTATATTTAACCTATTTATATTTAACGGATAGTTTTGGCCACTTTACCAATACTCAAGCCTTGAATTAAAATAGAAAACACCACAACCGCATAAGTTAGCGCCAATAAAATATCGCGCTCTGTCCTATCAGGTGCTAGTAAACAGTAAACTTAGACATCCATTCATTTAAAATTTACAAATAACATTGCTCATTAATGGCAATAAATTGAATCGCTAACAAAAAGATACTGGTTGATAATAAAAAATTATAATTAATCGAAATTGAAGTAAATAATAGCTTTTTCAGATATGACTGATTTTAACGGCCGCTAATTAGTGTATTTGTTATTTTTTTAATAGAAAAATAGACTAGTTAATGCAGCCGTAATTGGTTTTTACTGGCTATCCAACACTTGCCAGTATTACCAGCATAAGCTGCTAACGCTTCTAAAGAGCCCACCGCACCGTGATAATCTTTTCCAAAACTACTTGCTAGTGATAACCAAGTATCATTATCTAAACCAAGTGTGGAGAGTATTCTTGGACGTTTGATTGAAATCGCACCGCGTTTATCTTCTCTAATGATACGACCACTCCAATCCACTAACTCAATATAATCTAATAATGAAAATGGAATACCTTGAGTTGATTGTTCATTTTCGTCACCTACGAAACCAAATAAAAGTTTTTTAGTAAAAGCGTATTCTAGTCGCTTTTCTTGTTGCTGAGCGACACCATGAATGCGCTCATAAGCAGAGGTATATTCTGATGTTTCAACGCTAGCAGCCATTTTGGCGCGAATTGGATTTAGGTCGACATAAGCCATACAGGTTAATAATGCATCTTCATCCAATAAAGCTTGAGACTTAAAACGTCCTTCCCAGAAACGGCCTGAACATTCATCTTCTTTATTCGCTTTACGCGCAATGAATTCATTTAAACAGCGCATAAACCATGAAATATCAGCTAATCGTCCTCTCCAACTACCAATAATAGATAATGCAGCTTTATTTTCGGCTTCTGAGGTGGTTTGCTCTGATTGCCAACGCGCAACTAATACAGGTTTTGAATAGAGCTGACACCAACGCTCACAAACTTCTTCATGCGTTAAGCTTTCATTATGTTGCTCATCAATGTGCAATACGAGGTGATAATGGTTGGACATGATAGCGTAAGCGCAGATATCAATATTAAAAAGAGAAGCGAGGTAATGCATTCGCTCAACAACCCACTGACGGCGATGTTCAAAGGATTTTTCGGTGTATTTATCTTCACCACACAAGTAAGCCCTGCGAACACAACGCTAAATACAATGATAATAAGGCGTATCTGATAGCGAGACTTGAGACTGCCGAGATTGAGTCATAATAAACTACCTCCTAAATTCAAAATAAGCATTTATAAAAAATAGTTTTAAAATTTAAATCAGTCGAAGTTTATGGCTGTCCAGCTTTAGTAACACAGCTTTAGTTACAGTGTCATAACAACTACTTCTTAGCATGTAAAAACCACATAGCTAAAAGATAGAAGATAGAAGATAGAAGAGTAATTATGACTCGTCAAAGTTGATGGGTGTCCACGATATCTGATGGGGATCTAGAGGGAGTGATACTTGTTATTAAAGAGTTGTATATTCAGACAATCGACAAAAAAAGCCTCGATTAATCGAGGCTAATATTATTTTTAGTTATTTACTTTCAATTTTCTTGTTAATCCAAAACCAACTAGCGCTATACCAAACAAAATCTGAGAAGCAGGTGCTGGAACTGAAGCAACTGCTAGTACATTAATATAAAACTGTTGAGGTGTACTATTAGTACGAAAATAGAAACTATCACTGATTAATGTGCTGCTAGTATCCATAAATGCCCAACTACTTCCATTATTTAAACTGATATCAAGCATTGGTGAAAATACGTTGTGACTATCATTTTTAAAAACAGTTTGACTGAAGTCAATACTAACAAGTTGGTCAAATGTTATTTGTAAAACTTCATTTACTGTCACATTATCATCGCTGTTAGGGTTACATTGATTATTGCCTTTCAACCCTAAGCTACAAACACCTAAACCAGCACTTCCAGCATCTAAGTATGCCCATGATTTGAGGTTATCACCTGCGCTGTAAGCACCTGCATATGTATCTGAGTAAGTACCTGTCCCAGCAAATGACGCAGAGGCCGTAAGTGAAACACCACTTTTGCTCCAATCAAAAGAATTAAATGCTATTTCACCTGAATTCGCTAGAGGAAAAGCATTACCATTAGCTAAAGTACCAGAAATTTGTCCCATATTGGTATCTGTTAATTCTTGAAAGTCAAAGATTACAGATGCATTTGCTTGAGCTGTAGAAAATAGAGCGCAAGTAACTAATGTGCTAACAATTAAATTTTTCATAATTCATCCCTAATTATGAGGAAAGACATTTAATACTCATTAGTTGTTAGTTAAACTTTCTAAATGAAGTATTAAGGTTAATTACAATAAAGCAAGTATTGCACCAATAAATAAACCTGTTCTAACTAGCTGTTTTACATGAGGTGAGATGAAAAGATGATTTAAGTTAGTTATAAAATGTAAACAAAACCGACGTTTTATAGTAAAAAGCTTTTTTATTAAAAAATCTTTCAAAAAGATAAATAACAGTTTATCGATGTTTGGATTAGTTGAGGCTAGTACATGGATGAACGTATACAAGCGAACAGTTTAAAATTCAAAACACAGTCAATTATTTTAGCTGAAAACTTAATAAAAGAGCAGGGAACCTGCATGGAGCGATTTATGCGACAGCATAGTGTTATGAGCGGACTAAGCTCTGCGTGTCCTTTGCACGTCCGAAACGGTACGTTTAAAATGAAAGTGTCGAACAGATAAAAGCTTTACTGCCCTGGAATATTAAAAATGAGCAGTTAACCGCTTGGGATAAATTTAGCTAGGTGAGTTGGTAGATCGCTTACATAACAACTATCTCTTAGCATGTAAAAACCACATAACTAAAAGATAGAAGAGTAATTATGACTCGTAATAGTAGCTGGGTGTCCACGATCTTTCCTATTAACTATTAATGTCACGCCGTTTAATGCTTTCTAGCCTCTTGATAACGCCTCAACAGGATTTAACCTTGCCGCATTACGAGCAGGTAAGAAACCAAATAAGACGCCAATAGCAGTAGAGAAAGCAAAAGCAGCAATAATAGACGTTAATGAATAAACCATGGTTAAACTACTGCCCGCTGCAGAAAGAATAATACCAATTAAATACGCAAAACTAATGCCTAATGTGCCACCTAAAATACAAATCAAGACCGCTTCAATTAAGAATTGTTTTAAGATATCGGATTGTCTTGCACCAACGGCCATACGAATACCAATTTCTCTAGTACGCTCAGTGACTGAAACCAGCATAATATTCATCACGCCAATCCCGCCAACAACAAGAGAAATAAAAGCAATAGCAGAGATAAGCAAAGTCATCGTCGATGATGTTTTTTCAAGATTTTCTTTCACTGTATCGGTATTAATCGTAAAGAAGTCTTCAACACCATGGCGCATTTTTATTAAGTTAATAATCGCTTGTTCTGCCGCTGTACTTGATACCGTATCACTGACACGTACCGTAATATCATCAACGTTATTTTGACTATAAATACGTGCATTCACAGTGCTGTATGGTAACCAAACATTTAATGAATCACTATTACCAAAGGCCATTTCTCGGGGTGCCGTCACCCCTATAATCCGAACCGGTAAACGCCCTAGAAAAATAACTTTACCCAGCGCATCTCCACTAGGGAATAAGTCATTGAGCGTATTATTGTCAATAACGGCTACTTGCTCTAAATCTGTCACACTATCTTCTTCAAATAACTGCCCTTGAGCTAATTCAAAGCCACCCACTCTAAAATAATCCGGGCCAACACCTTGTATTTCAGCGGTCACGGCTTCGTTGCCATAACGCACTGCGACATTAACGCGTACCGTTGGGGTAACACTATCCACAAAAGAGAGACTACTCAATGCTGTTGCATCATCTGCGGTTAAGGTTTGTACTCGTCCCGCTCTCCTATCACCATAACCAGATCCTGGTTTTATCACTATGCTATTGGTCCCCATTGAGGCCATACTTTTTAACACAGATTCCTGAGAGCCATTACCGATAGCCACTACTGAAACAACAGAGGCAATACCAATAATAATGCCCAACATGGTTAAAAATGTTCTTAATCGATGACTTGCCATCGACTCTATTGCCATTTTTAAGGTTTCGCTAAAACTAAACCAAGCACTGATCTTTTTTTGTTTTTTAGGATCTAACCGATTACCTTCTGTTAGCTGTTTTTCTTCTGATATCGCAGAAGATTGGCTCGAAGGTTTATCGCTAATAATATTGCCATCAGCAATTTCGATGATACGATCAGCCGTTGCAGCAATTTTAGGATCATGGGTAACAAGGATGATCGTATGCCCCTGCTGATGTAACTCCCTTAACAAAGCCATCATTTCATGGCCACTTTGGCTATCCAACGCTCCAGTCGGTTCATCCGCTAAGATGATATTCCCGCCATTAATTAATGCACGCGCCACACTTACACGTTGTTGCTGACCACCACTCAACTGGCTTGGTTTATGATCTAATCGATCACCTAACCCCAATCTTTCTAACAGACTTTGCGCCCTTGCTTGACGAGAGGCTTTATTTTCCGCTGAATAAAGTGCTGGTATTTCTACATTCTTAAGCGCGGTTAAATCTTCTAACAAATGATAGCGTTGAAAAATAAAACCAAAATAATTACGACGTAATTGAGCTAATTGTTCAGGCCCCATAAGCGCAGTATCATCACCATTAACTTGATAGCTCCCTTCACTGGGTTTATCCAAACACCCTAATATATTCATGAGTGTTGATTTACCTGATCCAGATGCCCCAATAATGGCAACCATTTCCCCTCGGCGAATGGTTAAATCAATATTGTTAAGTACCGTTAACTGTTGGTCACCTGCAGGAAAATGACGGCTTAACTGATTAACTTTTAAGAGTATATCTTGCATTATGGACGTCTGCCTCCACCGGGTTGCTTATCATTTAATTGAAGTGCAGATCGGGTTCTCACCTCTTTGACACTTGATTGCCCAAGAATGACTTGATCACCTTCGTTTAAGCCACTTAATACCTGTGCTTGCACTTTATTATTGATGCCAATCTCAACCTTTCTTTTTTCTATTTTTCCATCCACTAAAATAGACACTCTATATTGATCATTTCTTTCTGATTTACTGGTCAGCACTTGTGAAGGAATTAATAATGCCTCTTCCGCAGAACCTAAAACAATAGAGACTTGTGCTGTCATACCAACACGTAATAAATTCTGCTTATTTTCAACATCAAATAACGCGTTGTAATAAATTGCATCACTATCCCCAATAGCGAGTTTACTATCGTCACCCGTTAACAAGGTTGGGCCAGGCTCAATAGAGCGAAGTACCCCCTCAAACTTTTTATTAGGGGCGCCTAAAATAGAGAAGTACACTTTTTGGCCTGCTTTCACATTGATAATATCCGCTTCAGAAATTTGCGCTTTAATCGTCATTACATCTAACTGTGCAACTTCAATAATCGAAGGAGTTGATTGATTGGTGTTCACGGTTTGCCCTTCTTCAACAGAAACGTAAATAACCGTGCCATCAATCGGTGAAGAGATGGTTGTATAACCAAGATCTATCTCGGCATTGTTAACACTAATTAATGCTTTCTCTTTTTCTGCTAACAGTTGCTCTAACTCCGCTTTATAAACCAACAGCGCAGCTTCAGCAATATCATAATCAGCCTGTGAACTAAGCTTTTTCTTGAGCATTTTCGCTTGGCGTTCAAATGCTAAGTTTGACTCATGTATTTGAGCTTGTTTTGCACGGTATTGCGCATTAATGTTATTAAGAGAAGCTTGCGCTTCTTGAAGTAGATTTTTTTGCGTCAGGTTATCAATTTGCGCAATCAAATCACCTTGTTTGATCGTATCCCCAAGATTAACTGCAATTTTTTGTAGCTGCCCCGATACCTGAGCCCCAACATTAACCATTTTATAGGGATATAAAACGCCATTGCTTAATACAGTATTTTCAATATTTCCAGTCACCACAGGTTGAGTCGAAAAAGTGACCTCAGGCTCTGAGTTTTTAACATAAAAATAGATGGAGGCTCCTGCTACCAAGACGATAACAAGTACAATACTCAATGTTAGCTTTAAGTTTTTCATTATGATGTTTTACCTTTATTTTTAACTTATTGGATCATAACGAACAAATGTGTAGACAATTTGAAGAAAACAAAAATAAAAGAAATTTAATTTACTGAATGATAGGTAAATGAGTAAGGAGTTGATGAGTGGTTCTAACATGGCACATTAAGTTATCGAGAAAAGCAAAAGGCTGTTGATTTAAAAAGTGGATAATATCTTGAGACTCATACAACCACTGAGCACTTTTGCCCTTTTCACAAATCAATAGGCAAGGAACTTGCACTTTACCGCCGCCCGCCATTAACTCGTTTGCAAAATGGGCAATGCCCCATGTGATAAAGGGTTAGTTTCATGATACTTCCTTTCAAATAAGAGAGTGTTTAACATGACTCAAACAGAGATTAATTAGAATATAAATTCTTGTTAGAAATGATGACCAAAGAGAATATCAACTTAGTTTATTAACCAAATAAAATTGCTAAGTTCGATGCTTGAGTGTTCATAATTTACCTATGACGTGCAAGTATGCGCTGACTTGCTCTGCGCAACTTCGCTTGTTTACGCTCAAGTTCATCAAATGTGCCACTCCACTCTTTACTAGCATTCGAATGAATTTTACATCCATCAATCGCAAACATATTACGGCCTATCAAACCTTCACGGTCGCATATCATTAATACTTGAGTAAAAAGTGGTTCAATTTGGTCTTTCATTTTAGCGACAAAACTTGCAATTGAAGTGTAATGAGGTTGTACGTCACCCGATAAACTCATGAAGGTAATATTGGTTTCACAAGCATTTGCAATGCGACGACTGCTGACCAAGCCTCGTGAATAACCAAACAAGATTATTTTAAGCATGACTGAAGGAGGATAAGCAGCCGCGCCATTTTTATCGTTGTTGTACCATTTATCAAAAGTACTTAAATCAAGGTGTTTGTCGACGATATGAGAAAGTGCGTATTCAAAAGTACCGGGGATAATTTGCTGTGCAAAATCAATCGGAATGAATTTACTTTGGCAGGATAAGTCAGGTTTATAGTTAGCCATTACATTTAACTCTGAGCGAATAATAACTATTAGATCACAGTGGATCACCGCATTAAAGGTCGTATTTTGTACAATGAGACATAATTGAAAAAAGAGCGATAAACGCTCTTTTGGGAGAAATTATACAGCCTCAACGCCCTTAATAACCTGCGCGTAGGTTGGCATTGTTTTTGCCATGTTTTTCTTTTGCAAAAACGATGACAACCGTTATGCGTCCGAGTTTATTCGTTTGTTAGGTTTTGAACTCATCGTTATGTATTTTTCTATCAATGATGTTCCAAACTTTTCTATTTAGAATACTTGAATGAGATATTCTATTGTCAAAGTTACCTTTCTGTTGCCATTGCCACTTACATTCATCATTAATACAACTAACAAGCGGCCCTGAATTATCGTTAATCTCTAAACTTGATTTACAGTCGGGACAACGAGAACGAAGGTTTTTAATAGAATAATTATCATTATGATAATTAGGTTTTGACCAGTCCCACGTCCAATCGATTCCTAGGATTTGATCTGATTTATAATTAATGAAAGAAGGTTCACTATCAGGAATTGCAGATTGAATTAAAGGAATAAGAAACACAAGAAATGGAATTATTAAAAATAGAGCCCAAACGGGGATCAGAACGTCGTACACTAACCATGATATAATATATAAAAAGGCATCCTTTACTTCAGGCCAAAGACCAGATACCCATGTAAAAATGGCTACGAAAAGGAATATCATCCCCGTTGAAATCACTTTACTCCAAACAGGGTCTTTCCAAATTTTAAGTACAAAATTCGTAACTACTCAGCACCTAATTCACATTTTTGATAGTTTATAGAAGATCAAAAAGGATCAACTTGATTGATCCTTTTTAGTCGTTACTCTAACTACTTTCTTCCTATTCCTATGATGAGGCAAAATGAAAGTAAGTGGTCTCGATATTGAGAGTAATGTCGAAAAGATAAAACAACAGATAGAAGCCGATAAAACATTATCGCCTTCTATGCGCACAACGTTAGATTTATTACTGCTTATTGTTAATTTGCTTTGTCAGCGTCTCGGCCTCAACAGTCGTAATAGTAGTAAGCCACCATCAAGTGA
>NZ_JALAAB010000017.1:0-113402 GCF_037546705.1 Vibrio sp. 2-Bac 85 | reverse complement strand
TTTTATCCCTGCTGAGTAGTTACCAAAATTCTTCATATATTCTCGATTACCGAACTGAAACCTAACATCTTATTAGATGACAAAAAGTCATATTCCCATCGGAAAGACGGCAAACATTTAATAATTAATAATAGACTTAGACTACTGTAATTATTATTTTAATCAATAATTTAAAATCAAAGATGAAATATAAATCATGTAGAAAGATGATAAAATGCAGTATTTACGACGGAAAGATTGCAAAATCCTAGAGTGTATAAATAAACATATGTTTCTTTGCCGTAAAATCAATGAAGAGTTACTCTATTTGATTAAGAAAATCCCCCCCAAAAATAATCGACAAATCTACAACCTCCCACCGTTGAGCTTTCCCAAGCAATGAATAACTTTCAGCAACAGCAAACAGGACGTTTGCTGTAAGTTCATACAGCACATCCATGTGCTGAATGAACTGGTGCGTTGAGAAAGTTATTGGTTGGTTGGATTAGAAAGCGATTCGCTATGCCTTTTTCTTTCATGAGTTTCTTTTAACAAAAAGTAAGTGACTTACTATAAGAGAAAAACAATATAAGTAATTAATTAAAAATACATTAACTAATATAAAAAATACCGATAAACTGAGCTTTTAGCTGTTAACAGTAGTAATTTACTAAGAACCTAAATTGTCATTAGCGCTTAAAGATATTTATGTATAATAAATTGTTAGCTTTACGCTATAATCAACTTTAATATTAGAGGTAATTATGAATAAAAAAATTGAAAGATATGGTGTAAATGCTGTTGAAAGACCTTCAATTAAAGCGACGAAAAACCTTGATTTATCGGGTGTATATGGTCAGCAAATTGTAAAATCTGAAACTAAACTAGCACTTAGAACACATAAAAAAACCTTTCAAAAGTTGGCTAATATGTAATGGATATTATTTGCTTTCCATTTGAAAGAGTAATTGAAATCAACAATATCATTTTATCAACCGAACCTGGTTACAAAGGATAAGTTGATGTAGCTAAGTTACAAGGTGCACTTGGACGCGTAGATAACGCAATTGTTTACCAAGGTCTTGATGATATTTTTGAAATAGCTGCCAAGTACACTGTTAGTATTTCTATTTCCCATGCCCTTCCCGATGCAAATAAACGAACAGGTCTAGCTGTAGCGCTAGAATTCTTATCTCTCAATGATTATGAACTCACTACTGATAATGACCTTTTTGCTGAAGCGGTCCGAGATTTAGTTATTGATGAGTTAACTGAACTAGAGTTTGCTGACCTTTTATATTCCCAATATATAAGCGAGCAATAATCTTAAGCGCATCACTATAGATATGTAGTAAGTCATCTTTTTTCTCTAGATATTCTCTTCAGACATAAAAAAAGCAAGCCGAAGCTTACTTATAAAGTTAGCGCTAAAACATATCTATGTTACAAAAGACACTTAGAAAAAGTTACTCAGCTGCTGGAGCTGCTTCTTTCATAGAAAGACGTACGCGACCTTGGCGGCTTATTTTAAAACCATGGCTTCTAGTACTTTAACTTTAACTTCTTGACCTTCTTTATTTTAAATAAATAAGAAGCTGCTAATAATGAGTAACCGAAACGTAGTTTCGCAGTGCGAAGAAGGAACTGATACTTTTTGAACACGCTCTTCACCATTATTTGAGGCATAGGTGGGATGTGAACTAAGCCGTCTTTTTCTTTATCAAACAATTTTCTTACAGGTATAAAAAAAGCAAGCCGAAGCTTGCTTATAAAGTTAGCGCTAAAGTGTCTCTATATTACAAAAGACACCTTAAAAAAATTACTCAGCTGCTGGAGCTACTTCAACTTTATCTGCTGCTTCTTTCATAGAAAGACGTACGCGACCTTGGCGGTCTACTTCTAGTACTTTAACTTTAACTTCTTGACCTTCTTTCAGGTAATCAGATACTTTTTGAACACGTTCTTCACAGATTTGTGAGATGTGAACTAAGCCGTCTTTACCAGGAAGAATATTAACGAAAGCACCGAAGTCAGCTAGACGTACAACTTTACCGTGGTAGATAGTACCTACTTCAACTTCAGCTGTAAGTGCT
Organism: Vibrio sp. 2-Bac 85; assembly: GCF_037546705.1. Classification (NCBI taxonomy): domain Bacteria; kingdom Pseudomonadati; phylum Pseudomonadota; class Gammaproteobacteria; order Vibrionales; family Vibrionaceae; genus Vibrio; species Vibrio sp. 2-Bac 85. The sequence goes on along the minus strand of NZ_JALAAB010000017.1, from coordinate 111,330 downwards.
TTAATGCGGTTGATTGCATCTTCAGCTTGCTCACCAGAAGTTGCAGCAATTTTAACTGTACCGTCATCTTCGATTTCAATAGTTGTACCTGTTTCTTCACAAAGAGCACGGATAACTGCGCCGCCTTTACCGATAACATCACGGATTTTATCAGTGTTGATTTTCAGTGTGTGAATACGTGGAGCAAACTGAGAAATGTCAGAACGACCTTCAGAAATAGCTTCATCCATAACAGTAAGAATATGTAAACGTGCAGCTTTTGCTTGGTTTAAAGCAATTTGCATGATTTCACGTGTGATACCTTCAATTTTGATATCCATTTGTAAAGCAGTGATACCGTTAGTTGTACCTGCTACTTTAAAGTCCATATCACCAAGATGATCTTCATCACCTAAGATATCAGAAAGAACAACGAACTCTTCGCCTTCTTTAACTAGACCCATCGCGATACCCGCAACAGATGCTTTAAGTGGAACACCAGCATCCATAAGCGCTAGAGAAGAACCACAAACAGAAGCCATTGAAGATGAACCGTTAGATTCAGTGATTTCTGATACAACACGTACTGTGTATGGGAATTCTTCAACAGAAGGCATTACCGCTAATACACCACGTTTAGCTAGACGACCGTGACCAATTTCACGACGTTTAGGTGAACCAACAAAACCAGTTTCGCCTACACAGTATGGAGGGAAGTTGTAATGTAATAAGAAGTGATCTTTCTTCTCACCCATTAGGCTGTCGATGATTTGTGCATCACGTTGTGTACCAAGCGTAGCTGTAACTAATGCTTGAGTTTCACCACGTGTAAATAAAGCAGAACCGTGAGTACGTGGTAAAACACCAGTACGTACGTCAAGTGCACGGATGCTTTCAGGATCACGACCATCGATACGTGGCTCACCTTTAATGATGCGCGTACGTACAACAGTTTTTTCTAAATCATGTAGGTATTCGCCTACTTGTTTAGCTACTAATGCTTCGTCTTCAGCTAATAATTTTTCTTTAACTTCAGTAGTGATAGCTTTGATTGCGTCGTAACGCTCGCCTTTATCACTGATTTGGTAAGCTTGTTCAAAACGCGCTTGTGCTTCAGTTGCAATCGCAGCATCTAATGCTTCGTTACGAACTGGTGCAGACCAATCCCATTTAGGACGTGCAACTTCTGCAGCGAACTCTTTGATTGCTTCAACAACTACTTGTTGCTCATCGTGACCGTATACTACAGCGCCTAACATTACGTCTTCGCTTAGGATAGCGGCTTCTGATTCAACCATTAATACTGCGTTGTCAGTACCAGATACTACAAGGTTAAGATCACTTGTTTCTAATTCTGTTTTAGTTGGGTTAAGTAGGTATTGACCTTCTTTGTAACCAACACGAGCACAACCGATAGGACCGTTAAAAGGCATACCAGAGATAGACAGTGCCGCAGATGTTGCGATCATAGCAACGATATCTGGGTTAACTTCTGGGTTGATTGAAACAACAGTTGCAATCACTTGTACTTCGTTTTTGAAACCAGCTGGGAAAAGAGGACGAACTGGACGGTCAATAAGACGTGCAATTAGCGTTTCTTCTTCTGATGGACGGCCTTCACGTTTGAAGAATCCACCTGGGATTTTACCCGCAGCATATGTTTTTTCTTGGTAGTTAACAGTCAGAGGGAAGAAATCACGCTCTTGATCATCAGCATTTTTACCAACAACAGAAACGAATACACAAGTATCGTCCATGCTACACATTACAGCCGCAGTTGCTTGACGTGCAATTACGCCAGTTTCTAGTGTTACCGTATGTTCGCCATACTGGAAACTTTTTACAATAGGAGTCATTTTTTTTCCTTTAATAGTATTATTTTCATTTTGCTTTTTATCGCGCCGACAGTATACGTCAAGCAACGCGCTTTTAAAATTTTTTAGATGAATATTTTAAGATAAACAAACCTATAGAATCAAAAATTAACAGACACAGATTAAATGTATTAAAAAGTGTACAAATAAGTGAATACAACACCGACTTTATTTTTCGATACTAGCTCAGCTAACAGAGTACAGGTAATATATGACCAATTTACGTCTGTTTAATTGAGCCTATTAATGACCACACAATACTCCAACATGCCGATACTTTATTCACTGCAACATTGCCCTTATGCAATGCGAGCACGTATTGCGATTTTTAAATCCAAACAACCAGTATTAATACGGGCGATTAAATTAAATAATAAACCAGCAGAGATGCTCGCGTTATCAACGAAAGGCACCGTACCGATGTTGGTTTCTCAAGTAGATGGAATAGACACAGAAGTAGTTGAAGAAAGTCTCGATATTATGTTGAAGGTACTAAAGGACAACGACCCAAATCATTTGTTATCCTCTCAAGGTAACGAGCCTCTTGCTGAAGTTATTACAATTATTGATGACTTTGAAAAACACTTTTTTGTAGCGGTTGAGGCCTATAAATGTGCCAAACGTTATCAAGAAACCAATATCATTGAACGCCGACAAGCCTGTGAAGTGTATCTTCAAAAATTAGAAGTACGTTTATCTCAACACGCTTTTTTAAGCTCTGAACACGAAGGTTTATTAGATATTGCCTTGATGCCTTTTGTTCGCCAGTTCTCGAAGGTCGAGCGTCAATGGTATCAACAATCGCCCTACCCCAAACTTCGCGCTTGGTTAAATCATTATTTACAAAGCCCAATGTTTACTAAAGTAATGGCAAAGCATGAATTATGGGTTGATGGCCGTCGAGATATTATTTTTGGTGATGTGCAGAAGTAAAAGCTCACTATCAATATTTGGACATTGAGCTTAATGTAAAGTGTAAGACCAACACACCTAGACTATGTATTGGTGGCTATTGTTGATAGCTATTGTTGATGACTGTTTTTTGGTGACTATTATTGAAAATAATTATAAATAGCTATTATTTATAACAAGCATCAAAGAACTGTTTTTCTAATAACACCGCTTGTTGAAAGTAATCTTGCATTGTTTGTTGTTGCTCTACATCTGCATTATTAAATGCAGTATCAAGTTGAGAACGTAAATGCTCAACTACCGATTCAAAATATTCACCAGAATGTAAGGCAACCCATTCTCCAAAATAGAAGGGTAATGTTTTAATCAATTCAGCATAATCTGTACGTTCAAAAACAGGTTGTGCCCAACTTAAATACACCCACTCGGCAACACACAAAACAGCCACCATATTTCCGTATTCATCACTGTTAGCCGCTTTTAGCATTAACGCTTGAAAATCACGGGTTGGTTTTAATAATTCAGGGGTGACTCGTTCAGATTGAGCAACATCTAATATGTTAAAAGATCGTTGAAAATAGGTATTCTCCGGACCTGCGATATTCCCTAGAAAATGGGCTAATGGCAAACGGTCAGGAAGAGTTGGAGCATGGTGTATAGCAGAAGCCGCTAAGCGTACAAAGTTATCAATGAAAGTATAATCTTGAGCTAAATAAATTTTCATTTTATCTAATGGCAGACTGTCATCTGCAAGTTCAGCACAAAAAGCATGGTTTGTTGCTGCTGACCAATCGTCAATACACGTTTGTTTTAATTGTTCACTTGGGCGCATTACTCTTCCTAATTCAATTTATAATGATTAAAAGAAACAATATTACTAGTTTCAATTGATTATGTTCTTATTATATTTAATCCATTACCTATAAAGTCATTACCTATAAAGTCTAAAAATTGAATTTTTGTCGTCGCCCTCTCTTTAAACAAGCCTAACTTTACATAAAGTATATCCCTTGCTTGTTCGCTGTTACCCTTTGTTGGTTATTATTTAGGTTATCCATTACGTTAATTTTTTAGAAAGTAAATTATCACTAAGGAGAAAAGTATGTCCATGAACCCAGTCGGTTGGTTTGAAATTTATGTCGATGATTTAACCAGAGCTAAAACATTTTATGAGGCTGTGTTTGAGGTTATTTTAGAAGTACTAGGTGATCCTAATGACTCAAGCATTCAGATGCTGGCTTTCCCTTCTGATATGGAAAAATATGGTGCGACTGGCGCATTAGTTAAAATGGAGCATGTTATTGCAGGAGGAGGCGGCACCCTTGTTTATTTTGCATGTGATGATTGTGCTATTCAGGCTGAAAGAGCAAAAGCCGCAGGCGGTTCGATACAACGGCCTAAAATGGATATAGGTGAGTACGGGTTTATTTGTTTAGTGTTAGATTCTGAAGGTAATATGATTGGTTTACATTCAATGACGTAATTGCACTTACTATTCGAATCTAGGTTATGCGAATCTAGGCTATGGAAATCTAGAATTGGTAAACTATTTTCCTATAAAAAAAGAGCCCTTAGGCTCTTTTTACGTTACTGGAGTTCAGAGAACTTAAGCACCTAACAATAATTTATCATCATCTAACTCTTCGCCATCTGTACGTGCTTGGGCAAATAGATTTAATAAATCTTTCACTTCGTAATTAGCGCGTTGCTCACCGGCTAAATCAAAGATAATTTTGCCTTCATGCAACATGATTGTACGAGAACCGTGGTCTAACGCTTGACGCATTGAATGGGTTACCATCATCACGGTTAATTGCTTTTCAGCAATGATTTGTGAGGTGATATCCATGATTAATGCCGCTGTTTTTGGATCTAATGCTGCGGTGTGTTCGTCTAATAACAGAATAGTGCTTGGCTGTAGAGCCGACATCAATAAGCTCACCGATTGACGTTGACCACCAGATAATAACCCCATCTGACTTTCTAGACGGTCTTCAATGCCTAAATTCAAACGCGCTAACTGTTCACGAAAAATTTCTCGTGTTTTAGTGTTTAGTGCAGGTGAAAGACGTCCTCTTTTGCCGCGGCCATAAGCTAATGCCATGTTTTCTTCAACGGTTAAATCACCACAAGTTCCTGCTAATGGATCTTGAAAAACACGTGCAATATCTGCAGTTCTTCCCGTTGCAGGTACTTTAGTTACATCACGCTCACCAAATAGAATTTGCCCTTTGGTACTATTGATATCACCAGCAATTGTATTTAACAGTGTTGATTTACCAGCACCGTTAGAACCAATAACAGTAACAAATTCACCTTGCGGTATGGTTAAGTCAATACCACGTAATGCTAACTTTTCAGTGGGTAAACCACGATTAAACGTAACGTGTAACTCTTTACAACTAATCATGCTTCTTTCCTCGCTGCTTGTTTAGCTTTCCATTCATTACGTAGCTTAGGAAAGATCAATGCCAAGGCAACCAGTACTGCCGTGATCAAGTTTAAATCTGACGCACTAAAACCTAAGAAATCAGCATTAAGAGCCATAGAAACAGCTAGTCGATACAATACAGAACCAACAATACAGCTTAATACGATCACATACATTGAACGGCTAGCAAACAATGATTGACCAATTATTACTGCGGCTAAACCAACCACGATGGTACCAATACCCATAGTAGAATCGGCAAAGCCATTGGTTTGAGCAAACAATGCGCCAGCTAATCCCACTAACCCGTTGGAAAGTGCTAATCCAGCATAAACTTTTTGCTTGACCACAATACCGTTTGCTTGTGCCATACGCTTATTAGAGCCTACAGCGCGCATTGCTAATCCATATTGTGTTTTTAAGAACCAAGCGATTAATAACCCGCCAATCAACGCACAAACAGCTACAAATATAACGCGCATATACATATCAGGCAGACCAAATATGCCTTCGAAAGGCGTTAAAATCGTCGGTTCCATGATTAATGCTACGTTTGGTTTACCCATTACACGTAGGTTAATCGTATACAGAGCTGTCATGGTTAAAATACTGGCTAACAAATGTAGAATGTCAAAACGTAAGTTTAACCATGCAGTGACTAACCCTGCACATGCGGCTGCGATGGTACCTGCAACGGTTGCTAAAAAAACATTAACGCCCATTACGATCAGGGTTGCTGTCACAGCAGCCCCGAGTGTAAAACTACCGTCAACGGTTAGATCTGGAAAATCCAAGATACGAAAAGTAAGGTATACCCCAATGGCAACTAAGCCGTAAATGAGGCCAATTTCTAACGTACCTAAAAATGAAAAAAGTGACATATTGTTCCGTTCTTATTTAATAACTTTAGTTGCACGAGCAAGTACAGCAGCAGGTACTTCTATACCCATTTTTGCAGCCATTTTAGGGTTAACATAAAGGTCAGTTCCTTGCGCCATTTTGACATCAATTGAACCGGCTTTTTCACCTTTCAGAATACGCACAACGATATCACCCGTTTGACGACCTAAATCGAAGTAGTTGTAACCAACAGCGGCAACAGCACCACGCGCTACGGTATCTGTATCACCAGCAAAAACAGGGATTTGCGCATCGATACCCACTTTAATAACGGATTCAACAGCACTAATAATTGTATTATCAATTGGGCAGTAAATAGCATCTACTTTACCAACCAGTTGTTTTGTTGCGATCATTACGTCCGCAGATTTTGGCGCTGCAGATTCAATCACTTCAATGCCCATTTCCGCTGCTGCAATCTTTAATGCAGCGACACTTGATACTGAATTTGCTTCACCTGGATTGTAAGGTACACCGACTGTTTTTAAGTTAGGTACAAACTCTTTGATCAAGGCTAAATGTTGTCTCACATTCACCATGTCAGATAAACCCGTAACATTACTACCAGGCTGTTTTAAAGTAGGTACTAATTTAGCACCAATCGGATCCGTTACCGCAGAAAATACAACAGGGATATTACGACTTACACTCACAGCGGCTTGGGCTGAAGGTGTTGCAATCGCAACAATCACATCAGGTTCATCACCGACCATTTTACGAGCAATTTGTGCAGCAATAGCAGGTTGACCCTGAGCACTTTCGTAAGTGAATTTTAATTCGTCACCCGTGTAGCCATTTTCTTCTAATACTAATTTAACACCGTCTCGAACTGCATCTAGTGCAGGGTGTTCAACAATCGCTGTGGTTGCAACATAAACAGGTTTAGCTTGCAAACCTGTAGAGATGACTGCAGCAGCCAGTAAAGTACTTTTAATAATTGAATTTAGCTTCATAATTTAATCCCTTAGGTAATAGCAACCATAATAAATAAGTATTCTATTTATGACTAGAATCACGTATTTAATATAATCGATATAAGCTTTGTGTATAGAAGAGTTGATGTCATACCAATCAATAAACTTAAGATATTTATTTTCATTTGGCGTTAATATATTGAGCTTAACGGTACCAGTTAACTTCAATATTACCAAGTACCTATTGAAATACCTATGGGTAAAATGGTTAGTAGATCACTGTAATATTCTAATGTTCTTGTTAAGGCTAAGTCGACCGTTTTATTGTCTTAATTTAAGATCAAAAATATCTATGTTGATCATAAAAAATAGGACTTAAATTTTGTTTATTTGATAACAGGTAAATTTATCTATCAATTTACCTGAACACAAACAAAAAAAGAGCCCTTAGGCTCTTTTTGAAATCAGTGTTTAAGTCGAAATTAACGACGTAGACCTAATTCTGCGATTAATGCTGTGTAAGCTGCAACATTTTTACGCTTTAAGTAGTCAAGTAATTTACGACGTTGACTAACCATGCGTAATAGACCACGACGGCTGTGGTGATCATGGATGTGCTCTTTGAAATGGCCTTGAAGGTGGTTGATTTGTACTGTGTACAATGCAACTTGAACTTCAGGTGAACCAGTATCGCCTTCTGCGCGACCAAATTTTGCTACAATCTCAGCTTTCTGTTCTGCACTTAGTGACATAACGTACTCCGATATTTTGTGGTTATGTGAATAACCTATTTTAATTATTACTGCCGATCACTAATTCAGCAGTAAAGTGAAGGCCGAAGTTTACGGACTTTTCGACTTAGGTGCAACTATAAAACACGCTTATTTTAGTGCAATGATCCTTTATTAAAAAATAACTTCAACTCAATACAATGAAAGCCCTTCAGGATAATAATTTTTGCTTTATTGCTAGAAAAAATACTGCGACTAATCAGCAGCCGACTGGTAGCCAGCAATGATTCTTCTCAGTAATACTTGTACATATAGCCACGCTGTAAATATAACCACACTATAACGCTCATAATGTGGCTATATATTGCACGCTAAACCTATCTTAAAGGTTTCAATAGCTCTTTAATCACTGTACTTAAACTTAAAAATACAATTAATACCGCTAAAAGAGGAAGAACTAACCACATGCTCGGATGGAGTTGTATCGGTAATTCAAATCCCCAGGTCATTAAACTTGCTAATATAATCTCTGCGGCAATAGCGGCGACAAAACCAGCACTAACCGCTAACAAACCATATTCAGCCCATAAGGTATGGCTAATGCGTTTTTTGCTTGCGCCTAAAGTACGATATAAGGTGATCTCTCTTTTACGTTCGCTCAAGCTTAGACGCAATAAGGTAAAGATTAATAAGATCCCCGCCATCACACCTAAGGCAGCAAGGCCAGTCAAAGACCATGAGATTTGTCTTAATAACCCCTGTATTTTATCGGCCATGGTACGCAGATCTAATAACGTCACCGTTGGGTATGAACGTGCAAGTTCATTAACTAATGGCGTTTGATCTTGTCCGGCTCTAAAGCTCACCATCCACGTAGTTGGCAAATCAGCAATCACGTCTTCGCTAAAAATAAACACAAAGTTAGGTTTTAAACTTTGCCACTCCACCGCACGAATAGAATTAACCGTCGCCGTAAAGGGTTGGCTATTTACTTCAAAAGTAAGCTTATCACCTAAGGTAACCCCTAATTCACTGGCAACCTCCTGTTCAATAGAAACGGTTTTTTCTCCCGTCCATTCTCCAGCAATCACTTCGTTATAGACAGGTAACTGTTTCGCCCAAGTAAAGTTAATTTCACGTTTTAGAATACGCACGTCTTTATTTTGGTAAACAGCGAGTTCGGTAGTGCTGACTTCGTTGATATCCGTAATTCGGCCTCTAATAATTGCAAAAGCTTCACTACGTGGTAATTGCAGTTGATCGATCTGTTGTAAGTAACCTTGCTGTTGTTCAGGGCTAATGTTAATAGCAAATACATTGGGTGCATCGGCAGCTAACGTCTGCTCCCAGTCCCCTAATAGGTCACTTTTAATTAACCAGATTAATGCCACCAGCATCAATGAACCCGATAAAGCAGCCAATTGCATCATGCTATTTTTAGGTGAACGGTTGATACGACTTAACGCTAAACTAAATGCAGCACGCCATTTCAATTTACCTAGCGCTTTTAATAACCCGTAACTGAGTGATGCGAGTAAAACAAATAACACCAATAAACCAATTAACACCATCCATACTAATTTATTACTACCATAAAATACCACCAAGGCAGTGATCGGTAAGAGTAGTAACCACCAACTCGTTTTTGAATAACGTGTGGTCACCTGTTGTTGAATAACACTAATTGCAGGTGCATCTAACAGACGAGTTAAGGGGATCAATAATGCAGGCAAACCAATACAGAGTGCCACACCGATAGCAAACATAAATGGTTGTAAGCCAACAGTTGGTAATTGTTTAGGTAAAATATCAACCAATGGTAGGCGTAATAAGAACTCTAGTAATAATCCAGCAGCACTACCAACAACAAAAGCAACTACAAACATGATCAGCACTTGTGTACTTAACCACACTCGTAACCAAGCGCGACTAGCCCCCATACTTTTTAACATGGAGACGGTTTCGCTACGATTTCGAGCATAATGTAAACAAGTTAGGATCAAGGTAACGGCAGCCATTAAGATCACCATCAAGATGGTTAATGATAAATACTGCTTAGCTTTTTCCATTAATCCGGCAGCACGACTTTCTTTACTTTGATCAACCCAAGATTCACCTGCTTGTAATTCATAATCCTGTTGCAATTTGGCTAATGTGCTTAAGTCTCCGTTAATAAATAACCGGTAGCGTACACGGCTCCCAACCTGCACTGCGCCCGTTTTATCCAGATCGCTGGCATGAATAAATAGATTAGGAATGCTGTTGAAAGGGTTATAAGCTAATTCAGGCTCATCTTTAATTAATCCGGTAATAGTTAAATCTGCATCACCAATGGCTAAGGTCTCACCTATTTCAGCATCTAAAAGAGACAGTAAACGTGGCGCGATCCATAATTCTCCAGGGTTCACATGATGCGAGATGTAATTGCTTTTATTGGTTAAATTTAATGCACCTCGTAGTGGATAACTAGCTTCAACACTTTTAACTGTTACCAACTGCATTTTCAGATCACTAAATGCCATGGTCTGGAATCGACTTTGCGATGAAACCGTTAATCCAGCTTGCTTGGCCTGTTCTACCAAGGCATCGGGAATAGGATTAGAGGAACGAAATACGAGATCTGCAGCTAATAAAGAGCGACCTTGGTTAGTCATCACTTTTTCAACACGTAACGCCAGTGTTGATAAAGCAACCACACAGGCAATAATGAGTGTTAATGCCACCATTACTGGCCATAATTGCCCAAACCAGATCTCTCGCCAGCTCCAGCTTATTATCATTTTATTGGTTTTCATTCACTTTCCTGACATTGCCCATCGTTAATAATCAGCGTGCGTTGGCAACGCTTAGCGAGGTTTGCATCGTGGGTCACTAAAATCAGTGTTGTCCCCTGCTCTTGATTCATTTTAAACAACAGCTCAATAATATTTTGTGCGGTTTGTTGGTCTAAATTGCCCGTAGGTTCATCGGCAAAAAGAACTTTAGGCTCCGTGACAAAAGCACGTGCCAAAGCTACACGCTGTTGCTCCCCACCTGAAAGCTGTGTGGGTAAGTGAGTTTCACGACCTGTTAAGCCAACTTCTTTTAAAAGTTGTTTGGCTTTTTGGTTATTACTGCTTTCATCTTCACTACCACGTAATACCATCGGTAAAGTGACATTTTGTAATGCATTCAAAGAGGGAATGAGTAAGAAGTTCTGAAACACAAAACCAATTGATTCACTACGAATTTTAGCTCTTTGTTCATCGTCCATAGCTGAAATTTCTGAATCTAAGAGAGTGATCGAACCTGATGTAGGTTGGTCTAGCCCTGCAAGTAAACTCATCAAAGTTGACTTACCGGCACCCGAGGTTCCCATAATAGCAACCGATTCACCGGCATTGATGTTAAAGGAAATCCCCTTTAGGATAGATAGTTCGTTATCATTACTTATTACTGATTTAGTAATATTCTTAACACTTATAATGGATTGACTCATGATTAAACTCGTTTCCTTATTATTCTCATTGCTATTTTCGTCTTTGGTTTACAGTAACACGTTACTGATTGTAGGAGATAGCCTAAGTGCCGGTTACCAAATGCCAGTGGAGAAAAGCTGGCCAGTGTTATTACCTGAACAATTAAAACAAAAAAATCAAGAAATTACCGTTGTAAATGCCAGTATTTCTGGAGATACAAGCGGTAATGGATTAGCACGTATACCGGCTTTATTAAAAAAGCATCAACCTGATTTTGTTTTAATTGAATTGGGAGCAAATGATGGATTACGTGGTTTTTCACCCACTATTGTTAGTAATAATTTAAGCATTATTATTGATAATATCCAAGCACAAAATGCACAACCCATTTTAATGCAAATTCGAGTCCCAACTAATTACGGCAAACGCTATAGTGAGGCTTTTTCTAGTATTTATCCTGCCTTAAGCGAACAGAAAAATGTACCACTGATGCCCTTCTTTTTAGAGCATGTGATCACTAAACCTGAATGGATGATGCGTGATGGTTTACACCCAAAAGTTATTGCTCAACCTTGGATAGCAGAATTTATTGCAACCGAACTAGGCAAAATCATTAAATGATACTCAGCTAGCTAACAATAAGATCACTTAGCTAGCGATATTACTATACCCGTTATCATCCAAGGTAAAAAAATCAGCAAGCCCAAATGTAAAGGTATTTTAAATTTGAAAAGAAGCGCTAACGGCTCTTAATAAATAAGTGAAAACATTTGACTAATCAAAGCACTAAATAAAAGTAACAATAATTTAACAAAAAAGTGTTCAAAATCACAAGGTTGATTTTAAGTTATTCAAAAATTTAGCTTTTTAAAGTAAAAGTAATTTGAAATTAAAATGAGGCGGGAATAAAAACTTTCAAATTAAAGTCTCTCCGTATTAATACCATCAAATGTCTAACAGAGGCATCCCATAGAGTAACCCGCCATGATCAAAAACCAAAAAACCGCCACGCTATTTGCGCTACTTGCAGTATTGATGTGGTCGACAGTTGCCACTGCGTTTAAGATAACTTTAACTTACTTTAGTGCATTACAAATGCTGCTTGTAGCCAGCTTGGTCAGTAGCTTAGTTTTGCTATTTATTTGTTATCGACAACATAAAATCACTTTACTTAAAACGAGTTTTTTTAAAAGACCCTATTTCTATCTTTTAATGGGTGCAATTAATCCATTTTTATATTATTTACTGCTTTTCCAAGCCTATGATTTATTGCCTGCGCAACAAGCACAATCACTAAATTATACTTGGGCGATCACCCTCTCGTTATTAGCCGTGCCAGTACTAGGGCAAAAATTACGTAGAAATGACATTATCGCCATTACCTTAGGGTATTTAGGAGCATTGGTTATTGCCACCAAAGGCAATCTATTAGCGCTTGATTTTGAAAGCCCTACAGGTGTTGTTTTGGCTTTATTAAGCACTATCCTATGGGCCTGTTATTGGATATTTAATAGTAAGAATGATGCTGACTCAATGATTGCTTTATTATTATGCTTTTTATGTAGTTTACCCATGGTATTACTGACAGTAATAATATTCGATGATATCAATATCACTGCTTGGCAAGGTTGGTTGGGGGCAACTTACATCGGTCTATTTGAAATGGGTCTGGCTTTTGTGGCTTGGTTAACCGCACTTAAATACGCAGAAAGTACCAGTAAAATAAGTAATTTAATTTTTATCTCGCCCTTTGTTTCTTTACTGCTATTAAGTCAAATCATTGGAGAAACTATCTATCCTGCAACTATCATTGGGTTAGTCTTGATAATCACAGGGCTACTGATCCAGAAAAAGGCTTAGCCGCGCAAATACATCGCAAAAACTAAGTTTATGTTATGTCTGCCATTAATGTTTTTTAAGAAACCTCAACACAAAAGAAAAACGGGCTAAAACAAAAAAAGCACCAATCACAAGGATTGATGCTTTTTTAAAAGGCTATTTTATTAAACGACTTAATTACATTAGCTAATAATATCTAATAGTAATAATACCTAAAAATCGATCTAGGTATTGATTAAACATTATTTTTTCGCTTTACGTGATAATGAAAAACCAACTAACGCTAAGCCGAGAATAGCAATAGTGCTTGGTGCAGGCACATCAACAACTAATGATGCGTTATTAAATCCAGCGCCTTGGAAAACAGGCTCTTCACCAAAAAGAACAAAACCATTGTTTTCTGAGTCGCCGTTTACCCAACCTTGGATAATACTAGTAACATCAACACTGTAAGTGCCAAATGAATCTGTTTTAACGTTACCTAGAGCAACAGACTGGCTAGTTGATGAATTTGCGTATTCAAACAAAGGTAAAGAACCAGAAGCATCGCTCCATGCACTTTCAACTTGTCCTAATAAAACACTTAAGTCATTAATAGTATTAAGACGAGAAACAAAATCAATTTCAAACAATGCAGAGAACGTTGAAGCATTAACGACATCTGACGTTAAGTTACTTAAATCAAAATCAATAAAAGTGGCAATACGTAAGCCTCCCTGAGATTGATTACCTCGCTCACGTGCAATAATTTCAGTATTAGATAATGAACCACTATTAACAGAACCAGCTGAATTAAGGTCACCGTCTAATGAAACACTAACGATAGTATCTGGTGTTGAAGTAATCAAAGAAGCTTGTGCCGTTGTCGATATTAATGCTGACATTAAGCAAAAACTAGTTGTTACAGCAATCAATAATCTTTTTGAAGTTAACATATTATATTATCCTTTTAATTATTACCGTCATAAGTAGGTAATGCATACACTATTATTAGGTATCTCTAAAAGAGTATAAAGCATAATTCGTGCCGTTATATATATCTGTTTATTTTCAATAAGATAATTAAATTAACTCGTTGAGATTAACTTATATAGTAAAATAATCCGACACCTATTTCGGGCTATTTTTCAATTTTATGCAATAAAAACTATATTAAACCTGTTTTAATGTAAAAATAATCGACACTATGTGACTAGATAAAGCAACTGATTAACTACCAACTTACCTTCCAAGCGCTACAGCCTTGCAAAAAAGAAACCTACACAGCTAAAACCTACAAATTTTAGGCATGTCTAATAGCGTATTCTTTATTAAACAATAATTTATTTCACAACACTTATATCAAATTGTTCTATTTTGATAAAACAGTCCACTAAATAAAGCCATTAATAACGTTATTAGAGAAAAACATATTGCCAACCACTTACTTAATAAACAAAAAAACTGCTTGAGATCTATTTAAATAACCCAATCAGGATATTTAAACCAACAACAACGAATTGAGTTAGATTGATGAGTTATTAATATTATTTAAGGAGCTCAAAATAAGGAAGAGAGTAACAAAGACAATAAATTAGGATCTTGAATTTTAGATAAAGAAGAGGCTTAAATTTTAGATATAGAAAAATTAGCTTTAAGCTTGTTCTTTTATGAAAATTCTTTCTTGGAATGGACTTGAACCGCCACGACCAGAATTAGATGCGGGGATTTTAATATCAAAGAGCCGATATATTAGAGACTCAAATTTTAGATATAAAAAAACCAGCTATAAGCTGGTTCTTTTATGAAATTGGTGCCCGGAGACGGACTTGAACCGTCACGACCAGAATTAGATGCGGGGATTTTAATATCAAAGAGCCGATATATTAGAGACTCAAATTTTAGATATAAAAGAACCAGCTATAAGCTGGTTCTTTTATGAAATTGGTGTCCGGAGACGGACTTGAACCGTCACGACCAGAATTAGATGCGGGGATTTTAATATCAAAGAGCCGATATATTAGAGACTCAAATTTTAGATATAAAAAAACCAGCTATAAGCTGGTTATTTTATGAAATTGGTGCCCGGAGACGGACTTGAACCGTCACGACCAGAATTAGATGCGGGGATTTTAATATCAAAGAGCCGATATATTAGAGACTCAAATTTTAGATATAAAAAAACCAGCTATAAGCTGGTTCTTTTATGAAATTGGTGCCCGGAGACGGACTTGAACCGTCACGACCATAAGTCGAGGGATTTTAAATCCCTTGTGTCTACCGATTTCACCACCCGGGCAAAGATTGTAATGGAGGCGGAACCCGGAGTCGAACCGAGGTGGATGGATTTGCAATCCACTGCATGGCCACTCTGCCATTCCGCCAAAACATTTGGAGCGGTACACGAGACTCGAACTCGTGACCCCGACCTTGGCAAGGTCGTGCTCTACCAACTGAGCTAGTACCGCATCACTATGTTTATCTCAAGAAGAAGCAGTAACTGTTTCCCCTCTCGATGTGTGCGCATTCTAATGATTCTTCACAATGAGTCAATAGATATTATCGACTTTTTTACTTCTTTTAGGTTGTTCGACGTTTTTTTAGACGAAGCGTTTAGATATTCAGCAATTTACAGCTCATTACTCTTTTTTAATAAAGGCCATGCCGCTGCAAGATAAACAATCATCGACCATAGCGTTAATGCCGTTGCCACATATAAGAAAGTAAAGCCTACCCATTCCATTTCTATCGAGTGTTGCCAAATTAACAAAAATAACGCTAACATTTGCGATGCGGTTTTAATTTTACCAATAGATGAAACAGCAACACTTGCTCGCTCACCCAACTCAGCCATCCATTCACGTAATGCAGAAATAATAATTTCGCGGCCAATCATAATCATTGCAGGTACTGTTATCCAAATAACCGAATAATGTTCAACAATCATTACCAATGCAACGGACACCATGATTTTGTCTGCAACGGGATCTAAAAATGCGCCAAAGGGTGTTTGTTGATTTAAACGACGCGCTAAATAACCATCTAACCAATCTGTTACGCCTGCGAGCCAAAAAATAAAGGTGGCAAGGGGGGCTGACCAAGATATTGGTAGATAAAAGATAACTACAAATACAGGGATCAGAAGAATTCGAAAACAGGTTAATAAATTGGGAATGTTGAGCATTAAAATATCCTTTAAGGTAAGCCTGCTTATTTTTGCATTTTATGGTTTACATTTGCAAATGCTTAACTCATAAAGTAGGCAATTAATAGCAATATATTTCAGCTTACAAAATGAATCACCTCCATCTGCATTGATAAAGAGAGATAGATCAAAAAATACGGTGCATTAAATACATTACAGTAATAATGAAGATCGCACTTCGTATAGGAAATCAATGCCAGTATTTTCATTGAAGTGTATCGCGATGATGTTGCAAAATGATATTGCAAAATGATGTTCAAAAGTTAAAAGCTCTTGATTAATCGTTAAGACCTAACCCTACTTAATTTAAAAAACCTTTAACGCTTGTGTCCCTTATGAAAATTCACTATTAAACAATCAATACTAATGATGCAAGAGAGTCTAACTTTCTTTGATGATGTCTAATGATGCAAAACTTCATGAATCGTTTCGGCCAAACTTTTGCTTATTCCATTTAACTTAGCTAACTCATCAATACTCGCAGATTTCACTCCCTGTAAACCGCCGAAATGCTGAATTAAACCGTATAGCTTAGCATTTGGCGGCGTTTCACAGCTATGTACGAATCATGTCTAATGATGCAAAACTTCATGAATCGTTTCGGCCAAACTTTTGCTTATTCCATTTAACTTAGCTAACTCATCAATACTCGCAGATTTCACTCCCTGTAAGCCACCGAAATGATTGAGTAACATTTGGCGTCGTTTAGCGCCTACGCCAGCAATTCCTTCTAGCGTACTTGTACGCCTTACTTTATCTCGTTGCTGACGATGCCCCATGATAGCAAAGCGATGAGATTCATCTCGAATCTGTTGAATCAGGTGTAAGGCAGGAGAAGTACTGTCTATCTCTAATATTTCATGGCTATCAGCCAAAATAAGTGTTTCTTCACCCGCTTTACGTGCAACACCTTTAGCGATACCAATCAACAGCGGGTATTTATCGGGGAAGTTATGCTCCAGTGAGCTAACAATTGTTTCAGCTTGGCTCAATTGCCCTAAACCACCATCAATAAAGATAATATCAGGCGTTGTTTCTGCACTTTGTAAATCTTTAAAGCGACGTGCTAATACTTGCCCCATGGCCGCATAATCATCCCCAGGAGTGATCCCAGTAATATTAAAGCGACGGTAATCAGATTTTTTAGCGCCTTCACGGTTAAAGACAACACAAGAAGCCACTGTTTTTTCACCCATCATATGTGAAATATCGTAACATTCCATACGTTGAATAGGTTCGGTCAGTTCTAGTTTTTCTTCGAGCAAGTTATAACGTTGTAAGATAGATTTTTGCTGACTCAAGTGCGTGCTTAAGGCCACATTCGCATTCGTTTTAGCTAATTTAGTAAAGCGTAAGCGCTCGCCACGCATCACTATTTTAAGTTTAGTTTTATAACCACTATGCTCTGAGAACAGTTCTTCAAAAATTTCGCGGTCACTAAAATCATCACTTAATAATATTTCACGGGGAATAGCGCGACCATTTTGCCCAGATAGGTAAAATTGACTCAAAAAGCTACTAAGCACTTCTTCTTCAGAGCTATTTTTGGGCACTTTAGGAAAGTAATTACGACTACCTAATACACGCCCCTGTCGAACGAATAACATATGAATACTGGCAACACCATGCTGATAGCTAAAACCTAATACATCTAATTGTTCAACTTCACCGCTCACCCACTGTTGCTCTTGTACTTTTTTCAGGGATTGAATTTGGTCGCGTCTTACGGCGGCTTTTTCAAACTCTAGTGTTTGGCTCGCAGTCTCCATCTCATTCACTAATTCTTCAATTACATGCTGACTTTTACCCTGTAGAAAAGCGGTCGCTAAATCGACCTGATGCGCATATTCCTGCTCAGGCATCGCATTCACACAGGGCCCTAAACAACGCTTTAATTGGTATTGTAAACAAGGTCGAGAACGGTTTTTATAATAGCTATCTTCACATTGACGGATCGGAAATAACTTTTGCATTAAATGCAAACTTTCTCGTACCGCCCCACCACTTGGATAAGGACCGAAGTAAGTACCTTTGCGCTTTTTATTTTGCGAACGCACTAGGGTTAACTGCGGGTGTTTATGGTCACTTAAAAATAGATAGGGATAAGATTTATCATCACGCAGCAACACGTTATATTTAGGTTTATGCTGTTTGATGAAGTTATGCTCAAGGATCAACGCTTCCGTTTCGGTATGCGTGATAGTGACTTCAATACGAACAATATGACTCACTAAAGCCAATGTTTTAGGGTGTTTTTGAGTTAAGCTAAAATAACTGTTTAAACGTTTTTTAAGATTTTTAGCTTTACCAATGTAGATGATTTGATCTTTATCATCGAACATACGGTACACGCCAGGCTCAGTGGTCACTGTTTTTAAAAATGCATCTGAATTAAATTTGCTCATAAGCAGAATGTGGCTCACCGGTAAAGTTTAGTCGCTGATTAAGTGTAAACTGAGGATATAAAAAAGCACCTTATATTAAGGTGCTTTTTGAATTTTTTAACAAAGTATCTGTTTATAGTGTATCCGCATCCAGCATTCCATAACGAATAGCCAAATGAGTCAACTCTACATCTCCATGTACTCCTAATTTATCAAATAGACGATAGCGATAACTATTGATAGTTTTAGGGCTGAGACTTAATTGCTCAGAGATATCAACAACACGTTGTCCCTTGGTGATCATGATCATGATCTGTAGTTCGCGTTCAGACAACACACGAAATGGATCTTCATCATTAGGTGACAACTGTGATAATGCCATTTGTTGTGCGATTTCAGGCGTTAAATAACGCTGTCCTGAATGCACGATACGAATTGCATTTAACACTTCTTCAGGGCAAGCCCCCTTACTTAAATAACCAGCTGCACCTGCTTGCATTACTTTGGTTGGAAATGGATTTTCAGTATGCATGGTTAACATAATGATTTTAATATCTTCATTGATGCGCAAAATTTTATGCATCGCATCAAGTCCGCCAATACCTGGCATATTAATATCCATTAAAATTACATCTGGTTCATTACTACGGCACCACTTAACAGCGTCTTCTCCGCTTTCAGCTTCGCCAATTACTTTCATGCCTCGAACATCATCAATGATACGGCTTATCCCTGTACGAACTAATTCATGGTCATCGACCAGCAGGATATTTATCACTAAACTTCTCCGTATGAGTAAAGAATTACTCATGATACTAATATGAGCTAATACTAATTGTAATAATTAAACGTGCTATTTTAGTTGTTAAAATAGCTTAGTTTTTGGTGGTAAGTTAAATAAACGAAATAACCCTTTATAGCAACCTACACCGCAAACTAAACTATCTTTCCGCGTAAAATTTAAAACACATACATAATACAATCGGCATAACACTGATTTAACGTGCGTCATATTACCCAAGCTAAAACATATCGTATAAATAAAATGTACGATTTGTTAACCACTTAACAATTGTTACAATAGACAAGTGGCATTCGCTCCATTATATCAAACGATTTAAAGACTTAACCTGATCTTGCACCATTATGTATGCAGTTATTTTTGTCACTTGATTATTCATCTTTAGGTTCAGGAATAAAACCTAGCGCAAAAATAAACAATCAAAATAGCGCTCATTATTACAGTCTTTAAATCGAATGGTAGCCAATACTACTAGCATAAGATCGCTAAATAAAGCGCTTACCATTTGCTACTTTTTGCTAAAAACCAGCACTTTTTCAGTTAGATAATTTATTATCAGGAAAAAAAAAGGCCGCTCGAAAGCGACCTATCCTATCATAAAATAGGTTATTTACTTATATCGTCAAAAAATGTTTTTAAGCTATTCAAAAAACCTTCTGACTTAGGTTGATGCTTTTTACTACTACCTGAACCCAGTGAGTTTTCAAACTCTTTTAATAATTCACGCTGTTTGCTTGATAATTTAACTGGTGTTTCAATAGTCACTTTACACATTAAATCACCTGTAGAGTGACTACGCACTGATTTAACGCCTTTATTACGCATACGGAACATACGTCCTGTTTGCGTTTCTGCAGGTATTTTCAATTTCACGCGGCCATCTAAAGTAGGGACTTCAATTTCCCCGCCTAACGCCGCCTCTGTAAAGCTAATTGGGACTTCACAATATAAGTCATTACCGTCGCGCTCAAACACATCATGCGGACGTACATTCATCTGTACATACAAGTCACCAGCAGGTGCACCTTGTTCTCCCGCTTCACCTTCGCCGCTTAAACGGATACGGTCGCCAGTATCAACGCCGGCTGGAATTTTAACTGATAAGGTTTTACTGCGCTCGTAACGACCTTCACCGTGACACTTGTTACATGGGTCAGTGATAATTTTACCTTTACCACGACAAGTAGGACACGTTTGATTAACTGCAAAGAAACCTTGACGCATTTGCACTTGGCCTTGGCCATGACAAGTGCCACAAGTCTTAGTATCTGTGCCTTTCTTAGCGCCAGAACCATTACACTGTTCACAATGTACTAATGTTGGAATTTGGATTTCTTTAGAGATACCTTTAACGGCCTCTTCTAATGTTAGCTCCATGTTGTAGCGTAGGTCTGAACCTTGTTGAGGACGCTGCGCTCCGCCACGGCGGCCACCACCAAAAATATCTCCGAAGATATCGTCAAAACCGCCACCGCCGAAACCACCACCGCCTTGACCTTGCTGATTAACACCATCGTGACCATATTGATCAAATGCGGCTTTCTTTTGGGGATCGCTAAGAATTTCGTAAGCTTCTTTTACTTCTTTGAATTTTTCTTCTAGCGCATCATCACCTTTAGTACGATCTGGGTGGTACTTCATCGCTAAGCGTTTATAAGCTTTTTTAACTTCTTTCTCTGACGCATCTCGGCTTAAACCAAGTACCTCATAACAATCTCGTTTAGACATGGTTATTTCTCAAATCTCTGTTTATTGAAAACAAACACGCGGATTATAGATAAATCCATAACCCGCGAGTTGAAACGATCTTACTTATTTAGGGGTTACCTAATTATTTTTTCTCGTCTTTTACTTCTTCAAACTCAGCATCAACGATGTCATCATCTTGCTTAGCTTGTGCTTCTGGTTGTTCTGCACCGGCTTCACCAGCTTGTGCTTTTTGTTGAGCAACTTCAGCTAGTTTTTGTGATGCTTCAGCTAGCGCTTGAGTTTTAGTTTCAATTGCTTCTTTGTCTTCGCTTTTAATTGCAGCTTCAAGTTCAGTTAACGCAGCTTCGATTTTTTCTTTATCGTCAGCTGGTAGTGCGTCGCCTGCTTCTTCAATTTGTTTGCGAGTGCTGTGTACTAATGCATCACCTTGGTTACGTGCAGTTACCATTTCTTCGAACTTTTTATCAGCATCAGCATTTGCTTCTGCGTCATTTACCATTTTTTCAATCTCTTCATCAGATAGACCTGAGCTTGATTTAATCGTAATTTTTTGTTCTTGGTTTGTATCTTTATCTTTAGCAGATACATGCAAGATACCATCAGCATCCATATCGAATGTTACTTCGATTTGTGGTGCACCACGAGATGCAGCACGAATACCTTCTAGGTTGAATTGACCTAAAGATTTGTTATCCGCAGCACGTTTACGCTCACCTTGAAGAATGTGGATAGTTACCGCACTTTGGTTATCTTCAGCAGTTGAGAATGTTTGTGACTGTTTAGTTGGGATAGTTGTATTTTTATCAATAACTTTCGTTAATACGCCACCCATTGTTTCGATACCTAAAGATAACGGTGTAACGTCTAATAATAATACGTCAGTTTTGTCACCTGAAAGTACAGCACCTTGAATCGCCGCGCCCATTGCAACTGCTTCATCAGGGTTAACATCTTTACGTGCTGCTTTACCAAAGAACTCAGCAACTGCTGCTTGTACTAAAGGCATACGAGTTTGACCACCAACTAAGATAACATCATCGATGTCACCAACAGATAAGTCGGCATCTTTAAGTGCAATACGTAATGGCTCAAGTGTTGCTTTAACCATATCTTCAACTAAAGACTCTAATTTAGAACGAGTTACTTTAATGTTTAAATGTTTAGGACCTGATGCATCTGCAGTGATGTATGGCAGGTTGATATCAGTTTGTTGTGCAGAAGAAAGCTCGATTTTTGCTTTTTCAGCAGCTTCTTTAACACGTTGCATCGCTAGTGGATCTTTAGTTAGATCGAAGTTCTGGTCTTTTTGGAACTCTTTAACTAAGAAGTTGATTAGACGGTTATCGAAATCTTCACCACCTAAGTGCGTATCACCATTAGTTGCTAATACTTCAAATGTTTTTTCGCCATCTACTTCGTCGATTTCAATGATTGAAATATCGAAAGTACCACCACCTAAGTCGTATACAGCAACAACGCTGTCGCCTTTAGAATTGTTAACACCGTAAGCAAATGCAGCAGCCGTTGGCTCATTGATAATACGTTTAACATCTAGACCAGCGATACGGCCAGCATCTTTAGTTGCTTGACGTTGCGCATCGTTAAAGTAAGCAGGTACTGTAATTACAGCGCCAGATACTTTTTCACCTAGGTAATCTTCTGCTGTTTTTTTCATTTTTTTCAAAACTTCAGCAGAGATTTGTGGAGGCGCCATTTTATTGCCACGTGCTTCAACCCATGCATCACCGTTATCAGCTTTTACAATTTTGTAAGGCATAATTTTGATATCGCGTTGTACTTCTTCATCTTCAAAGCGACGACCGATAAGACGTTTGATAGCAAATAAAGTATTTGTTGGGTTAGTTACAGACTGACGTTTAGCAGGTTGACCTACTAAGATTTCGCCATCTTCTGCATAAGCAATGATTGAAGGAGTAGTACGTTCGCCTTCTGCATTTTCAATGATTTTAGCTACATCGCCATCCAGTACAGAAACACATGAATTCGTAGTACCTAAATCAATACCGATAATTTTACCCATTTTAACTCTCTCCACACTTGTTAATGTTGTTACTTGTTTAGTTGACTAACTGCACGCTGGCAGTGTCTGTTCGATACTTTATATATAAGGGGCTATTTTTTTGTTTCAAGGGCTACAAGCAAAAAAAATGACTTTTTTTTAAATAATGCTTATTGCAGTAAATCACTAAGCTGCCCTATTGTTTAAAAACAATGATTAAAGCGCTACATTTTTATAAAGCAACAAACAACCGCTCACTTGTCTTTAGGCATAATATTGATTTAATCAATATTATTTAAAGCAATGCCTTTAACCGCTCCTGCCTAACATTTAATAGTTAGGGCGATGTAGTCATAAAAAAAGGTGCTAAAGCACCTTTTTATTCATTTTTATTTTAGCCAATACTTTTACAAGCTTTTAGCTTTCAAAAAAATTATTCTGCAGCTTTTGAAACCACAACCATTGCTGGACGAATAACTTGACCGCCATTTAACTCATAACCTTTTTGCATAACAGCAACAACTTGGTTAGGCGCAACACCTTCAACCACTTGCATACTCATTGCTTGATGCTTTTCAGGGTTTAATGTTTCACCAATTGGGTCGATTTGTTGAATACCGATGCTTGCAATCGCTTTCAATAGTTCAGTTAAAGTCATTTCAACGCCATCAACCATAGGTTTTAAGGTTTCATTCTCTTTATCTGCGTGTTGAATTGCTAGTTCTAAGTGATCAACAACTGGCGTTAATGCATTAGCAAATGTTCTTAAAACAGATTTACGACGGTTTTCAGCGTCAATACCTGCTTTACGGATTTCATTTTGAGAGAAAGCTTGAGCACGGATCACAAGATCTTTTTGCTCTGATAATGCTTCTTCAGCCAACGCTAATTTTTTAGTTAACGTTTCAATTTGAAGAGCTTGCTCATCAACAACTTCGACAGCAACATCTTCAGTTATTGTTTCTGCATTTTGCTCGGCAGCTTCTTCGCCTAAAACGGTTTCAATTGCTTCTTCAACAGTCTTTTTTTGTTCTTCGCTCATAATTCAATCCTACTTAATATTATTTGGGTCAGTTTTATAAGCTCTATTATGGGGATAGTAATAATAGTTTCAAGCCTGTTAATAAAAACATTTATAACAGGTATACTGAAAGTCATCATTTTTTCGCAAGTAGGCATTCTATGAGTCTGGATAATCAGCAACAATCTGAATTTAAAACCATTGGGTTAATCGGCAAACCACAACACAGTGAAGCGCTACAGACACTAACTAGCCTGTATTATTTTTTAGAAGCTCGTGGTCATTCAATCATTGTTGACCTGCGTTTAGCAGATGATTTAGAGCTACCACAAATACGCTATGAAGATTTAGTGGGGATTGGCCAAAAATGCGATTTAGCGATAGTCGTCGGTGGCGATGGATATATGTTAGGCGCTGCTAGAGTGCTAGCACGATTCGATATTTCAGTGATTGGTGTAAATAGAGGTAACTTAGGTTTTTTAACGGATTTAGACCCTGATAACTTTGAACAACCACTTAGTGAGGTATTAGAAGGTAACTATCAAACTGAACATCGTTTTTTATTAGAAGCGCAAGTACATAGCCACGGCCATATGAAAAGCAGTAGTACAGCGGTTAATGAAGCAGTGTTACATCCCGATAAAATTGCACATATGATCGAATTTGAAGTATATGTTAATGATAACTTTATGATCAACCAACGTGCAGATGGTTTGATCCTATCTACACCAACCGGTTCGACGGCTTATTCTCTGTCAGGAGGCGGCCCAATTTTAACGCCAAAACTGGATGCGATTAGTTTATTACCAATGTTTCCTCACACCCTTAACAGCCGCCCTATTGTTATTGATGCCAATAGTATTGTGCGATTAAAAATGGCACAGTCTAATACGATAGAAATGCAAATCAGCTGCGACAGTCATGTTAATTTATCAGTGTTACCTGGCGATGAAGTCATTATTAAAAAGACGCAGCATAAATTGCACTTGGTGCACCCTCATAATTACAACTACTTTAACGTGCTTCAAACTAAATTTGGCTGGGGTAATAAACTGTTTTAATATATTTAACTGACTAAAAACCAGTACAGACTACCCAAGGTTTGTATTGGTTTAAGTGTTCCCCTAACCATTACCATTCAATCTCCCCTTTCAACACGTATTTGTTATTAACCAAAACAACATTTCTATATCAATAAGAAAATGAACAGTATTAATAAATTAACGAAAATTAGACAAACAGCACTTTACTGTTTAAAAAAACAGTATTAAACTGCAATCATAAACTGTTTATTTAAACAGTGCTTTTAAAACGAGTGTTTTAAACTACTGCTTTTAACTAATGGTCATTTCGTTGTTAATATAATCGTTAAGATAATCATAGGATATCTATTTTATGCTAAGCCAATTAACTGTTCAGAACTTTGCAATTGTGAAATTTCTAGAGCTTGATTTTCACCAAGGTATGACCACAATCACAGGTGAAACAGGTGCAGGTAAATCAATTGCTATCGATGCATTAGGCCTATGTCTTGGTGACCGCGCGGATGCAAGCATGATCCGCCAAGGTACAGATAAAGCAGAAGTGAGCGCTCGCTTTAACCTGAGTGACACACCAAATGCACTTGCATGGTTAAGTAATAATGATTTAGAAAATAGCCTGAGCGATAACCCTAACGAATGTTTATTACGCCGAATTATTACCAAAGAAGGACGTTCGCGTGCTTACGTTAATGCAACCCCTGTACCGCTTTCTCAGTTAAAAAGTTTAGGCCAGCTATTAGTTAACATTCACGGTCAACATGCACACCAAAGTTTATTACGTCCTGATATACAGCTATCGATTATTGATGAATATGCCAACCATCAACAACTAGTACAAAAAGTAAAAGACACTTACCAAGGCTGCCACTTTCTAAAAAAACAATTACAGCAACAACAGTTAAGTCAGCAAGAAAAACAAGCACGTAAACAGTTATTGGAATACCAAATCATTGAATTAGATGAATTTGCATTAGCAGAGGACGAGTTTACAGAAATAGAGTCCGAGCATAAAAAATTAGCTAACAGTGGCGCGCTCTTAGAGAATACACAAATCAGTTTAAGTTTATTAACGGATTCAGACGACGTTGATGCACTAACACTATTACAGAAAAGTATTTCATTACTTGAATCACAAGTTCAGCACGATAGTAAGCTTGAAAGCATTGTCACTTCGTTACAAGAAGCCGTGATTCAAATTGAAGAAGCAGGCTACGAATTACGCCAATACAGTGAACAACTAGAACTGGACCCAGAGCAGTTTGAGCAATTGGAGTCACGTTTAAGCCAAGCACTAACATTGGCAAGAAAGCACCAAGTTCAACCTGAAATGTTATATACGTTCCACCAAAAACTTAGCAAAGAATATCAACAACTTAATAATAGTGAAGCACAGATAGAGAAACTGACGATTGATCTTGATAGCGCAAAACATGACTACATTAAACATGCACAAAAACTCAGCCAAAGCCGTCAGCGTTACGCAAAAGAATTAAGTAAAAAGATTACTCAAAGCATCCAAAAGCTTAATATGGAAGATGGCCAGTTTGAAGTTGCAATGACTCAACACGGTGCTGACAACCTGAGCCCTCTTGGTATTGATGGCATCGAATTCCAAGTTGCAGCTAATGCAGGGCAAGGCTTACAAAATTTAGGTAAAGTTGCATCGGGTGGTGAATTATCACGTATAAGCTTAGCGATTCAAGTGATCATCAGCCAACGAGTTTCAACACCAACGTTAATTTTTGATGAAGTTGATGTAGGTATCAGTGGCGCAACTGCCGCAGTAGTTGGTAATTTATTACGTCAATTAGGTGAAAGTACACAAATATTTTGTGTTACGCATTTACCGCAAGTAGCAGGTAACGGTCATCAACATATGATTGTTAATAAACATAGTGACGGTAAAAGTACCAATACTAATATGCAATTATTAGATGAGTCAGAACGCATTCATGAACTCGCAAGGCTATTAGGCGGAGATAGTATTACCGAACATACATTAGCCAACGCAAAAGAATTGTTAATTTCATAAATGAGTTAATTGGTTAATTGGTTAATTGGTTAATTGGTTAATTGCCCGCCCCCATTATCAATCAAAATGCATTACTCATTAAAGGTAATGCATTACCTACCACCTAACTATTAAGCCTTGTTCCGCCTTCACTTATTTTTTGCAATAAAAACTAATTAAGTCCAGCGAGTAGGTAATATCAGTTATTACGCTGATTATGGAAACTAAGTGTAATGATACTGCGCAGAATAATGAAATCACGCAAAGCAATAACCTACCTCACAAAACAAAGCGGCGCTAAATAATCTATTAAATGTTTAAGGCGGTTAGTGAGACAAAACCAAAAGAACAAAGCGGTCACTAAAATAGTTTGATATATTAAAACCACTTTTCTCGACTGGCTTTAACAATGAAAAAATTACTTTCACTGATATTTATTATTACCCTCTCTGGTTGTTCTCAATTTAATAAATCAGATTCTGAAGACAATACGCTATTAACAAATCAGACTTGGGAACAGCAACAGCAAGCATTACAACAACTTGATCACTGGACACTCACCGGTAAGCTGGCTATTTTCCTTGAGTCGGATCGACAAAGTGCCAATATTTATTGGCAACAACAAGGTGATGATTATTCAATTCAATTAACTACTTTTATCGGTACTCGTATTCTACAAGTCACTAAAAATGAACAAGGTGTTGAGATTATCAACAATGATGATGAAGTGTTTACAGGACAAGATGCCAATACTTTAATTAAACAACTCTCCCCAGGTTTAGATCTTCCTATTGCTGCGTTACAACAATGGATCAAAGGTAATCCTGCGAATGCCTCTTACCAACTCAATGATCAACAGCAAGTCAGTGAACTAGTGGGTTTAGATGCAAGCCAAAACCTTTGGGAAGTTGACTTCCAACAATATCACGTTTTCTCTGGCACCGTTTTACCCACCAAAGTAAATCTTAAGCGCGATGATATCCGCGTCAAAATAGCTATTAATCAATGGAAAGTAACAAATTAATCGAGTTTATTATGCAAACTGAATCTATTCGCTGGCCTGCACCTGCGAAGTTAAACCTTTTTTTATATATCACCGGACAACGTGCCGATGGTTACCACGAATTACAAACCTTATTTCAGTTTATTGATCGCTGTGACCACCTCACCATAACTGCGAATAACAGTGGCAACATTAGCATCAGTCCTGCTATTGAAGGTGTGCCACTGGAAGGTAACCTTATCTATAAAGCTGCGATGTTATTAAAACAACATACAGGTTGCCCATTGGGTGCGCATATTGATTTAGAGAAAAACCTCCCGATGGGTGGTGGCTTAGGCGGCGGTTCATCCGATGCAGCGACAACATTAGTCGCACTAAATTACCATTGGGATTTAGATTTAAGTGAACAGACCTTAGCTGAGCTGGGTAAATCATTGGGCGCAGACGTACCTATTTTTATTCATGGAAAAGCCGCGATTGCGGAAGGCGTGGGCGAAATTTTGCATTCCGTTCAGCCGAAACAAGCTCATTATTTAGTAGCGGTACCAGATTGCCATATTTCGACCCCTGAAGTATTTAAAAATCCATATTTAAAAAGGGATACAAAAAAGCTTCAACATGAGCAACTTATGAGCAATAAATGGACAAATGATTGCGAACCTTGCGTCAAAAAACACTATCCGGTGGTTGCTAATACCATCGACTGGTTGCTAGAATACGCCCCGACTCAAATGACTGGGACAGGGGCATGTGTGTTTAGCACATTTGACCATGCTAATGAAGCTGAGTTATTAGCACAACAAACGCCAAAATGGTTGAATTGCTTCACCGCGGAAGGCTTAAATACTTCACCTCTACGTGAATTATTATCTACAAAAAAATCAGACTAATTAGTTGAAATTTCAACTAATTACACTTGTTAATGACATTGCGTCATTGACTAAATCAACAGGATGAAAGAGGTCCTCAAAGTGCCAAACATGAAACTATTTGCAGGTAACGCAACACCCGATCTAGCTCAGAAAATAGCAGATCGTCTTTTCATCAAATTAGGAAGCGCAGACGTAGGTCGTTTTAGTGATGGCGAAATTCACGTGCAAATTAATGAGAATGTTCGTGGTGATGATATTTTCATCGTGCAATCTACTTGTGCACCAACGAACGACAACTTAATGGAATTGATTGTAATGATCGATGCACTTCGTCGCGCATCAGCTGGTCGTATTACAGCTGTAATCCCATACTTTGGTTACGCTCGCCAAGATCGCCGTGTTCGTTCAAGCCGTGTTCCAATTACTGCTAAAGTAGTTGCTGACTTCCTTTCAAATGTTGGCGTTGACCGTGTAATGACTGTTGATTTACATGCTGAACAAATTCAAGGTTTCTTCGATGTACCTGTTGATAACGTATTTGGTAGCTCTGTGCTATTAGAAGATATGTTAGAGAAAAAACTAGAAAACCCAATGATTGTTTCTCCAGATATCGGTGGTGTAGTTCGTGCACGTGCACACGCTAAACTATTAGATGATGCTGATCTAGCAATCATTGACAAACGTCGCCCTAAAGCAAATGTTGCTCAAGTTATGCATTTGATTGGTGATGTTGAGGGCCGTAACTGTATTATCGTTGATGACATGATCGATACCGGTGGTACATTATGTCAAGCAGCTGCTGCACTAAAAGAACGTGGCGCATTATCAGTTTATGCTTATGCTACTCACGCTGTATTCTCTGGTTCTGCTGTTGATAACATCAAAAACTCTGTAATTGATGAGTTTATCGTAACGGATTCTATCCCATTAACAGATGAAATCCTTGCGACTGGTAAAGTTAAGCAACTGACTTTAAGCGGAATGTTAGCTGAAGCTATTCGCCGCGTGAGCAACGAAGAATCAATTTCTGCGATGTTCCATTACTAGGTTTCATGTTTTACTTTTATAACTAAGGAAACAACGAGATAGTTACCCTCTCTTTGTGTTCTATTTTGAGAAGCGCTTATTTGTTATAAATAAGCGCTTTTTTTATGCATTTAATTTGTACAAAAGCGTTTACTGAGTTACTATGGCGCGCCTTTTTTATACACCCTAACGGGGAAAAAGGCGGTTATCGCTGGTCGCAAACGATAATCTATTTTAATTTGAAAAGACATTTTGTTTTTTCAACAATGGAGTTTTACCATGTCAATTACATTAGTAGCAACAAGCCGTACAGATTTAGGGAAAGGTGCGAGCCGCCGC
Organism: Vibrio sp. 2-Bac 85; assembly: GCF_037546705.1. Lineage (NCBI taxonomy): Bacteria > Pseudomonadati > Pseudomonadota > Gammaproteobacteria > Vibrionales > Vibrionaceae > Vibrio > Vibrio sp. 2-Bac 85. Next base: position 80,877 of record NZ_JALAAB010000017.1, on the reverse strand, counting down.
CTACGTCACACAAACCAAACACCTGGTGTTGTATACGGTTCAGGAAAAGATCCTGTATCTCTTACTTTCGAACACAAAGAATTAATGAAAGTTGAATCTATTGAAGCATTTTACTCTTCAGTATTGAACTTAGAAATTGATGGTGTTTCTGAGCAAGTATTGCTTAAAGCTATTCAACGTCACTCTTTCAAAGAGCGTATCCAACATTTAGATCTTTTACGTGTTGATGCAACACATAAATTACAAACAACTGTACCGCTGCACTTCTTAAACGAAGAAACTGCTACAGCTGTTAAAAATGGTGGCGTTATTGCTCACTTAGCAAATGAGTTAGAAGTAACTTGTTTACCAGCTGATTTACCTGCGTTCATCGAAGTTGATATCGCAAATGTTGAAATTGGTGGAACAGTTCACATCTCTGATATCACATTACCTAAAGGTGTTGAGTCTGCTGAGCTTGCTAAAGGCGAAGAGCATGATTTACCAGTACTAGCTATCACAGCTAAGAAAGTAGCTGCTGAAGGCGAAGAAGAAGAAGCAGAAGCAACAGAAGCAGCTGACGCTGCTGAGTAATCGTGTCAACTACGATTAAATTGCTTGTGGGCCTGGCTAATCCAGGCCCCGAATATGCAAATACTCGACACAATGCCGGACAATGGTACATACAACAACTCGCCTCACAAGAAAACATTCAGCTAAAACCTGAAGCAAAGTTTTTTGGTCTTACCGGTCGTATTCAGTTTGCGGGTAACGACATTCGTTTATTAGTTCCAACTACATTTATGAATCTTAGTGGTAAAGCTGTTATCGCAATGGCAAAATTCTACCAAATTAAACCAGAAGAGATTTTAGTAGCCCATGACGAGTTAGACATTTCCCCAGGAGTAGCAAAGTTTAAACTGGGTGGCGGTCATGGTGGGCATAATGGCTTGCGAGATATCATTTCCAAGTTAGGCAATAATAAAAATTTCTACCGTTTACGTATCGGCATCGGCCATCCGGGCGATAAAAGTCGTGTTAGCGGTTATGTACTTGGTAAAGCAACAAGTACTGAACAGAATTTGATCGAGCAAAGTATCGATGAAGCTGCCCGTTGCACACACATTTTAGGTGTTGACGGCATAGAAAAAGCGATGAATCGCTTACATAGCTTCAAAGCACAATAACAGTTAATTAATAGGATAAAATCATGGGTTTTAAATGTGGTATCGTTGGTTTACCCAATGTTGGTAAATCGACCCTTTTTAATGCATTAACAAAAGCAGGCATTGAAGCGGCTAACTTTCCTTTTTGTACAATCGAGCCAAATACTGGCATCGTTCCTGTACCTGATCCACGTTTAGATCAACTGGCTGCGATTGTAAATCCGCAGAAAGTTTTACCAACGACCATGGAATTTGTTGATATCGCCGGTTTAGTTGAAGGCGCATCAAAAGGTGAAGGTCTTGGTAATAAATTCCTAGCAAACATTCGTGAAACAGATGCAATCGGACACGTTGTGCGTTGTTTCCAAGATGACAATATCGTTCATGTTGCGGGTAAAATAGACCCACAGGAAGATATTGACATCATCAACACTGAATTAGCACTAGCCGACTTAGAAAGTTGTGACCGCGCTATTTTACGCTTAGGTAAAAAAGCCAAAGGCGGCGATAAAGACGCTAAATTCGAATTACCTATTCTAGAACGTATCAAAGCACACTTAGAAGCTGACGGTATGGTTCGTGGTTTAGAACTTGAAAAAGAAGAACGTGCAGCAATAGACTACCTAAGCTTTTTAACGCTTAAACCGACTATGTACATTGCTAACGTAGCTGAAGATGGTTTTGAAGATAACCCATTCTTAGACAAAGTACGTGAAATTGCAGAGAAAGAAGGCGCGGTAGTTGTACCTGTTTGTGCTGCGATTGAATCTGAAATTGCAGAATTAGATGATGAAGACAAAGCTGAGTTTTTAGAAGGTATTGGTCAAAGCGAACCAGGTCTTAATCGAGTTATCTACAGCGGTTACGAGCTATTACACCTACAAACTTACTTCACAGCTGGTGTTAAAGAAGTACGAGCTTGGACAGTGCCTGTTGGCGCAACTGCACCGCAAGCAGCTGGTAAAATTCATACTGATTTTGAACGTGGTTTCATCCGCGCTGAAATTATTAGTTTTGATGACTTTGTTGAATTTAAAGGCGAAGCCGGCGCAAAAGAAGCAGGTAAATGGCGTTTAGAAGGTAAATCTTACGTCACTAAAGACGGCGATGTGATTCACTTCCGCTTTAATGTTTAAAGGCTAATCTGCTTACTAAATATCAAAAGGCAACTTCGGTTGCCTTTTTTGTTTTTAGCTTTTTTCTTTTTTCCCTGCACAGTTAAAAACGATAAGCTAAGAAAAACCTAAATTAAGCAATTTCTAACCTGTTTCTACCATTCTTTTTCGCCTCATATAAAGCATCATCGGCACGTTTTAAAAAGCGTCCAAAATTTTCATCTTGCTCTGATATTTTAGCCATACCGATACTGATAGTGACATTAATATTGTGCGGGTTAAGTGATTCAATCGCATCCAATAAACCCACGGCTTTATTAAATGCCTCTTCATCTTCACAGGGATCAAATAGGATCACAAACTCTTCACCACCGGAGCGAGCAATCAAATCTTGATCGCTACAATCCTGCGCTAATGTTTCTGCTACTGCTTGTAAAACAACGTCACCCACTGCATGGCCATGGGTATCATTGATCTTTTTAAAATGATCAATATCTATCATTAAGACCCAAAGTGCAAAGTGATGACGTTTTGCAGTCAACACCTCTCTTTCTGCAATATCCATTAAATAATGACGATTATATAATCCAGTTAATTGATCATGAAAAGCCATTTGGTTGAGCTTATCTCGTTGCAATTTAAGCGTTAAATGTGTTTTAACACGAGCGACCACAATTGCAGGTCGAACCGGTTTAGTAATGTAATCAACGGCGCCAATTAATAAACCTCTTTCCTCATCTTTCTCTGCGTCTAAACCAGTAAGAAAGATCACAGGGATCGCAGCAGTCAGGGGGTTTTTCTTAAGCTGCTCGCAGACTTCATAACCATCCATATCCGGCATAGTGACATCTAATAAAATAAGATCAGGTTGAGGATGTATTTGAGCTATTTGCAAACATGCTGCACCATTAGTCGCAATTTTAACTTGATGCAAATCTTTTAGACATGAGGCTAATATTTTTAAGGTGACATGTGAATCATCAACAATCAACACCGATTCATTTTTAGACATAACTTTCTAAACTTCCCTATGTTTCGAATGCTGTTTACTATTATTCGCTTAAAAATATAGCATTTTGACTTTATTCTATTTACCTAATATTCCAGTGACTCATATTTCATTGGCTAATATTGCAGTTTATTAGCCTGTATAGCGTAGCTAACTTGGTATTGTTTGCAACTCATCGAGGTTAATCAGCGCAAATTTTAATATCAATCCCCTGCTCTGAAAATAAGGCTAATAGCTTAGGATCTGAGCTTGAATCTGTTACTAGGCAATCAATTTTGTGCGCATCACAAACTTTATGCGTCGCCATTTTACCTAATTTCAAATAGGACGCTAAAGTCACCACTTGCTCTGATTGCTCAATAATAGTGGATAATGTTTCCGCTTCATCAATATGATTAATGCTTAACCCTTGGCTTGGATGTAACGCACACACCCCTAAAAAACTACAGTCAAAATGAATCTTTCTTAACATAGCATTAGTGGTTGCACCAAGTGCCATCACCGAAGGTTTGAATATTTTCCCACCTAACAAAATCAACTCGATATTATTATGGTGGATAAGCTTAGTGGCCACCAGCGGACTTGGCGTAACCACGGTAAAATTAAAATGCGTCGGTAAATTCATTGCAAGTTGTAGGCAAGTACTTCCAGAATCAATCAGAATCGTTTGCCCCTCTTTAATTAACGGAATAGCAGCTAGTGCAACCCGTTGCTTTAAGGGGTCGATTTCTTCATGTCGTTGGCGATACTCTTGGCTTTCATGCTGCAAAGGCAAAGCGCCACCATGCACACGACGTAATTGCTTAAGTTCATCTAATAACTTTAAATCTCGGCGTACCGTATCTTCAGACACACCTAATTGCAGGCTCAATTCAGTTGCATAAACACGGCCTAATTGACTTAATAATTCAAGAATTTTGCTGTGCCTTTGTTGTTGTAACATATTATCCCCTGCGGTTTTTTTCATGATCTTACTTGATTATGCCGTAATATCTATTAATTATTCAGTGTGTTGTGCGCGAAAATACCTGCTTAAACCGTTAAAGCGCACTTTGTTTGTATTGGCGCATCACCGTTAGATCTTTAGTTTATGCCTACAACCTTTTATCTAACGGATGTCCTGCACCTTTTACGTACCAACTGAATCATCCGCAGCATTTGAATCTGCGGAAGCAGTACTACCAATAAAATGATATTCAGGGGCTAATTGACTAAATCCGGCTGACGCACCTTTAGTCACGTGAATTTGATGATTAATACGCTCTTTTAGTGCATCCACATGGGAAATAATACCAATCAGCTTTCCAGAGGCATTAAGTCTTTCAAGCGCCTCTAAAGCGACTTCTAAGGTGTTTCCATCAAGGGTGCCAAACCCTTCATCTAAAAATAACGATTCTATCTGTGTTTTATGACTCACCAAGTTTGATAATGCTAGCGCTAACCCTAAGCTCACTAAAAAGCTTTCACCGCCCGACAATGTTTTCACATCTCGCACTGTATTTGCTTGCCATAAATCCACTACTTGTAATGCTAGTTTGTCTTCTTGATTACGCTTTAATTGATAACGCTGGTGTAAATTTCCCATCTCTTGGTTAGCTAATTGCACTAGGTTATCTAAAGTTAGCCCCTGTACAAACTCTCGATACTTATTGCCGTCTGCAGCGCCGATCATCGTATTTAAGAGTTGCCAATATTCCGCATGTTCCTTACGTTTTTGTTGCTCAGCGATAATTCCCGCTTGCTTCTGTTGATTCACTTTATCGCTACTGAGCGTTGCTTTATCCGTTAACCATTGCTGATTAATCTGTTCATTTTGTTGCATATAAGTCGCGAGTTTTAACTCTAATTCAGTGAGCGAGTCTTTACTCACTTGCTGTTTAAGATGCGCTTGATGACGCTCAGTTAAAGCGGCTAATTTACTTCTATCACTTATTAGCTGTTCATTGAGTTTCGCTTGTAATGTCTGTAGCTGATTGATTTCTAATTCCGTTAACATCGCACTCTGCAACGCTTTTGGGTCATCAAAATCACTGGCTGCAAGTTTTTCAGCAAACAGCGTTTGTTGACGTTCCTTTTCTAACTGTTGTTCTTCAAGTTGCGTGTTAAGCGATGATAGTTGACCAGATGATTCATTTTGCTTATTCAATAATGTTTGTTGCACAGACAACGCCTGATCGCGCTGTAGTTCCGCAGCAACTTGCGCTTGTTTGATCTCATCCACTAATACTTGCTGTGGTTTATCACCAAACTGCTCAAGACGTTGTTGCTTATCTTTTGATAACTGCTCATCAATCAAGGTCAACGCAGCACTTAATTCACTTGAAGTCGCTTTAATTTGATTTAACGCTTGCTCCTTTAACAACACACTTTGATTAAGTTGCTGTATCTCTTCAGATAAGGTTTTTACCTGTTGTTTATCCTGTTCAAATTCATTGATTTTTTGTTGTTGCGTGGTTAACCAAGTTTGCGGTGCGGCAAATAATTGTTTCGCCTCTTCTTCGCTCAATAAAGCAGTGATACTTTGCTTTTGCGCCGCTAATAACTCATCCTCTTGCGCTAACAGATGTGCATTGGCATTAATATCAGCTTTTACACTGGCGATGTTTTGCTCACAACTGTTGAGCTTTTGTTGCTGTGCGCTTAGCTGTTGCTGTAACTGCTGCGCTTCATTCTGTGCTTTTTGTAATTGTTCATTAAATTGTTGTAACGAATTTTGCACATCGCTAAATTTCTCTAGCTTTTGTTTTAATTCAGGCAATTGCTCACGTAATTGATTTAAACTTTGCTCAAGGTAAGGTTGTTGATAGCCAGCTTGCCACTCTGCTAATAAAGCTTGTTTGGCGGTGTTCAGTTCCTCTAATTCATTAGTTAAATTAGAAAGTTGCACTTGTTGCGCTTTATAATCTGATTGTATTCCCGCGTAATCACTGCGTGCAGTAATTAACTCTTCTTCTTTATTTTGCAAACGCCTTTCAGTATTACCATCATCCACAGGTTGATAGTTTTCTAGCGCGGGATGATCTAATGACCCGCATAAAGGACAAGCTTGATCAGGTTGAACCTGTTGCTGTAAACCCGACAAGCTTAAGATAATTTGTTCCTGTTTAAGCAAACGCTTTAAATCAGCAACATTCTGCTTAAGGATTAATCCTTTATCTTTTAAGCCCTGTAACGTCAACGCCGTTTCCTGGTGTTGCGACTTTAATAGATTAACCGCCTGCATTTTCTTTGCATTAGCGTCACCATTCAACTGAATTTTTTCTGCTAATTGAATTTGCAAAGAAACAGTCTGTTGTTCATTGTATAACTGATTAATAGCGCTATTAAGCTGGCTTGAATCAGTTAACTGATGCGCTAAAAATAATTGTTCAATTTGTTGTTTTTTATGGCTAACCAACTGCTCAGCTTGTGACTGCTGTTGTACTAATAAAGCGCCTTTTTTTTGCTCTTCAGAGTGCAGGTTCTGCTGCGTAGTTAAATGCTCAGCTAATTTTTTATCTTTATTGTTAAGCGTTAATTGATTGTGTTGATGCTTGATGAAATCACTTATCTGATGCTCAACTAAAGGCAAGTTCTTCTGTAACTGCTCAAGCGCTGGCTGTGCAGCATTTTTCAACTCCAGAGCTGTTAATGTTTTCTGCTTACCGCTTAAACTCGATTGTTCTGCTAGCAATGCGCTTTGCTTTTCGTCTATCTGCTTAGCCAATAATGTAGCGTCATGCTTTTTGTCTACTAAGCTTTGCTGCGTTGATTTAATGCTCAGATCCAGCGGGATCAACAACTTATTAATCTCAGAGAGCTGTTTTTCACTACTTGTAAAAACCTTCTCTTTGGCTTCAGAAAGGTCAGAAACCTTAAGCGCTTGTAACTTTATTTCTTCTGCTAATTGATCCGCTTGTTGCTGTCTAGTAGTGAGCGTACTTTGTAACTGCAGGCATTTTTCAGTCACTGCCTGCAAATATTCAAAGCTTTGTTTTAAACGTTGTGCTTTTTCAGCTAGCTGCAAACGCGCTTTATCTACTTCAAAATCATTCACCGCTGTTTGCGCAGAATCGAATTGTAGTTGTTGCACGGTTAACTCGTCGGCTAATGACTGTGCCGTTTGGTGCCAACGAATAGCTAACTCTAATGCTTTAACGGATTTATCATTCTCTGATTTTTTAGTCTCTAATAATTCAATATTTGCCTGTAACTGAGTAACCTCTTCTTCACCGAGTAAGGTCAATACTTGAGACTGGGCACTTAACACTTTCAACTCTGCTTGCACGATTTTATTTTGCTCAAAAACTTGCCTTGAGATTTGCGCGTAAATCTCTGTGCCCGTTAACTCTTCTAATAATTCGCCACGCTCCTTGGCCGGTGCATTTAAAAAAGCAGCAAACCCACCTTGTGCTAACAACATAGACTTTGTAAAACGAGAGAAATCTAATCCTGTTATTTCGACCACTTGCTTTAAAACGTCACTGACTTTACTGGCAATAATTTTTCCGTTGTCATCGGCTAACTCAGCAAAGGGAGGTTGTAACTTACCCAAAGCACTTTTTCTGGCTCGGCTTTGTCCCCAAAAAACACGATACTTTTTACCTTTAACAGCAAACTCAACCTCTGCTTCACAATCCCCTGTGCCACGAGTCATTAGCTCATTTTTACTGTGCGTTATTTTATCTAAGCGCGGAGTTTGTTGGTATAAAGCCAAACATAGCGCATCTAAAATAGTACTTTTACCCGCGCCCGTTTGCCCAGTGATAACAAATAACCCATTATCGACAAAAGCTTGCGATTGAAAATCTATTTTCCAATGACCTTTTAATGAATTTAAGTTTTTAAAGCGTAAGCTACAAATTCTCATGATTGCGCCTCCACATCGGCTAACACTTGTTTGTATAACAAGGTTAATTGTTCCTGCTGAACGTCGCTGAGATGTTCCTCGCTGCTTAACCGGTATTCAAATAACTGCGTAGGTGTTAACGTTTCAAGTGTCACCCCTTGCTGTTCGCTCCATTGGCTGGACTCATTCACCTGCGGACTACTCACTTTTAAAATCTCAATACCACTATCAACCACTATTTCATTCAATACCGACTGTAAATCTATTTCCACATAAGCTTGCTTTAATTTCACTTCAGCCCAAATTTCATCATCCTTTGACTCATTAACTAGCGCCGTTAATTGCTCACTTACTTGCTTTAAATCCCCCGTGATCACCATCAATGGCTGAAAACAAGGAATTGGATATTCATTAACTGATAAATCTTCCCCATCAGCTTCAATAATAACCACTTGTTTTTGGTGCTTACTTTCATCAAAACTTAAAGGGATAGGTGAACCTGAATAACGAACCGTATTATTTTTTTGCACCATTTGAGAACGATGAAGATGACCAAGCGCAATATAATCAAAGGCAGGAAATAAGGTTGATGGAAAAGCCGTTAAGGTACCGATATAAATATCGCGAACAGACTCAGTAACGGAACACCCGACAGCGGTTAAATGACCAGTTGCCATTACTAGTTGATGTTGCTCAGTTTGTTTTTGTTTTGCTAACTGATAAATGTCTTCATAGGTTTGTGCGATACCCTGTTGAAGATTCATCTGCTTTTGTTTGGCAGATAAACCATGCTCGCCACTCATCACATCCGTTGCGCGTAAAAAAGGTAAAGCACAAACCAGCCCTTTCTCACCTTTACTGTTACTTATTTCAATTATATGGTCGTTTAAATTTTCACTTAAACCAGCAAGCACAGCGACATTTAACGCGTTTAATAAAGATTTACTTTCATTTAACACCGCAACGCTGTCATGGTTACCTGAAACAATCACTAACTGTGAACAATAACTCTGCTGTAATTGCACCACAAAGTCTGCATACAACTTACGCGCATAAGAAGCAGGCGAAGCACTATCGAAAATATCACCCGCGACAATCACAGCATCTACCTTTTGGTCGTTCACTGTTTCAATTAACCAGGATAAAAATTGCTGATGTTCTTTTTCACGCGTTTTCATCATAAAATACTGGCCAAGGTGCCAATCTGAGGTGTGTAATATTTTCATGTTTCACTTTTCTTGAATTAAATGAGAGCCAGTTTATCTTTTTCAGCCATATAAAACTCTATTCAGCGTTGTTTTTGATTATGTTTGCACAAAATAAAAACAACTTGATTAGCAATTAAGCAAAAAAACAAAAAAACGTTTTTTTTATTAAAAAATAGTTGACGAGGTTCACTGATATCCGCATAATGCGCCCCATCGAAACGACGTACTGTTCTGCAGCGGTTGTTAAGATTAAAGTAAAAAATGGCTACATAGCTCAGCTGGTTAGAGCACATCACTCATAATGATGGGGTCCCAGGTTCAAATCCCGGTGTAGCCACCATTTACTTTACGCGGAAGTGGCGGAATTGGTAGACGCGCTAGATTTAGGTTCTAGTATCGTAAGGTGTGAGAGTTCAAGTCTCTCCTTCCGCACCATTCTTTATTCAATAAAGAATCCAATCAGAGAAGTTCAACTCTTTAAAAAAACAATTCGGCGCAAGCCAAGAGATTAAACTCTTAAAAATAGTAATTGGGATATCGCCAAGCGGTAAGGCACCGGGTTTTGATCTCGGCATTCAGAGGTTCAAATCCTCTTATCCCAGCCACATTCTCTAATTCGTTTTTAACGGATTGGAATCCTTGAAGAAGGCTAAACTTGAAAGAGAATAAACTCTCTAAAATTTACAACTGGGATATCGCCAAGCGGTAAGGCACCGGGTTTTGATCTCGGCATTCAGAGGTTCAAATCCTCTTATCCCAGCCAAATTTTGCGGAAGTGGCGGAATTGGTAGACGCGCTAGATTTAGGTTCTAGTATCGTAAGGTGTGAGAGTTCAAGTCTCTCCTTCCGCACCATTCTTAACCACACCAGTTAAGAAATAAATTAACCAGCTTATTAGCTGGTTTTTTTATGCCTAAAATTTGAGAAATTGCAAAAGACTCTCAAATTTAAACTTACGAAAGTGGCGTAATTGATAAACACACTAGAATTAGGTTCAGCTATTAATACCAATGTAGTTAACTATCTAACCTACCTTACTGGTTAAAATCAAAACTACCTGCGTTGTTTTCAATCCCAATAGCTAGCTATTACTCAATCAAACGCCTTGCTACTTTTTATTTTTCCTGCGTAATATACGGTCATCTACTCAACTAGATTGGTATAGAACGCGTAAGGTGTGAAAGCTCAAGTCTCTTCATTCCGCACCATTCTTAACCACACCAGTTAAGAAATAAATTAACCAGCTAATTGCTGGTTTTTTTATGCCTGAAATTTGAGGAATTGCTAGACGCACCAGAATTAGGTTCAGCTAATCCCAAAGAACGCGTAAGGTCTGAGAGCTCAAGTCTCTTCATTCCGCACCATCTATTTTTGAATAAAGAATAATTAAATCAGTTTTTACTCCTGAAAATAAAACAGACAACAGAGGCTTGAATCTTCTGTATTTTCGTTATGAATATAGAATATTTCTATTGTTTAATTTTTTTAAACTTTATTAACAACTTTAACTAATTGATTTATTGTTTCAGACAGGTATTGTTCTATGGAATTTAAATAAATTAAAGGTATTGCGATATGGGAATGGATGAATCTATAAATGTATTTGGTGAAGCACTAGAAGTTTGTTGTGGGGACCCAATTACTGGTTTTTACCGTGATGGCAAATGTAATACCAATAAAGATGATGTTGGTTCACATACTGTCTGCATTAAAGTAACAAAAGAGTTCTTGGAATATTCAAAACTTAGAGGAAATGACTTATCTACTCCTGTACCTGAATTTAACTTTAAAGGTTTAAAGCCTGGAAATTGTTGGTGTTTATGTGCAATGCGGTGGTTGGAGGCAGAAAAAGCTAATATGGCCCCCAGAATTCATCTCACAAGGACTCACATTAAAGCGCTAGATATTGTGTCAATGGAATTACTAAAAAAATACGCAGTGGACCTAAATTAAGGCGTAAAAAAATAACTAGTTTATCGCGCATATAGCCAGCAACTTAGTAAAGTCTATCAAAGCGCTCCTTTATTAAAATTTAAATATTATCGTATAGCTATTTTAATTGATTTACTTAACTTTGTAGGTATTTCTAATTTTTATTGCGAATTTAAAAGTCCTAATGCTAGTAATTTCTTTAATTTAAATAACCCTCCATATTAATAAAAAGTTATTCGCTGGCATTGGTACTTTATGAGCGAGCTGCATGCCAATCGCCCACTCTGTTAGCTCTTCGATATCTCGAATTCCACCGCAATCACTCTCAGCAAGGTGTTGATCAAAAGATCGGTTACCGTCACTTGTGTATTCACCATTAACATTAAAAGGACCATATTGACAAAACACACCGCCACTAGGTAAATGGGTTGCCACCATTTCCATCATCAACTTAGCTTCTTCACGTTGCATAATATGCGTTGTATTAGCGGTGAAAATTGCATCGATATCTAAATCTGGCCAATCATTTTTACCAAAGTGAAACTCGATAGGATCAACAATATTCTTTACCTCCTCATCTTGCTTCCATGCTTTAATACTCTTGTGATTATCAAGCATATCACTAGTGTTCCATATTAAATGCGGCAGAGATTGCGCAAAAAACACAGCATGTTGTCCTGTACCCGAGCCTATTTCAAGTACTTGTTTACTATCTTTAAAATAAATAGAAAGTTGCTCTAAGATAGGTTGCTGATTGCGTTCACAAGAAATAGAAAAATCTTTCGACATAATAAAGTCACCAATGAAAAGAATAAAAATATTTTTAAGTTAATGTTATAAAGAAGAGCCTAATAGTAAATTTATGACCTTAGAGTTACTGTCTCGATATTAAAATTAATGTAAGGCGATCGCCTAGACAATGTAATCAAAGGAAATTATCAGCCTGCTCCTCACTTTAGCTAACACTTCGCATTAAACTGAGGAGGTTAAACTATTTTCCCGTTTAAAAATCATGTCAACAATTATACTTATTTAAACTACACTCTGGTTTTATTAAGCAGCCAATAAAGCGAATGAAGTGTGGTCATGGGATATCACTTATTGCCACTCAAAAGTGCGGGGGCAATATTATTATCTGTACATCGACAGAGTGCTGGACAAAGTGCTGGACCCCCATAAACTTTAATTAAGATTAATACTTTATTAACAACCACTTAACTTGCTATGAAGTTAATTACCTAACCTTCTTTACCCTTCGTGTCTTCGTGGTTAATCGGCTTTTTATCTTTCTTTTGCTCTTTAAAGAATCAAGTAATCACGAAGCGAGAAATTAGTTATATTGAGCATAATAAGTATCATCGGCCTCAATATACTATGAGGGTGACTTATTTGCTTCCCCTCTACAAAATCGATTGAAATAAACAAAAAGAGCAGGACACCCACAAACTTTAATCAATATTTATACTTTACTAATAACGACTTAACGTCGTATGAAGTTAAGTACTTAACCTTCCTCACCCTTTGTTGTTGCTTTGACTTTAAAAATTAAAGCAACCACGAAGCGCTACGCTTCACGAAGAACACGAAGTAAAAACCTTAAGGTGCAAAAAATAACTATTTTGACCTTACCTTCCCCCCTCTTCGTGCCTTCGTGGTTAAACCGCTTTTGACTTTAAAAATCAAGCAACCACGAAGCAAGGCTTAAAAACATAAAAGTTATTGTTATGACCTAACCTTCAAACCTTCCTAGTTAATCAGCTTGTGATTTTAAAAGTGCAAAACCCAACAACGTTACTTTTTCACAATTGGAAGCTGTGATAATAAAATTAAGGTCGCAGAGTCATAGTCTGTTTCTGCTGTTATCTCTGGCAATGGTTTAGCTTCTGTATTATTCATTCTGGCTTCTGTGAGGGTTTTAATCGCCTGTATTCCACTATTAGCCGTTTGCAATGAAGCTTGGCCTGTTAGTAAGTTCATCGACGCAGGTAAAGGATTCTTAGCCCAAAAATTCATAAATGGAGTCATTAATTGTGCTTGATAATCTTGCGCTAACATTAGATAAAGCGGTAATCGACTCGCATTATCTCCATATTCAGCAGAGATAGCATCTTGTAAACTTACTTTATCATCTGACAGAATCATCCAATCCGCAGGTAAGTTCCAATCACCAAAGCGAGCTGTTTCCAACAGTGATGTTCCTGATTTATAGACTTCAGCCCAAATAGGATCGCCTGTTACTTCAGTAAATAGATTTAAAGCGGGGAATACCCAGTAGGATAAATTGAACTGAATGCTGTCAGCGGGTAATTCAAAATCTGTTTCACTTGGTAAGATCAGCTGATAACCGAATTTTTGACGAATAAGTTTAGTTTTAATAGCATCTAACACTCGCAACCCTTCAACAAGATAAATTTGACGATCCCATTTATTTTCTGCCGCTAATAAAGCCCACGCAATAATGATATCGCCATTGCTTGCATTGCTTTGAGCAGAGATACATTGATTATCACACAGCCCTTTTTCGGTAGCCGTATATTGTTGGCGGAATAAGTGATCTTCGCGCTGCATATTTTTTTGTGTCCATGCCCACATCTCTTGAAACTGATCTCTATCATTAGAAAATACGGCAAACAATAATGCAAAACCCTGTCCTTCGCTGCTTGAGATATTATTGTTCTCACCATCAAGCACTCGTCCGGACTCGATGAATTGTTGTTTGTAAGTAATCCAATTTTTTTGAAATGGCGTTCGCTCAAAAGAAAGAAATTTTGGTAAAAATGATATTGCAATCAACGACACAATTATTGCTATGAATATAGTTTTCTTCATTTTCCGAGGGTCCTTAGGCTTTTTTAAGATAATGCGGTATAGAAAAATAGGTCGCCATGATAAAGCTGAACATAATAAAAAGCACCCATAATAAAGCTTTGCACCTAACCTTCTTACTCTAAGTGCCTTGGTGGTTAACCCGCTTTTTGACTTTAAAGACAATAAGCAACCACGAAGCGCTGCGCTTCACGAAGAGCACGAAGGAAAACAACACAAACCAACCAAATAAATATTTAAAAAAGCTTTTGACCTTACCTTCTTCACCCTTCGTGCCTTCGTGGTTAAATCGCCTTTGATTTTAAAAAAATAAGCAACCACGAAGCGCTGCGCTTCATGAATAACACGAAGAAAACCAACACAGACCAACCAAATAAATATTTGAAATTTTTTGACCTTACCTTCTTCACCCTTCGTGCCTTCGTGGTTAAATCGCCTTTGATTTTAAAAATAATAAGCAACCACGAAGCGCTGCGCTTCACGAAGAGCACGAAGAAAACCAAAAAAGACCAACCAAATAAATATTTAAAAAAGCTTTTGACCTTACCTTCTTCACCCTTCGTGCCTTCGTGGTTAACCCGCTTTTGATTTTAAAAATAATAAGCAACCACGAAGCGCTGCGCTTCACGAAGAGCACGAAGGAAAAACTTAAAAGTAGAAAAAATTATTATTTTGCTCTTACCTTCTTCACCCTTCGTGCCTTCGTGGTTTGCTTGCTTATGCCTGAAGCTTAATCATCGGATAGGTGAATAAAAAGAAGTGGCACACATTTACTAACCAATGACATAAGATTGCCCACTCTAAACGCTGGGTTTTATAAAAAATATAACCATAACCAAACCCTGCCACAGCTGAAACCAAAATGTAATTAACCCCGCCCATAAAGTGCGCCAGCGCAAAAATACAGGCAATGATGATAGGTGCGAGTATTGCAAATCGAGTAGATATGATTTGTTGTGAAAGCTTAGTTTGCAAAAGTCCTCTAAATAAAGCCTCTTCTGCAACGCAGGTAAAAAGTAAATTGATCGCAATAAATGCCAACCAAAAATCAGGTACTTTAGGGTTAAATCTGACAATACCAAGTAATAAAGCCACAATAAGTGTCGCTAAAATAGTACCGATAATGATTAGAGCAGGTTGTTTTAAAGTTAGTTTTTTTGAAGATAAACTTTTTGAGTCTATGCTCTTTAAATCTATGCTCTTTGAGTCTATGCCCTTTGAATCTAAAGTTCGCTGTCGTTTTGGCGCTAGCGTTGAAAAGTAGTAAGCGCTCAATAACAAACCCGCAATAGCCTTATCGAAGTTAGCGTAAAGCGTATAAGCGATAGCATCACTGCTAATTTGCTCATTAACAACAATCGGTAAGTTATTAAAACCAGGTACATAATGCAGTGCAAGACCCAATGCTGTGGCTATAAATAATATCGTTATTACTTTGTTTATTATGGGCTGTTTTATATTGAGTGTGCCGTAATATAAAGCAACATAAAACGTAATAGCCACCAGCCCAACTATATTGATATAACCTTCGAGAGCGGCACTGAGCATACTCAACATCAATAACCATAGCCAAACTGGTTGCTTAAAAAATGCTATTTTGCAGAACGGAAACACAGATAAAATCGCTAGGCCTAAAATATAAAAAGTCATTATATTGTGCTCATTTTTATTTTCTTGTTAATCGGCTGCTGAGTTGAGTTCGCTCAATGTGATAAATAGCGAATGCTAAAACACAAAAGGAGCCTAAATGGCCCCTTCTTTCGATTCATTCAATAAGCATAAACTGATTATGCGAATTTAAGCTAGCTAGTTACTTACTATTTATTTAGCACAGCATTAAAACGATCAAAACCTGCTTCTAAATCGGCAATTAAATCATCAGGACTCTCTAAACCAATATGTACACGGATCAAAGGTTTACTGCTATCCCATTTGGTCACAGTTCTAATCTTATCGATACCCGATACACTTAAAATTAAGCTTTCAAATCCACCCCATGAAAAGCCCATTTTAAAATGATGCATATTCTCGACTAAAGCCGTTAAAGCATGACTATTACCTTCTTTTAACACAAAGGAAAATAATCCATTTGACGCGCTAAAATCACGTTTAAAGAACTCATGCCCAGGACAAGATTCAAAGGCAGGATGGCGAATATGATCCACTTCTGGACGTGTAGCTAACCAGTTGGCAACTTGTAATGCATTCTTTTCATGCTGCGCCATTCTCACACCTAATGTGCGAAGACCACGACTGGCAAGGTACACATCATCCGGTGATGTACATTGCCCCATCAAATAACTGTTTTCACGTAACTGCTCCCAATGTGCTTCATTCGAGGTCGCAGTTCCCATCATCACATCGGAGTGCCCTACTATGTATTTGGTCGCCGCTTGAATAGAAATATCAACGCCCATATCAAATGGACGAGAGTTAATTGGTGAAGCCCAGGTATTATCTAACATCACTACCACACCGTGCTCGTGGGCGATTTTACTCAATGTCGGTACGTCTTGGATTTCCATGGTGATTGAACCTGGAGATTCTAAAAATAATACTTTGGTATTGTCTTGAATAAGGTCTTTAATGCCAGCACCAATCATTGGGTCATAGTAGGTGGTTTCTATACCAAAGCCAGCGAGTAAAGTGTCACACAATGCCCGCGTTGGTTCATAAGCACTATCAACCATTAATAGATGGTCGCCAGATTTTAAGAAAGACATAAGTGAATTACTAATTGCTGCAGAGCCCGATGGGTATAAAGCGGTACCTACGCCACCTTCTAATTCTGAAATGGCAGCTTGAAATGCAAAATGTGTTGGTCCACCACGGCGACCGTAAAACAATGAACCGTTTGCTTTATTTTTTGCAGCAAAACGCATCTCTTCCATGGTTTCAAATGTCATGGTAGACGCACGCACTACCGGTGGATTAATCACGCCATTTGCCCATTTTTTA
The DNA here is from genome assembly GCF_037546705.1 of Vibrio sp. 2-Bac 85. Lineage (NCBI taxonomy): Bacteria > Pseudomonadati > Pseudomonadota > Gammaproteobacteria > Vibrionales > Vibrionaceae > Vibrio > Vibrio sp. 2-Bac 85. The sequence continues at coordinate 63,856 of NZ_JALAAB010000017.1, read as the reverse complement.
TCACGGCCTAAAGTTACTATCTGCGTTTCTTTTTTCATTTTACCAATCCATCCCATTATTAATAAAGCATTGAAGAATATGATTATATGTTACCACTTCAAATGAAGATAAACAGCGACAAAATTATCATAAGATAGTCTCGATAAATTAGCTCACGGTGGAGAGAAGAAGGTATAATCGTTATTTATATTTTTAGACAAGATAGGTTAAGCATGCAGTTTGAAACGCACTTTATATTAGACCGAGCACATTATGGCGAATGCTTTGACCAATCGATGCTATTAAAAGGACCACAAAAGCCGCGTTTAGTGTTTATGGCAGGTTTAATTTTAGCGGGTTTGTTTTTTTTGTTTGCAACTGAAGTGCAAGGTTTACTAGCATGGTTTTTCTTTGGGATTGCGGTATTAGAATATTTTAGCTTTAAATACCGTCGTTCATGGTGGTTAATGCGACAAATGATGAGTAAAAACGCAGGTAACAAAATCACCCTTATTTTCGATGAACAAGGTATTGAAAATAAAAGTGTTTACATCAACAACCAATTATCTTGGCAGTCTATTAATAGTTTTTGTGAAACAGATGTAGGCTTTATGCTGAATTTAGAGCAAGGTGGACAACAATATTTGAGTAAATCTTGTTTAGATGCACCTATTCAAGATTATATAGAAAAGCAGTTAAGTGGTAAAAAGGTGACTGCCCCATCGCAAATTAAGTAATCAGTTATCTATCACACAGACCCCTTTAGTGATTTTGTTTAACAAACTCTAAGAAGGTTCGATCAGCTATAGATAAGTAGCCTTTCTTCCTCCATGCGATGGAAATATCAAGGAAGATAGGCTCTTCAAAAGGAATGGAAATAATATCGGGCTCTTTTTCAGTCGCGAGTTCAAGTAAGGCTGAAATGGCAAAATCACGTTTTACAATCTTCAGCATAACCGCCAGTAAATTAGTCTCAAAGGAGAAGTTAGCCGTTAATTTTTGTTGTCGGCAAATATCATCTAATATTTCACGGTGAAAGTACCCCTGCTTAAACATGATTAACTCTTGAGAAAAGAATTCTGCAAAGGAAAGTGACTTTTTATCGGCAAACTCATGTTCAGTATGCACCACAGCTACCATTTGTGAACGGATCAGATGTTCTGAATCCAATGCTTCCGGCAAGTTACGCGCTTGGATAATCCCTAGGTCAATATCGCCATCGAGTAACATTTTTTGTATCGACTGCGCACCAGCTTCAATCATCACCAGTTTTAATTTAGGATAGCGGCTTTTAAATGCCATTAGTACATCGGGAAAATAATAGGAGCCCATGATACTGGGCACACCTAACCGTACTTCCCCCTTCTCTAGCCCTCTTAATTCTTTCATGGCAAGCGTTGCATCATCTAATTGTTGAATGATCTGTTTTGCATGACCCAGCAATATTTCACCTTCATGAGTAAGCGTAATTTTTCGTTCATTACGACGAAACAGATCCAGCTCTAGTTGTGCTTCTAATTTTTTAATTGCAACACTCAAAGCAGGTTGTGCGATATGAAGCGCCTTAGCCGCATGGGTGATATTTTGATACTTTGCTACTGCAGCAAAATAGGTGAGAAGTCTTGTATCCATACTATAACCAAAAACTATTGAAGTGATAATTATTATATATTTTCACTATTCCCAGTAACTTGCTACTGTTTTGCTCTTGTTTCCTATTGGTGATCACGTTGATGATTGAGTTTCGCAGTAAAGCCTATTATAAAGTTAGTGCCGCACTCGCTTTTGGTTCATTTTTAGTATTTTGTAATCTCTATTTATTTCAACCTATGTTACCCGTTTTAGCGGATCACTTTGCTGTATCTGCTACCCACATCAACTGGTTATTAGCTGCGGGCACCTTGACCCTAGCATTAATGTTATTACCTTGGGCCTTTGCCTCTGAACGAATAGGCCGCCGCAAAGTGCTGCTAATTAGTTTGTTTTTATTACCCGCCATTGGTTTAACTTCATTACTGACTGACAGTTTATTATTGCTGATCATTAGCCGCGCTTTAATGGGCATGGCGCTGGCTGGGTTCACCGCTGTCGCTGTTGCTTATATGGCTGAGGAGTTTTCAGCAAAAGCTTTTAGTCACGGTATTGGTGCGTATATCAGTGCCAACTCTTTAGGTGGAATTTCAGGGCGTTTATTTGGTGGCATGCTTACGGACTATTTCGATTGGCAAACAGCGGTGGCTTGTATGGCGCTGCTAAGCTTAATTGGTGCGGTAGTGGTTGCTTGGGTGTTACCTCAACCTAATCAGCAAAATACAATACAAAGCAGTCCTTTATCTCAATACCACCATATTATTATTGAGCATTTAAAGAATAAAAAAATCTATTTTGCGATGTTAATTGGGGGAGTCAATTTTGCCATTTTTATTAATTTATATACGGTGACAGGGTTTCGCTTAGTCAGTGAACCTTATGCGATGCCTGTTAGTATCGCGGCGATGATTTTCTTATGTTACTTATCGGGAACGGTCAGCTCTCGCCTAGTGGGAATATGGTGTCAACGATTTAGCCCTATTACAGGTATGTTAGCTGGTGCAATAATGGGGTTATTAGGCATGCTAGTCGCTAGCCATGATTCCTTAGTGGTCATTTTTATTGGCTTAAATTTATTAAGTTTTGGGGCTTTCTTCACCCACTCTTTAGCTTACGGCTGGGTTAGCCAACAGGCAAAAAGATCTAAAGCCACAGCGACTGCGTTATACCTAGTTCATTATTATGTTTCCGGCAGCTTGGGCGGTTTCTATCTGATTTACTGCTGGCAACATGGTGGATGGACGCAAGTAGTAATTGGTGCGGGGTTATTATACGCAGTTGTATTTTGGTTATGCTGGCGTTTAGGGCATTTTGTACATGACAAAAAAGAGCACACCTTGCAGGCGGCACAGTAAGTTATTTACGTTATTGATTAAGGTTATTTATTAGGAACCTTTATTAAAGCTATCTAAGGTAACAATAGGTAGCGCACCATAGGCGACTTCTTGATAAGGATGAGCCTTGATTAATGCGCTCAATGCGGCTTTAAGTCGATTTTCTTTACACACCATTTCAACTCTGTATTCATTTAATTTGCTTAACTCATCTGGCTGTCCAATATGCGGAGTCGCATTTTCTGATGGCTTAAATTGTCCTTTCCCTAAGATTTGCCAAGCACATTGTTGATACTCGCCAAGGTCACCCGCTCCCGCATCAAACATCGCTTTTTTCACGGCATCGAGTGCATTTTCAGGTACATAAAAATAAATTTGATACAGCATATATTCCCTATACTTTTACGTTAGCGAGTTTTAGCACTTGCTCGCTTAGCAATGATAAAGCCCCCCCAGCAAGGCAAACAAACGATCATAGTTGAGAGAATATCAAACCATGAATGGTAGTGTAAGACGGTCATCAACCAGCCATAAATGAGGACACTAAGCAATGCATAAAACCCGACACTATAACTAAAGCTTAATAGCGCACAGGCTATCACCATTACCGCGGCGGTATGGGAACTAAAGTTAGCCCCCATTGCTAACCACCATCCAAAATGAAACTCTATGAAAGCGAAACCATAAACAGCCAAGTAAGCAATGATTAAAGATAATGCTAAACTTTTACTCATCTTTGTTCTTAAATAATACACACAAAATAGCGCTAATAGAGGCGAATACAAATCGGCAATAATCGCTAACATATTAAACTATCTCTAGTGTACTGAGGCTGTGTTTTAATTATAGAGTCTGGCTGCACTTTAGGTCTCTGGCTGTACTTTAAAGCTCGGCTTTAGCTTTAGAATAATCAACAGTATGATCGCAATTACCTTGTTTTTCACAATCATTAACACCGTCATGGTCAAGGTCCCAGCTTTCATGGATCGCGGTAATACGTCTAAAGGTCGCATTCTTATCATCCTTCGGATCTAATGCCACCAGCTGTAATGTTATTTCATTTTGTTGTGTTGGGTACTGTGCTGCCGTTTGATCTGGGCCTAGACTTTTAAAGTTAACCTGGATTGAGCCTTCTTGTACAAATACATTATTTTTCACCACACTACTTTCTTTTAATGTAATTTTTTCTTCTTTAATGCGGTTCCCCAATAACACAGAACTTAGGTGTTTGGCTTGCTGGCTAGTAAAATCATAAGAAAAAAGTCCAACATAAACAAACACACTATTCCCAGCAGTATTGATAATAAAAGGCGCAGCAAAATAAGTGAGATCTTTGGTGTGCTTATCTAACAATGTTACTTTGCTGATATTGAGGTAAACAGATCCACGATCATAAACGGCCTCATTACCGTCGCTAGCCGCTTTTACTAAAGTTTCATAATGACCGCGAAAATAAACGTAATCCTCTATTTGTTCAACTTTATTCAAGCTAACTAAGCGTTCGCTGTCAGGGTAAACAATAGCAACCGGATGAGGTTTAGATAAAGATTGGAATATCACCTGTTGTGTTGGTGTTTTACAAACAGCTTCTTGTGCATCCCATAATCCATCAATATTGGCACAGGCTTCCGGAGTATTAGCGCGATTTTGCAAAAAATAAGCAACTATCATAATCAACACTAGGCCGAGTAGTACTTTATTCAAGGTTGTAAACATAGTTATTCTCTAAACTTATAAGGTAAATTAATATCAGACAACACGCGTAAAAAGTCACCGGTTATTGGTGCGTGTACCTCAATTTTTTGCTCTGTTTTAGGGTGAGTAAAACTCAAGTATGCAGCATGTAATAATAAACGATGAATAGCAAAGTTCTCTCTGAACATAGTATTGTGTTTACCATCTCCGTGCGAGGTATCACCAACAATAGGGTGACGCAAATGCTTCATGTGTCGGCGTAATTGATGTTTACGTCCGGTTTTAGGTATTAGCTCCATCAGTGCATAACGAGAAGCGGGATAAGGGCCAACAGCAATTGGGATTTCAGTTTTAGCTAAACAGCGGTATTCAGTCACTGCCTCCTGCGGAGGTTTGGTCATATCGGCTTTTTTATCTGCTATTTTATCGTACTGATATTTGAGGGGGTAATCTAAAATCCCTTGGTCGAGATGACCTCGAACCACGGCAAGATAATTTTTCTCGGTAGTTTGATCGATAAACTGCTGCATTAAATGCCTTGCACTGTCTTTGTCTAATACAAATAACAATACACCTGAAGTCGGTCTGTCTAAACGATGTACTGGATAAACGTGTTGACCGATTTGGTCACGCAGCTTTTGCACAGCAAACTCGGTGGCGTGGGTATCCAACCAACTACGATGTACTAGCAAACCAGAAGGTTTGTTGATCGCAACGACATAATCATCTTGATATAAAATTTCTAACTCAGGTGTACTGCTTTGCACACTAATATCCTGTTGCTCAGCAACCGTGGCTAACATGCCCTCTATATTATCTAAGTTGTCTAGATGGTCAAAATTGTCTGATTGATCAAGGGTGTCAGGTTGATCAGGGTTGTCTGGGCCTTCAATGCCTGCAGTTGTTTTTTGTTGCGTCATATTATTCACTTACTAATAAATCGATTGTCGACAATAATTTAAAAATGGCTACGTCGTTAGGCAACACCTGAGCCGCCATCGGCGCAATACAGAGTGTCGATGGTAATGTTGATGGCTGTTTTAGCATCTGTTTAAAACGCACTAAAAAAATAAACTGCAGCCATTGTGGAAACGTCAAAGTATCAATTGCAAAAGGTTGAACACTGGCTAATTGTTGTTCGCTAGGCGCTTCATCTTGCCAGTATCCTCGATGCTTTAACAGGAGAGCGAGTTGATCTAATAAGTCCAACAGTTGGTGCGATTTTAGTAGTGCAGACGTTACAGGTAGTGATTGATTTAGTCTATTTGCAGTTGACATGATTTAGGCGCCTATATAATAAGCGGCTAATATACCCGTGATACCTCAAGATGCAAAGTCAGCGCGAAAATTAACACTCACTCTACCAACCCATCTTATTAATAATATTCCCCAACTGTTCACTCCATGTTGTCGTTTCTTTCTTCCCTTCGTCAAATTTATCATTGATACAGCATCTTTTAGTTATGTTACCAATGATTAATGTTTTATATAAAAAAGACTATTACCCGTTTTGTGATCAACTAGATTCTTTTAAAATAAAATTCGCTAAAAAACCGAAATTGTTGACAATATTGTTGATAATCATATTTAAAGGGTTACTATTTACGCATAAAACACAAATAGTGTTAACAATAAGAAGAGTTATGATAGAAAACAAAGACCCAATAAAATCAGATAATTTAACGGCTCGCTTGATAGAAGCGATCGTCAATGGAGAATATCCGCCGGGAAGTAAAATATCTGAACCAGAGTTAGCGCGTGTCTTTGACGTGAGCCGAGGCCCTTTACGTGAAGCAATGATGCGCGTTGAATCATTAAATTTAGTGGAACGCGTTCCTCATGTAGGTGCTCGCGTTGTCACACTGAGCTTAGACAAACTAGTAGAAATTTATGCAGTACGTGAAGCACTAGAGGGAATGGCGGCGAATCTTGCTTGTAAATATATTACCGATGCTGAAATAACAGTATTAGAGGATTTATTAAATCGCCATCAATCACATATAGAACAGGTTGATGGTGCTTCATATTTTTATCAACAAGGCGATTTTGATTTTCACTACTTGATTATTCAAGCCAGTAAGAATCACCAATTGATTGCATTATTATGCGACCAGTTATATCACCTAGTGAGAATGTATCGTTATCAATCGCCTCGTTCGCACGCACGCCCTGAAAAAGCCTTATACGAACATTTTGCTATTTTGAACGCAATCAAAGCACGCGATCCGGAATTAGCGGAAATGTTAATGCGCAGACATATTAAAAACAGTCGACTATTAATTGAAAACGAATTGTTAGAGGAGTAACACCATGAGTCCAGGTAAAAAATTTAGACAAGCCATTAGCAATAATAAACCACTGCAAGTAGTGGGCACCATTAATCCATATTGCGCAATGATGGCAGAGCAACTTGGTCATCAAGCGATTTATCTTTCAGGTGGCGGTGTCGCTAATGCCTCTTACGGCTTGCCTGATTTAGGCATGACCTCTTTAAATGATGTGATTGCAGATGTGCAGCGCATTACGTCAGCCTCTAGTTTGCCTCTATTAGTGGATATTGATACAGGCTGGGGCGGCGCATTTAATATTGCAAAAACTATTCGTGATATGGAAAAAGCAGGTGCAGCAGCGGTTCATATTGAAGACCAAGTAGCTCAAAAACGTTGCGGACATCGTCCTAATAAAGAGATTGTTTCAACGCAAGAGATGGTTGACCGAATTAAATCAGCCGTTGATGCTCGTACTGATAAAGATTTCTTCATCATGGCGCGTACCGATGCGTTCGCTCAAGAAGGGTTAGAAGCAGCCATTACACGAGCACAGGCTTATGTTGCTGCAGGCGCCGATGGCATTTTTGCTGAAGCGATAAAAACTGAAGAACATTACCGTGCATTTGCAGCCGCATTAGATGTGCCTATTCTCGCCAATATTACTGAATTTGGTGAAACTGAATTATGGAATAAACAGCAGTTAGGTGAATGGGGTTGCGCAATGGTGTTGTACCCACTGTCAGCTTTTAGAGCGATGAATAAAGCCGCTGAATTAGTCTATAAAACACTATTAGCAGACGGTGACCAAAAAGCAGTGATCGATACCATGCAAACACGCATGGAGCTTTATGATTATTTAGGTTATCACGATTACGAACAAAAGTTAGATGCCCTCTTTTCTAGTGAAAAGTAGCAATTAATAAGTAGCAAAGAACAAATACGGCGAGTTTATATAGACGCAATAAGTAAGTAATACCAACTATTAAGGAAAATATGATGAGTGATAAAAATATTGGCGGTGCAGGATTACGTGGTCAAAGCGCTGGCGAGACAAAGTTATGTACAGTCGGACAGTCTGGAAGTGGTTTAACTTATTGCGGTTATGATGTGGCTGATCTTGCTGAGAATACTACCTTTGAAGAGGTCGCATATTTATTATTTAATGGCGAACTACCAACCCAAGCGCAACTCGATGAGTATAAAAAAACATTATTTGCAATGCGTGACTTGCCAGATGCATTAAAAACAGTATTAAAGCTGATACCAGCCGATACACACCCGATGGATGTAATGAGAACCGGTTGTTCATTTTTAGGTAACCTAGAGCCTGAACAGGATTTTTCTCAACAGACACATGCCGCTAACCGTTTATTGGCGGCTTTCCCTGCGATCATGTGTTACTGGTATAAATTCTCACATCAAGGGATTGAAATAGATTGTGTCACTGATCAAGACAGCCTGGGTGGACATTTTCTAAAATTGCTTAATGGTGAAACTGCCTCTAAGCAACATCAGCGCGTGATGGATGTTTCCCTCATTTTATATGCTGAGCACGAATTTAATGCATCTACCTTTGCAGCTCGTGTTTGTGCATCAACGTTATCAGATCTATTTTCATGTGTGACAGGTGCTATCGGTACCTTACGTGGCCCCCTTCATGGTGGAGCAAATGAAGCGGCAATGGATATGATTGAAAAATTCAGTTCGCCACAGGACGCTAAAGTAAAAATGGCAGAAATGTTAGCTCGCAAAGAGAAAATTATGGGCTTTGGCCATGCCGTATACAGAACCTCAGATCCACGCAACATCATTATTAAAAAATGGTCTGAAAAACTCGCTCAAGAAAATGGCGACAGTAGCTTATATGATATTTCCGTCGCCTGTGAAGAGTTTATGTGGGATACCAAAAAGCTATTTTGTAATGCCGATTTTTTCCATGCTTCAACTTATAACTATCTCGGCATTCCTACCAAATTATTTACACCTATTTTTGTTTGTTCACGTTTAACAGGATGGGCGGCTCATATTATGGAGCAACGTTCAAATAACCGTATTATCCGCCCAAGTGCAGATTATACGGGCAGTGAACCACGCGTCGTCACTCCTATTGAAACACGTGAAAAAGCAACCGTAATGCAAGGATAAATGTGATGAACAATACTCAATATCGCAAACCGCTAGCAGGCAGCAATATAGACTATTTTGATACGCAACAAGCTGTGGATGAGATTAAACCTGGCGCTTATCAAAAATTACCTTATACCTCACGGGTATTCGCTGAAAATTTAGTTCGCCGTTGTGATCCTAAGGATTTGCATGATTCGCTATTACAGCTAATAGAACGTAAACAAGATTTAGATTTTCCTTGGTACCCAGCGCGTGTTGTTTGCCATGATATTTTAGGTCAAACAGCCTTGGTTGATCTGGCCGGTTTACGCGATGCGATTGCAGCAAAAGGTGGCGATCCCGCTAAGGTTAATCCAGTAGTACCGACTCAACTGATTGTGGATCATTCATTAGCAGTTGAACACGCGGGCTTCGAAAAAGATGCCTTTGAAAAAAACCGAGCGATAGAAGATAGACGAAATGAAGATCGCTTTCATTTTATCAATTGGACCAAAAAAGCCTTTGAAAATATTGATGTGATCCAACCCGGCAACGGCATTATGCATCAAATTAATTTAGAAAAAATGTCGCCGGTTATTCAAAGCCGAGACGGTGTTGCTTTCCCCGACACGCTTGTAGGAACAGACAGTCATACACCACATGTTGATGCACTGGGTGTCATTGCAGTGGGTGTGGGAGGCTTAGAAGCAGAAAGCGTTATGTTAGGTCGCCCTTCTTATATGCGCCTACCTAATATTGTAGGCGTTAATTTATTTGGTAAACGCCAAGAAGGCATTACAGCTACGGACATTGTTTTAGCGATCACTGAGTTTCTTCGCCAACAAAAAGTAGTATCTTGTTATTTAGAGTTTTATGGTGAAGGTGCTGCTGATTTAACGTTAGGTGATCGAGCAACTATTTCCAACATGACCCCTGAATTTGGGGCTTCTGCTGGCATGTTTTATATCGATCAGAAAACTATCGATTACTTACGTTTAACAGGTCGAGAAGAAAAACAGATAAAACTCGTTGAAAACTACGCAAAACAAACAGGCCTTTGGGCTGATGCATTAAAAGAAGCGCAGTATGAACGTGTACTGAACTTTGATTTATCTGCCGTTGGACGCAATATCGCAGGACCTTCTAACCCGCATCGTCGCGTTGCCACTGCAGACCTTGTTAGCAAAGGTATTGCAGGTGTAATGGATAAACATGAGGATGGAAGTACTAAGATGCCCGATGGTGCTTGTATTATCGCGGCCATTACCAGTTGTACTAATACCTCTAACCCACGCAATGTGATTGCGGCAGCGTTGTTAGCAAGAAATGCCAATAAGTTAGGATTAACCCGCAAACCTTGGGTTAAAACCTCTTTAGCACCGGGTTCAAAAGCGGTGCAGTTGTACCTTGAAGAAGCAAATTTATTAACTGAATTAGAGCAGCTTGGTTTTGGCATTGTTGGGTTTGCTTGTACTACTTGTAATGGTATGAGTGGCGCGTTAGATCCTAAAATACAGCAAGAAATTATTGATCGAGACCTGTACAGCACCGCGGTGCTTTCCGGTAATCGTAACTTTGATGGACGTATTCATCCCTATGCTAAACAAGCATTTATCGCTTCCCCTCCCCTTGTAGTGGCTTATGCGATTGCAGGCACGATACGTTTTGATATAGAAAAAGATGCGCTAGGTGTTGACGCTCAAGGTAATAACATCACTTTAAAAGATATTTGGCCAAGTGATGCTGAAATTGATCAAGTGATTAAAGAAAGTGTTAAACCGGAGCAATTTAGAGCCGTCTATGAGCCGATGTTTGATATTAAAGTTGATTACGGTAATGACGTTGCCGCTATTGACCCACTTTATGATTGGCGACCTCAAAGTACCTATATTCGCCGCCCTCCATATTGGGAAGGTGCATTAGCAGGTGAGCGCGCTTTAAAAGGCATGCGCCCATTAGCTGTGCTTGGAGACAATATCACCACGGATCACTTATCGCCTTCTAATGCCATTATGTTAGATAGTGCAGCGGGTGCTTACCTCGATAAAATGGGATTACCTGAAGTAGATTTTAATTCCTATGCAACTCATCGAGGTGACCATTTAACAGCGCAACGTGCCACCTTTGCGAATCCTAAATTATTTAACGAAATGGTCACTAATAATGGTGAAGTAACACAGGGTTCACTGGCACGTGTTGAGCCTGAGGGTGAAGTAAAACGCATGTGGGAAGCGATTGAAACCTATATGCAACGTAAACAACCTTTGATCATTGTCGCCGGTGCAGATTATGGACAAGGTTCTTCTCGCGACTGGGCAGCCAAAGGGGTTCGTCTAGCTGGTGTTGAAGTAATTGTTGCTGAAGGATTTGAGCGTATTCATCGTACCAACTTAGTGGGTATGGGTGTGCTTCCAGTAGAGTTTATTAATAATGAAAATCGCCATACCTATGCCATTGATGGTACTGAAACCTTTGATGTGATTGGCGACCGTAGCCCAGGCGCGCAACTTACTTTAGTGATTAACCGAGTTAACGGTGACGTTGTAAATGTTCTAGTAAAATGTCGTCTTGATACCGCTGAAGAAGTGTCTATTTACGATGCGGGAGGCATTTTACAACGTTTTGCCGAAGATTTTCTGCAATCATCGCAGCAAGGAGCCGAACATGAGTAATACGTTAACAAGCGCTGCAAAAACATTTCAACCTCAGATCAAAATAGCAGCGACTTATATGCGTGGGGGCACCAGTAAAGGATTATTTTTTAACCTGCATGACCTTCCTGAAGTTGCACAGCAAGCAGGACAAGCACGCGATGCATTGTTGTTGCGTGTTATCGGTAGCCCAGATCCCTACGGCAAACAAACAGATGGCTTAGGTGGAGCAACATCTAGTACCAGTAAAACGGTCATTGTTTCTGAAAGTGATAAAGCCGATCACGATGTTGATTACCTATTTGGTCAAGTTGCAATTGATAAAGCCTTTATCGACTGGAGTGGTAATTGCGGCAATTTGTCTGCTGCCGTGGGTGCATTTGCTATCCATGCGGGCCTGATTGAACCGGCTAATATTCCTTACAATGGTTTTGCAGTGGTACGAATATGGCAAGTTAATATCAGTAAAACTATTATTGCGCATATCCCTATTTGTAATGGCCAAGTACAAGAAATTGGTGATTTTGAATTAGATGGCGTGACCTTCCCTGCCGCGGAAATTGTAGTGGAATTTGTCGATCCCTCAGATGCTGATAATGCCATGTTTCCAACCAATAATTTGGTGGATCAATTACATGTTCCTGATATTGGTACTTTTGAGGCGACCATGATTAACGCAGGTATCGCTACGGTATTTTTAGAGGCCAAAGCTTTGGGTTATCTCGGTACTGAAGGACAAGATGCCATTAATTCTGATGCTGATGCATTACAAAAATTTGAAACGATTCGTGCCCATGCGGCTATGAAAATGGGCTTAATTAAGCACTTAGATGAAGCGGCTTCACGTCAACATACGCCAAAAATAGCATTTGTCAGCCCTGCTCATGATTATGTTGCTTCAAGTGGCAAACAGATCAGCAAGGCGCAGATTGACCTCAATGTACGAGCGTTATCAATGGGTAAATTACACCATGCGATGATGGGGACAGCTGCCGTAGCAATTGGTACCGCAGCTGCGATACCTGGCACATTAGTGAATATTGCGGCAGGAGGAGGCGAGCATCAATCAATCACTTTTGGACACCCTTCGGGAACTTTAAAGGTAGGAGCAAAAGCGACTCAACAACAGGGTCAATGGATTGTTGAGAAAGCAACAATGAGTCGTAGTGCTCGAATATTAATGGAAGGTTGGGTAAGAGTGCCTGCATCAACAATATAAAAGGCGCTTTAGCATCAATCGACTGCTAGCCACTATCAATAATGGCTAGCATGCAAAGGAAACGTATCAACAGAAAATTAGGCCAGATAAAAGAGGTCGTTGTCATCGCTATCTGATGTTAATGACTATTGCGTGGTTAATCTCTAGCTATTGAATAGTTATTAAGTAGTTATTGATGATAACGCAATCACAACACCTCTTTATCATGATTAATTAAAAGGAAGATAATTATGTCTGCATATCAAAAAGAATTTGAGCAAGCGAAAAATAATCCAGAAAAATTTTGGGAAGAGCAAGCAAAAGCAATTGAATGGTATAAATTTCCAAAAACTATCTTACAAAAAGATGAAAACGGCATCGACCGTTGGTATGCAGATGGCCAATTAAATACTTGTTTCCTTGCCTTAGATTATCACGTTATTAATGGTCGAGCAGAGCAAACAGCCTTGATCTATGATTCGCCGGTCACTGGGAAAAAGCAACATTACAGCTATCAACAATTAACCGATCAAGTGGCTCGTACCGCAGGTATGCTTGCTGATCTGGGTGTTGTTAAAGGGGATCGCGTTATTATTTATATGCCAATGATCCCAGAAGCAGTAATGGCGATGCTTGCCTGTGCCCGCTTGGGCGCAATACATTCAGTGGTATTTGGTGGTTTTGCTGCAAATGAATTAGCGATTAGACTCGAAGATGCAGAGCCAAAAGTGATTATGACAGCGTCCTGTGGAATCGAAGTACAAAAAATCATTCCTTATATGCCAATGGTCAATAAAGCGATCATGGACAGTCGCTGGAAACCTGAAAAAGTGATCGTATTGCAGCGTGAACAATGCCCTGCTGAGCTTAACAGCAACCCAGGAGTAGAAGATCGTGATTTAGATTGGTCGTTACAATTAGAAAAATCCATGGCACATGATTGCGTGCCCGTGAATGCAAACGATCCGCTTTATGTATTATATACCTCTGGTACAACCGGAAAACCGAAGGGCGTGGTACGTGAACATGGCGGACATGCAGTCTCAATGAAGTACAGTATGTCGACAATTTATAACGCAAAACCAGGTGACGTATTTTGGGCGGCTTCGGATGTTGGTTGGGTAGTAGGACATTCTTATATCGTTTACGCTCCGCTTATTCACGGCTGCACCACCGTATTGTATGAAGGAAAACCAGTTAGAACACCTGATCCAGCGGCTTTCTGGCGAGTGTGTGAAGAACACCATGTTAATATTTTATTTTCTGCTCCGACTGCATTTAGAGCGATTAAAAAAGAAGATCCTGAGGGCGAATTGATTAAGCAATATCCGATGCCTGCATTACGTACCATCTTTATGGCCGGCGAGCGTTTAGACCCACCCACGTTAAAATGGGTAGAGCAAAAAACGCAGCGACCAGTGGTCGATCATTGGTGGCAAACGGAAACGGGTTGGGCTATTTCAGGCAATCCCCTTGGTTTGGAAAAATTTCCATTGAAACCTGGTTCTTCGACTAAACCAACCCCAGGTTTTGATGTGCAAATTTTAGATGAACTAGGTGATCAAGTTCCCGTCAATACACAGGGCATTATTGTTATAAAATTACCCTTACCACCGGGTTGTTTAGCAACGGTTTGGCGTAACCATGATCGCTTTCAAAGTGGTTATTTAACACAGTTTCCTGGTTATTATGTTTCCGGTGACGGTGGCTATATTGATTCCGACGGTTACTTGTTTGTGATGGGCAGAACCGATGATGTAATTAATGTGGCAGGGCATCGTTTATCTACCGGTGAGATGGAAGAAATCTTGAGTGCTCATGATGATGTCGCCGAATGTGCCGTAATTGGTGCGCATGACGAATTAAAAGGACAGATCCCCTTTGGCTTTGTAGTACTCAAAGATGGCCACTATTCAGTAGATGGTAATGTGGAAAAAGAGTTATTACAAAAAATGCGCGATGAAATAGGCGCGGTGGCGAGCTTTAGAAAAGTAGTGATTGTTAATCGCTTGCCTAAAACACGCTCGGGGAAAGTATTACGTCGAACAATTAAACAGGTTGCAGATGGAGAAAAATACGTCACGCCATCAACCATTGACGATCCAACTAGTTTGACTGAAATAGAGAATGTGTTTAATCAAAACAGACAAATTTAGATTCACGTAAATACGAAGAAAAACTAAACAATAAACGCTGTAGTAGTTGCTATTATATTTATTGTTTAGAGCTTATCTTCTTTACCCTTGGTGCCTTCGTGGTTCATTGCCTTTTGACTTTAAAAACTCAAGCAACCACGAAGCGCTTCACGAAGAACACGAAGCAAAAAACTAAAAATAATTCCCTTGTATTTATTGTTTTGCTCTTACTTCTTTACTCTTCGTGCCTTCGTGGTTAATTTGCTTTTTATTTTTGATTTTAAAACACCGAAGAGCATAAGCAACCCAACCACGAAGCGCTGCGCTTCACGAAGAGCACGAAGAAATCCTAAAAAGAGTAAAAATTATTGTTTCGACCTAACCTCCCTTCGTGCCTTCGTGGTTATTTGGCTTTAAAAGTAAAAAATACCGAATATGACCATCAAAAAGTGTCAGTTATTTTTACACTATTACTAATACTTAATATAAAGTTAAATTTAAACTCATAAAATCAGACGCTTAAAAAACAGGAACAATAATTGCATTAGATATTACTATTAGGGTAGAAATTAAAGCCAAGGAATTAAAATATGAATAAAATTATAAGCATGTTTGTTTTGTTATTTGCTAGCATAACTGCTAATGCAGGCATTTTATTAGATACAGGTGCACCAGATGACGACTCTGGTCTATGTGTAGCACAGGGCTGTGGCGCAGAGCAGTGGACGGCAATGTCAGCTTTTACAGCATCTACTGACTGGACTATTACTGGTTTTGAATTTTTTGCAGTTGATAGGGCAGCGGTAGGTAATGCAAATTATCAATCAACAACTTGGAAAATATTTGAAGCACCAAGTACAACCGGTATCGCTGATTTAGGTGCGGCAACTTATGAAGCTACAATTAAAGCATCAACATCTCAATCTCTATTAACGACCCCATTCGGTGACACGGTTAATATCACTTCATTTTTAATTTCAAATTTAGACATCGAATTATCTGCGGGTAATTATTTTTTAGCTCAACATCATGATTTTTCACAAGCAACAAACTTGACTATTGTAGGGCCAGCAACTGCTTCACTTTTTTATAATACTGATTTTGATGGGTCAGTTAATACATCGACTTATGGCATAGCACAAAAAATATTTGGTAAAGTATCGTCGATTCCTGAGCCTGCTTCAATTGCATTATTTGGTATTGGTTTACTTGGTTTAGGCTGGTCTCGTAAAAAAAAAGCAATCTAAATAAAACTGAACTTATTATGCGAATCTAGAAATTAATAATATTATTTAGCCTCGTTAATTAACGGGGCTTTTTTATGTCTACTGTTTAATATAAAAAGCTCTCGCTTTATTCTACTTTATCCACGAGACTGAAAAGGCAACATTTACAGAGTAATTGTTACCTTGGATTCCGCTTATAAGCGCAACCAATTCCGAAATAATAATTTGAAAGTAATAACAATGTAAATTACTCTTTGTATATGATTTAGGTTTAAACTTAAGCTGATTTAAAATCATAACTATATCCCTCGTATCGGTAACATAAAGAACAAAATAAAAAGGAAGTAAACAATGAATGGAGCAGGAGGAAACTCTGGTGGTATCGGGCATTTTTTTATTGGCTTAATCATGATGTGTGGAGGCTTTTATATGTTACTTAATGCAATCACTGTCTCATCAAATTTTGGCTTAAGTTCGCGCATTTATAGCTTACATAGTTTCGGTAGTGGCATTGGCATTACGGGTGGAACGATTATGATCCCTTTTATACTAGGTATTGGCATGATCTTTTATAATGCTAAAAACATCCTAGGCTGGTTACTTGCCATAGGCTCTATCACCGCTTTAATTTTTGGTGTTATTTCATCAATTCGCTTTAGTTTACATAGCATGTCATCTTTTGACCTGATTGTAATTCTAGTGTTAGCGGTCGGCGGTTTAGGCTTGTTTCTTCGTTCTTTAAAATCACTCTCTTAATTTAGATTTCATATCCATATTAATATTCGTAAGCCGGCAACAATCAACTAACAATAATATGGATAGCAATATTCTAAGTTAATACTTTTACCTAGCATTTAGTCCATAGCCCAATTAATAGAGCCCTTCAATATAGGCCGAATAAATATGCACACATTTAATCCTTTATTTGAGTGAAATATTTGCTGGAATTGATTAACGATATTAGTTAAAGGTATCGGTTAATATTATTGGTTAGTGATAGTGGTTAATGATCTTGATTGTCTGGCTTTTTATTTCAAATTACGGATAGTTAGACATAACGACATAGAGGTCTTGTGCAGACCTGTATATAATCATCCCTCCATTAATTACTAAGATAGCCTTTCTATGAGCATGAATACACTGACTGATTTTTTAGAACAAGCCCAATGCCAATATCGAGCGTATGATTTAGGACGTATTGTGCAAAAAATTAATAACAGCGAATTCCAAAAAATAGCTAAAAATGAAATGGCCTACCCTTTCCCGATTCAGCAGCATGCTTTCATTGCATTAACATTTTGGCAAGTCGCGGCTCAAAAAGAACATTTTATTTGGTTTTTAAAAATGCCTTTAGACGAACAAGGGCTAATAAAAATAACCGCGCAGACAAGCTTTATTCGCATGGTCGTTGAAGCGATGGGCGAAGATCTCACGGCAGATGTTAGTGATAAATTACAAGAAAGGCTGGCTAGTAACCCTTTTGTATTTAAACCAAGCGCAGAAAAACTTGCCATTTTCAATGCCAATATAAACAGCGCTTTTATTCGTCCTGCGTCGTCTTTTTATGCACCTATCCAACACTATTTTTCAGGACAAGGTGACTGGCAGGATTGGCAAAACTTAGGTTTACAAGGTTTTGCTGATTTAGCAGCTCGTTTAGATCATGAGAATAACCAGCAGAAAATAATTGATGCCTTGGATTATCTACCTGAGCAACCTCTACAAACTCTATCTTTGTGCCTTGAGAATCAAACACAAATAAGTAATGAACTGGCTACCAGCATTGCACAGCAAGCCAATAAACGTTTGCAACAAGGGCAAGAAACTAGTGCTATCTTATTATTAAGAGCATTAGCAAGCAGCACAGCAAGTAAGCAAGAAAGTGACATAGAAAATAGCTCTGCAAGTAGCTTAGAAAATAAAAATGAGCAGGCGATGATTAAACAGCTTTTAAATGATCAGTTTTCATCGCAATTAGTACATCAAGCAGACTGGTACATCACTATAGCAGGACGCTGTTGGACACAATTAGAAGATGAAACCTTATTAAACCGATACTTTGAATCGTTAGCGAATCACCATAAAGCACTATTTCCACAACTTTTTGCTGATTTGGTCGCTATCCCCTCATTAAGAGATAAAGTATTAAAACAATTACGTTTAACTGCCCGTTCGCCTGCGTTATCAGAGGCTATTGGTTTATTATTTTCAGGCCTAAAAGCAAACACTTAAAAGCGAGTTAAGAATGATTATGTGGGATTTGTTGTTTATTCTTGGCATGGTGTTGATTGGTACCACCGTATGGCGGTTGCGCCAACAATCTGAACTTGCTAAAACGTTAATAGAACAACACTGTAATAAACTTGATTTACAGCTTCTTTCCGTCGCTCGTTCTCGTTTTAATTTCAAATTAGGCAGCGATTTCTTACAAGCGAGTTTCATTTTTGAATTCAGTAGCGATGGAACCGATAGCTACCAAGGTACATTAACATTGAATGGTTTAGTGAAACCGCGCTTTCAACTGCCCGCTTATCGTTTTGTAGACGATGAAAATACATTATATTAAAAAGGTCACTTCATGGATCGCATTATCTTAGTTGCCCAACAACTTGCTAAAGAAGGCAAAACACCTAATACCGCTTTAATTAAAGCGCGTTTACCTAAAAACACCCCCTTGCCTGCAATTATACAAGGTTTAAAGCTATGGCAAGATAACCCTAATAAACAAATAGATATTCCTACTGAGCCTTCCTTAACGGGAGCAACTTCTCAATCCGTAAATGGTAGTATTGATGAGATTATCAATAGTAAAATAGCACTGGCCATTAACCCGCTCAAAGAAGAGATCAATACGTTAAAAGTACAAATTGACACACTTAAAGAGCGTATCAAAAATACTTCTGATATTGCGATGGAAGAATAATAGTGTTTATTAAGGAATTAAGCTTTGAATGTTACCAGGATACACAATATGCAAGCGTTGAACGGGCCATTAATAATTATTTAGACATGTTACGGTATAATGGACAAATTCTCGGTAGGGAGTTTCCTGTTGCTATGCAAGGCGCTATATTTACCACACGATTGGTTTGCCCAGAAGAACAGAGTTTAAGTGCCGGCTTTAATAGCCCGCAGGTTAATCACGCATTAGAGGGACTCACCAAAGCAGGTTTACTTTCACCTAAAATCAAAACTATTGCCGAAGATTTAAACTCGCAACAGTGCGCGACTAACTTTACGCCTAGTTGGCAGATTTTATATACCACTTTTTTAGATACATGCTCACCGATTCGCTGCGGTGAAACATTAGCCCCTATTCCACTTTATCGAACGCCTGAAGAGATTAGTAATGGCGACCGTAAAAGCGCGATAAAGTGGCAAGAAGAGTGGGTGAATTTAGATGAATTACAAATGAATGGCTCCGCAGTTTCTAGTGCAGCCTTAAAAGAATTAGGTGATATTAGTAGTAAATTTTTCCATCGTGGCAGCAATTTATGCAAACGCATTCAATATATAACTAAAGTACCTACTTATTATTATTTGTACCGTGTTGCAGGCGAATCTTTAAAGCAAGAACAAGAAAGACCTTGTCCAAGCTGTGGTGGAGAGTGGCGATTAAAAATACCGTTATTTGATATTTTTGATTTTAAATGCGATCAATGCCAGTTAGTATCTAATCTATCTTGGGATTTCAAAAAATAGGAAATAATATGTTAAAAAAATTAAAATTAGTGGCAATGATACTAGTGCTGATCGTGGTCGGCTTCTTTGTATTAAGAGGCTGCTCGCAAGATGAAGTCGGTGATGTCAGCTTAGGTTTATTCACCACTCAAGATATTAAACTCAATATGTTAAAAGATCCTATTGTCTCTGGTGTGACTTGTCATGTTGCGTCAATAGAAGCGGATCTAAGTTTTTCAGATCCAAGTGATAGTGCAATATCATGTAGACAAACGGGCCCTATCACCTCAGCGATGATCGCTGAAATAGATAAAAGTAAATCGGGTGATGTTGTGTTTAAAAAATCAAAAAGCATCTTTTTCAAAACCATGAAAATTAGACGTGTATATGATCCAGAAAACCAAACCCTAATGTATGTTTCTTACTCTACTAAGGAAACATCAGGCAGTTTCAAACATAGCCTTTCAACTGTGCCGTTATGGGGTACAGATGCTTACCAAATGACAAAAGAAGTGGCGGCAAAACAAGAGCCAACAGAAAAAGCACTATAACAATATACAAGAACAAACCTTAGAAATACAAAAACCTCAATGAGCGATCACTCATTGAGGTTTTTTATTAGTGTATTATTTACGAGTACTTTTATTAATGCAGTGTTTACAACTTAGTGGGTAATTCTTGTTACGATTTAACTTTTTTCATTAACAAACACTTTTTATTTAAACAAATAAATACTAAAAAATAGAGACTAAAGAACTTCTGTTACAGATTTGGTTTTAGTATGTCTAACATTGCTTCGATATGATCATCTCGGTCATTTAAAGCGGCAATATATCGGTATTTTTCACCACCAGCATGTTCAAATATTTCTCTATTTTCACTCTCAATCTCTTCTAATGTTTCTAGGCAATCGGCACTAAAAGCTGGGCTGATAATTGCGATATCTTTAATGCCTTGCTCAGGAAAGCCTTTCAATGTTTCATCAGTGTAAGGTTTTAACCATTCAGCTTTGCCGAAGCGACTTTGGAAAGTACTAATCACCTTGTCTTTATCTAACCCTAACTTTTCAACAACTAAACGTGTCGTTTGTAAACATAAACAATGGTAAGGATCGCCATTGTCTAAAAACAGTTTTGGCATGCCGTGATAAGAAAAGACTAGTTTTTGTGGCATTCCATTTTTCGCTAAATCTTCACTAATGCTATTAGCAAGAGAGTCAATATAAGCTGAGTTTTTATGATAGCCATTTATAAAGTGCAACTCTGGTACCCAACGCCATTCACGTAATACATTGGCGACGGCATCAAATGTGGACCCCGTTGTTGGGCTTGAATATTGAGGGTATAAAGGTAACACGACAATACGAGTAAAACCTTTCTCACGCAGTTCCTCTAAACCCGACTTAATGGAAGGATTACCATAACGCATGCTCATCACTACTTCTGTATTTTCATATCCCTGTTGCTTTAAAAGAGCACTTAACTTATCTCTTTGTAAGCGGGTAATATGTGTTAGCGGCGACCCATTCTCGGTCCAAATACTTTGATACAGCTTTGCTGAACGTTTAGGTCGTATTCGTAAAATAATACCGTGTAAAATCATCATCCAAATTAAGCGTGGAATTTCTACAATTCGACGATCAGATAAAAATTCGTTTAGATAAGTACGCACCGAACTTGTTGTTGGCGCATCGGGACTTCCCAAATTAGTCAGTAAAATACCTGTTTTTTGATGGAAGCGGCCTTCTTGGTGAGGGTTATCGGTAATGCCTGAAAAACGTGACACAAAAAGCTCCTTTTGAGCATATAAATTTTAACGATGACTCGTTTAAACGAATAGATAATGATATTAGATCACTTTCTATTTAAGTTTATGATGATGGTTAATAATAAATCAAATGATATGATAACAAGTATAAAATAAAGCTTTAGATTAAAACATCTATAAAAAACACGTGAGTTAACCCTTAACTATGTTGTAGCTTATTTTGGCTGAGTTATTGAAACTTAATTATTGATAGTTAGTTATTAAGGTTTAGTTATTAAGGTTTAGTTATTAAGGTTTAGTTATTAAGGTTTAGTTATTAAGGTTTAGTTATTAAGATTTAGTTATTAAGATTTAGTCACCGCCATAACATAATTAACAGATAAATCTGAGCCTGATAGTGACCAACGCCATAATACCGGGTTAAAAACAAATCCACTCTTATCATTCAATGACAGACTTGCCACTTTAAACATATCTGCAAGCTCTGGTGGTTTAATAAACTTATGCCATTGATGTGTGCCGATAGGTAGCCAACGCATCACTCTTTCTGCCCCAATAATAGCGACTATATAGCTCTTGGGAGTGCGATTGATAGTAGAGCAAAGCATTATCCCATCCTTTTTCAACAAGGCTGCACAAGCATTAATTAGCATTTGTGGTTGTGCAACATGCTCGATGACTTCCATATTGAGGATCACATCAAACAGTTCGCCTTCATCAACCAACGCTTCAGCCACCGTATTACGATAGTCTATTGTTAAACCTGATTGTTTGGCGTGAGCTTGGGCAACTGGAATATTTTTGGGTGCAACATCTGCTCCTATCACTTCAGCGCCTAAACGGGCCATGGGTTCACTTAACAAACCGCCGCCACACCCAATATCTAATAGTCGTAAGCCTTTGAAAGGCATTAAGCTATTTAAGTCTCGATTAAACTGTGTAGCAATCTGCCCAACGATATATTGCACTCGTAAAGGGTTGAGCATATGCAACGGTTTAAACTTTCCTTTTGGATCCCACCACTCTTCAGCCATTGCTTCAAACTTAACAACTTCCGATGCATCAATCGTATTGTTGGATGTTAATTTACTCATGCTATGCCCTATAATAGAAAGGTTTAGTGGTTAAATTTAAAGCGAATTAAAGAATGTATTGATAAATTTAATCTTCACATCTATTTTTTTAGATTTTTTCTTAGATTGTTAGTTAGATTGTTAATTAAATCGTTGAGATAATCAGAAACTGTCTTTATCAGCTAACATATTAGATATTTTTTTAAAAAATGCTTTCTGTGTGTCTTCGTCCTCATAATCCATATCAAAAGCACCGTGGAATAATAAAGTCACCGTTAAATCTTTAAATGATAACCAGCATGTATAACCATCAAAATCCTGAGATGCTTTTACACCTGATAGCTCATACACTCCGTCTGTCTTTATTCCCTTAGTGGTGACTAAATCAAAAGCCTGTAGTAAGTCTCGTTTTTTTAATTTATTTACGTCCACAACTCGTGCCCCTATGGTTATTGAATACCGACATTATTTAGTTCAGCGATAAAGGCCTTAAAATTAGTAAGTTTATTAACTTTTCTAGCCTTATCTAACTAACATAATAAACATATTTGAGTTAATTAAGCACTATCGTAATTAATACGAATCAACAAAGAAAAAGATCAGCGAGTTAAATTGAAACTTTATACGCAAAAAAAATGCCTCAATGATCGCTCATTAAGGCATTTATTAAATGCTATTGCTTCGATATAAATCGTTCAATCAAAACTTATACAAATCAATTCTTATATAAATTAATACTTACGTATATTAGTCTTCGGAATCATCAACAATAATTCTTTTCTTACGACGCATTGGTGCAGCACCCACATCGATAGACTCATGAAAAACATGTTCTTGCTTTTTAGTACTTACTTTGGCTTTTTTAGCCATTGGTTTTTTCTTATCTTCAAGCACTTTTTTAGCTTTAACAACTTTCTTCTGTACTGGTTTTAAACCTTTAAATTTTGGGTTAATACCTTCTACTTTGTCAAAAGTGATAGTTTGTGCAACAAAGCTTTCTACTTTTTTAAAGTTGTCCCAATCTTTAGGACCAATAATAGAAATGGCATCACCTAATTCACCTGCACGTCCAGTTCGGCCAATACGGTGTATATATTCTTCAGTATGCTTTGGAATATCAAAGTTAAAAACGTGGCTAACATGGATTAAATCTAACCCACGTGAAGCGATATCCGTAGTCACTAATATTTTATTTTTACCGCGTGAGAAAGCATCCATTATTTGGTTACGATTACTCTGGGTAAGATCCCCATGTAAAGCGGCCGCAAGCATACCTTTCTCTATTAAAATAGCACTTAGACGTTCAGTATCAGCACGCGTAGCCGTAAAGATAATTGCTTGATCGATTTTTTCTTCTTTCAGAAAGTGAAACAATAACTTTTCTTTTTGGTTTAGGTTATCAGCCAAATAAAAGCGTTGCGTAATTTCACTGTGCTGCTGGTTTTCTTCACCCACTGCGATACGAATTGGTGACTTTAATAAATGTCCTGCAAATTCATTCACTTCACCATGACCGAGAGTTGCAGAAAACATCAACGTTTGGCGTAGACGATGATTTGCAGCTTCATTAATCGCAGTTAATTGCTCTGCAAAACCTAAATCAAGCATGCGATCCGCTTCATCTAAGATCAGTAATTCTAAGCCGGGTAAATGTAATAACCCTTTTTTAAGGTGATCAACAATACGTCCCGGTGTACCAACAATAAAGTGAGGGTGTTTATCAATCGCTTTCACTTGATCGTTAAAGTTTTCCCCACCCAACACTAGAATAGACTTAATACTGGTATTAGAGACTAACAAACGTAACTGCGAATAAACTTGTTTTGCAAGTTCGCGGGTTGGTGTCAGGATAAGTACACGAGGATCTCGACGAGTTAAAGCGCGTGTTTTTAATACACGCTGCATTGCCGGTAATAAATAAGCTAGCGTTTTACCTGAGCCCGTTTTAGATGATGCTAAAAGATCTTTCCCAGATACAGCAATCGGCACAGCTTCAGCTTGAATTTGTGTTGTTTCAGTAAAACCTAAATGTGAAACAGAAGTGATCAAACGCTGATCAATGGGTAAATCTTTAATTAGCAATGTATGCTCCAAGGAAGTAAAAATAGAAAATAAGTGCGTAGTATAACGATTAAGCGGAAAAACAAGAAATGAAGTTTGTAATAGCGGGTAAAAAAATCCATTAATTTAAGGATTAAATAAAAAAAGGAACAAGCAAACGCTTATTCCTCTCTTAAATTGGGATAATAATGGCTAATTCGGTAATGGAGTTTAATAGAAAAGTTGGAAGGAATTATTTACAAGGTCCTGTACTTCATTGGCCCTACTTATCCTAGTTTTCCAAAATAGCTAGATTGCACTTAAACCCATTTCAAAAATAAGTTTTTCAGCGGTACATTCAAACTGTAGTGAGACTTTGCTTTCAACACCGTCATTAGTTTGTTGAAAATCCACGTCTACTTTTACTGTTGCAAAACGTGCTTTTGCCGCTTTAATATATTTATCTGCTAACTGTTCAACACTGGCTTGATCTGGTCCGCTAAAAGGCAACACAAGTAGTGTGTCATTTTCTGCGATAACACTGCCTAGCTCAACAATAGTACCACATGCTTCGCATACATCGTTTTCTTGAGTTTGGATATTGTCAGACATATTTACCTCTGTGTTTATTATACAAGTGGTCAGATTGTAGCTCGCTTTAAACAAAAAAGGCGACATATAAAATGTCGCCTTTTACCTTTTAATGATTTAAATCATTAAGCTGCAGGAAATTTTTCTAATTTCCAAATTTTGCTTGCATAATCTTCAATTGAGCGGTCAGAGTTAAATTTACCCATTGCGCCTGCATTCAGAATAGCCTTTTCAGCCCAAGCTGACTGGTCACGATAAAGTGTATCGATATCTTGATGAGCAGCAACATAAGATGCGTAATCAGCAAGACATAAATATTCATCGCCCCATTCCAATAAACTACGTTTAATATCAGACAATAAGCCAGCATGCCCAGGTGTAAAGAAGTCAGTATCTAACCAATCAAGTACTGCTTTTAACTCTGGATTTTTGTAGTAATAATCGTATGGATTATAACCACTTGCTTTTAATGCTTTTACTTCATCAACGCTTAAACCGAAGATAAACATATGTTCAGCACCAATCTCTTCAGCCATCTCGATATTTGCACCATCCATGGTACCGACAGTTAACGCACCGTTTAATGCGAACTTCATGTTACCTGTACCCGATGCTTCTAGGCCGGCTGTTGAAATTTGCTCAGAAATATCTGCTGCTGGGAACATTTTTTCTGCCAATGAAATACGATAGTTTGGTAAGAAGACAACTTTTAATTTGCCTTGAATACGCTCATCGTTATTCACTTTGTCTGCAATTTTATTCAATGCAAAAATAATTTCTTTGGCCATGTGGTAACCAGGAGCGGCTTTAGCGCCAAATAGGAATACACGCGGTACCATGTCATAATCAGGATTTTCAAGTAAACGTTTGTATAGCGTTAAAATATGGATCAAATTTAACTGCTGACGTTTGTACTCGTGTAGACGTTTGATTTGCACATCAAAAATAGCATCAACAGAGACTTCAACACCGGTTGTATCTTTGATGATTTTAGCTAGCTCTACTTTATTTTCTTTTTTAATGTCCATAAAGCGTTTTTGGAATGCAACATCTTTAGCTTTTGGCAGAATGCCTTTCAACTTATCTAAGTTAAGCACCCAATCATCACCAATTGTTTCATCTAATAACGTCGCTAAACCTTCATTACAAGCTTTCAACCAACGACGTGGCGTTACACCATTCGTTACATTAACTAATTTACCTGGGAACAATTCATGGAACTCAGGGAATAGATCTGTTTTAACAAGTTCTGAGTGAACCGCGGCAACACCATTGACTTTATACGCAGTGATAACACAAAGGTTAGCCATGCGTACCATGCGCTGTTGCGACTCTTCAATGACAGATAATTTTTCTTTTTTAAGGTCATCCCCAGGCCATTTTTTCTCAACAACATTAGCTAAGAATTGAGAGTTAATTTCATAAATTATCTCTAAGTGGCGCGGTAATACTTTTTCAAACAGTGCAACAGACCATTTCTCTAGTGCTTCTGGTAATAAAGTATGGTTGGTGTAAGCAAAGGTTTCTTGACAGATTTTCCAAGCAGAATCCCAATCTAATCCCTCTTCATCAACTAAGATGCGCATTAATTCAGGAATAGCAATCGTTGGGTGAGTGTCATTTAATTGAATTGCCACTTTTTCAGGTAATAACGATAAATCTTTATTTGCACGTTTAAAACGACGCAAGATATCTTTTACTGAACAAGCACAGAAGAAGTATTGTTGAATTAAACGTAACTCTTTACCTGCATCCGTTGAATCATTTGGATAAAGTACTTTAGACACAGTCTCTGCTTTTGATTTTTCAACTTGTGAGTCGACATAACCACCGGCATTAAATACGTCCCAATCAAAGGCTTCATGGGCACGACTTTCCCATAAACGTAAAATATTAACCGTTTTAGCACCGTATCCTACGATGGGAATATCCCAAGGAACACCTTTTAATTTTTGTCCCGCATGCCAAACTTTACGAGAACCTTCTTTTTGATCAAACACAGTTTCAACATAACCATATAAAGGAATATGTTGAATAGATTCAGGACGGCAAATCTCCCATGGGTTGCCGTATTCACGCCATGTATCAGGACGCTCAATTTGACGACCATCTTGGAATTCTTGTTTAAATAGTCCGTGTTCATAATGGATACCGTAGCCAATCGCAGGGTAACCAAGTGTTGCTAGTGAATCAATAAAACAAGCAGCAAGACGGCCTAAACCACCATTACCTAATGCCATATCCGGCTCTTCATCGCATATTTCATATAGGTCTTTACCTAGACCTTTTAACGCTTCTTCAGTAACTTGGAAAACTTGCAAGTTTTGTAGGTTATTAGACAACAAACGTCCCATTAAAAACTCAAGGGACAAATAGTTCA
Source organism: Vibrio sp. 2-Bac 85 (assembly GCF_037546705.1). Taxonomy (NCBI): domain Bacteria; kingdom Pseudomonadati; phylum Pseudomonadota; class Gammaproteobacteria; order Vibrionales; family Vibrionaceae; genus Vibrio; species Vibrio sp. 2-Bac 85. The sequence goes on along the minus strand of NZ_JALAAB010000017.1, from coordinate 36,140 downwards.
CTGCGCGAGTGTCATGCTCTGAGTGAGTTTGTTGTGTTTTTGTCAGTTTCTCAAAAACTAATTCGTTGACAGCCTGACAGGTTGCATTCCACCACGCTTTATTATTTGCTTTATGTTCATCAGTCCCAAGGCCTTTATGTAGGCGGTCGATGATTGCTTTTTGCATTTCAGCACTGCTAACCGTAGGCACTGCTACAGAATCCTTTGCTGCCGATTTTTTAGATTTTTTAGTCGCCATGTTATACCTATTAGTTAAGTGAGGATAAAGTTTTATTCCATATAAAACTCTTTGAAAATGTGATTGAGAAAGTACTAATATTTAAAATAATACCTTAACACCCCTCTAAAGTAATGCTTTAGAAAGTATGCCCTCAGTTTGGGTCGCAAGTTTAATAAATTGCTATTGAAACTAAGATTCAAAATAAACATTGTGATATATATCACAATAAATGGTCATGTAAAAATAAATTTTATTTTGAAATATAGTTTAAAAAACAAACAAACACTATTTTTTGGCTCGATATGATTATTAAATTCCAAATTAAAATTTTGGAAAATTAAAGGGGATATGTAACTAATCAAGGTAACTAATTGTTCTAATTAAAATAAAATCTGTAGGTATTATTTTTTAAATCAAGAAGCTGATTATTGAAGGGACATAAAAAAGGCAAAGTAAACACTTTGCCTTTTTTATTTGAATCTAAATTATTTTATCAATTCCTAAAATATATTTATATTTTTAATTAAAGACCAGCTTTAGCAAAAGCTTGAGCCACAATCTCTTGTGCTTCTTTTTGAATTAAAGCGATATGATCTTCACCTAAAAAGGATTCAGAATATATTTTATAAATATTCTCTGTACCCGATGGACGTGCTGCAAACCAACCATTTTCAGTGGTTACTTTTAACCCACCAATAGCGGCACCATTACCCGGTGCATGGGTTAATTTAGCAGTTATTTTTTCACCGGCAAGTGTTTCAGCTTCCACCATTTCAGGCGTTAAGTTTGCTAAGACTTGTTTTTGTTCAGGTGAAGCAGGCGCATCAAAACGCTGGTAAACTGGTGCGCCAAATTTTGCAGCAAATTCAGCGTAGTGTTCGCCCGGATCTTTTTTGGTCACGGCAATAATTTCAGCGGCTAATAATGCCAAAATAATACCGTCTTTATCTGTGCTCCAAACGGTACCGTCTTTACGTAAAAAAGAAGCCCCTGCACTTTCTTCACCACCGAAACCAAACTTACCTTCAAAAAGTCCATCTACAAACCATTTGAAGCCAACAGGTACTTCAGACATTTCGCGACCTAATTGATTTACAACACGGTCAATCATTGAACTTGATACTAGGGTTTTACCTACAATCGCTTTATCCGACCATCCAGTTCGATGCGTAAATAGGTAATTGATAGCAACCGCAAGGTAATGATTTGGATTTAACAACCCAGAAGATTTAGTCACAATACCATGACGATCATAATCAGGGTCATTAGCTATCGCCACATCAAAATGGTCTTTCAGTTTGATCAAACCTGCCATGGCATAAGGTGATGAACAATCCATACGGATCTTGCCATCTTTATCTAGTGTCATAAACGAAAAAGTAGGGTCGACACGGTCATTAACAACTTCAATATCAAGACCATAGGTTTTAGCAATCACAGGCCAGTAAGCAACACCTGAGCCACCTAGTGTATCCACACCAATTTTAACACCCGCTTTTGCAATGGCTTCTAAGTCTAAAACATTTTTTAAGTCATCAACATAAGGTTGAATATAATCGTACTCTTCTACTAAGTCAGACTGCATCGCTTCATCAAAGTCAGCTTGTAAAATATCATCATAATTATCATTTAAGATTTCATTGGCACGATCTTGAATAATTTTAGTAACATCACTATCTGCAGGACCGCCATTAGGTGGATTGTATTTGAATCCACCATCTTCAGGTGGATTATGCGAAGGTGTAATAACGATACCATCGGCAAGAGAATCAGGATGCGCTTTATTGTATTGTAGGATTGCATGGGAAATAACAGGTGTTGGTGTATAACCGCCACCTTTTTGTACCACTACTTTAATGCCATTTTCTACCAGCACTTGTACTGCTGAAATAAAAGCGGGTTCAGATAATGCGTGTGTATCTTTACCAATAAACACAGGGCCAGTATACCCCTTTTCCTTACGATACTCGGCCAATGCTTGGGTAATGGCAAGGATATGTAATTCAGTAAATGCATATTTAAAAGAACTACCTCGGTGCCCCGAAGTGCCAAATGCAACTTGCTGCTCTGCCACTTCAACGTCAGGGAGATTAACATAGTATGCAGAGACTAATTTTGGAATATCAACTAAATCACTTGCTTGTGCAGGTTGGCCTGCGCGTGGATGAATTGCCATAAGTACCTCAGATTGTGATGAAAATAAATAAAATTAAATTTCTTCTTTAATGCGTTCGATTAAATGATGCGGGTAACCCATTGAAGCCATCATTTGCGTTAAAATAATTCTTTTACGCCCAGTATTTGCGTTGGTGATCACCCAATAAGGCGTTTGTGGAATCATTCTAGGCTTGCTCGCTTTAAATTGAGCCAGTTCTTCTTCGTTATCGGAATTCAATAAATCCTGTAAATCAGTACCTAAATAGGCACGAGTTCGACCTTTAGTTGTTTCGGCCGCCTCAATAAATGCATCTTTTTTCTCAAAATACATCGTTGTTAGCATCATCATGAACTTATTAGTTATCACGGATTCAGAAGTAAAAGCAGGGTCTGTGAATAATTGCTTCACTCCTTGATGGAAATGTTCATTTTTTTCGGTTACGCTATTTTCACTTAGGTTATGGTCGGTTACATTGCTTTCTGTTCTATTTTTATTGGGTTGAGCAAGTTGTTGCGTCGAATGAGTTCGAGTAGAAGACTTATTTTCAACACTAACTTTTTTCTCAGGAGTGGTTTTCTCGACCGTATTATCTTCAGACAATGCCAGTAAACGACGAAGAATTTGGGAGGGTGTTTCACCGAAGGCTTCAATATTATTCAAAATATATTTATATAGATCATCTTCTATTTCGATCGTTTTCATTATTTCCCCATTACCTTACTTATTTGTACTAGCTGAATGGAATACAGTAAAATCACATAACCATTAATATGGAGGTGTAAATACTTTCAGCTTTAATGCATAATTTGTTATTATTTTTAACTTTATTTATTCTCACTTAAAATGAGCTTTTATGCTACTAAATTACCAACTAAAACAAACCGCTAAACATGAACCAGCTAATAAAAATGAGATTATTTTTATCATTCACGGTTTATTTGGTAGTTTATCTAACCTTTCCGGCTTAGCAAAAGAGTTGCAAGCTAATTTTGATGTCATTTTAGTGGACGTTCGTAATCATGGACAAAGTCCACGTAGTCGAAGCATGACTTACCCTGAAATGGCAGAAGATATATTTGAACTAGCGGACTCATTGGGCATTGAAAAATTTTCAGTTGTTGGTCATTCCATGGGCGGAAAAATCGCGATGACTTGTGCCCTACTACAACCACAACGCATTAAAAACTTAATAGTTGCAGATATAGCTCCAGTTGCTTATGGCGATAGGCACAGCGACGTATTTACTGGTTTACAATCCGTCAGTTTATTGCAGGCAAAAAACCGTACGGAAGCTGAAAAAATATTAGCAGGTTATGTAGAAACGCCGGAAGTAAGACAATTTTTATTAAAGTCTTATCAACGTGGTGATGATGGTTTTGACTTCGTTTATAATGTTGACAATTTACACCACAATTATCACTTGATCAGTGGATGGCCAACGATTGAGGGTGAATACACAGACTCAGCCTTATTCATTAAAGGTGAACGCTCTGATTATATTAATGAAAAAAGTATGGAATCAGTGATGACATTATTTCCCAATGCGCGGCTTAAAATCATTAATGATACTGGTCATTGGCTGCATGCAGAGAAAGCAAAAACCTTTAACCGGTTAGTCGTTAACTTTTTTGCTTAGATGTGAGTAGTGAAACATCGTCATTTGAAAGCACAAGTGAGTAATTAAAACCTGTGTCATGCTGTACAGAGTATTTAGACAAGGTCGACGGTTTGTATTTTACTTACTATTATGTACAAAATCGCCTATTTAATTAGAATAGCCAGACATAATAGGCATCACCTTGTTACAAAAGGTGAATAAATAACAATACAAATGAACACAAAAGATTAATAGAGACTAGGCTTTTACAAACATATTTGCCTATTTTCGATAGCATCTATATGCTATATTCCCTTTTTTAAAAGAAGCTAAAATATGCTGCAAGAATATACTGAGCAAATTGAAACAATTGGTTTATATGGTTTTTACCTTTTACTTTTTTTATTCATCGGTTTAGCCATTCAAGACGTACTAAAAAAAGGTAATGTACCAAAATTTGGACGTCAAGTTGTATGGGCAGTATTATTTTTTGGTTGCATCGGTTTCATCTCAAAAGCAGTTATAGAAATTGTATGGGTTAATTCAGGTATTGGTTAAATAATTCTCTCGGTAATGATGACCAAGTAATGATGGCTAAGTAATGTTACTCGGTCAGGTTGCTAGGCAAGAATTATTAGGTAAGTATTGTTAGGTAACAAAATGGCAAAGGAATCATTTGATCGCATTACTAGCGATCTATTTGCAAACGAGGTACGCCGAGGCAGACCTAAAAGCAATCCTCATTCGCGTCAAGTTCAGCTAAAAATAAATAAGCAAAAACAGACGTTAAGAGATAAGCAAAACGGTTTAAAACGAATCGAATTAAAAGTAGATAGCGAATTATTTGAACAATTAAATAAGCTATCTGACACACTATCAATAAGTCGTGCAGAGTTAATTAATAAACTGCTACATGCACAGTTAAATCAAATAAATTAAGGTATAGAGTATGTCAAGCGTAGGTATTTTCTTTGGTAGCGATACAGGTAACACTGAAGCTGTAGCAAAAATGATACAAAAAGAATTAGGTAAAAAACTAGTTGAAGTAAAAGATATCGCTAAAAGCAGCAAAGAAGATATCGCTGAATTTAGCCTTATTTTATTTGGTATTCCTACCTGGTACTACGGTGAAGCGCAATGTGATTGGGATGATTTTTTCCCAGATTTAGAAGAGATTGATTTCACTGATAAATTAGTTGCTATTTTTGGCTGTGGCGATCAAGAAGATTATGCAGAATACTTTTTAGATGCAATGGGACAGTTAGGCGATATAGTTGAAAGTAAAGGTGCTATTATTGTTGGTAATTGGTCATCTGAAAGCTATGACTTTGAAGCTTCAAAAGCTTCAATTGATGATAAAACGTTCATTGGTTTAGGGATTGATGAAGATCGTCAGCCTGAATTGACTGCATCACGTGTTAAAGCTTGGTCTGAGCAAATTTATAATGAAATGTGTTTAGCGGAATTAGCCGACTAAATCCAATTACAGCAGTTAGGAAATGACATGAGTAATGAAAATTTAGCCCTTAAAGAAGCGGGTTTAAAAGTAACATCACCACGTTTGAAAATTTTAAGCTTATTACAGCTGCCAGAGAATCAACACTTAAGTGCTGAAGATCTTTATAAGAAATTGCTTGAACAAGGCGATGAAGTAGGTGTAGCAACGGTTTACCGTGTATTAAACCAATTTGATGATGCTGGTATTGTTACTCGTCATCATTTTGAAGGCGGCAAATCAGTTTTTGAATTAACCCATCAAGAACATCATGATCATTTAGTTTGTTTAAAATGTGGTGAAGTAATTGAATTTAATGATCCACTTATTGAAGAGCAGCAAAAACTTATCGCTGCAAAATATGGCATTAAATTAACCAACCACAGTTTGTACCTTTACGGTGAACCTGTTGATGGTGAGTGTAAGCATAATACTTAAGTAACTTATGCTTCTTTTGATGCATTTATTTAAATGCTAATACGATAAAAATAGCCTGTTTAATAACGGGCTTTTTTGTGCCTGTTTTTTGCTTATAGCGAATGATAAATATGAGTTTAATTGTTATGGCGATAATCGCAGCCAATAATCGCCAATAAAGTATTGTGAAGGTAAGCTTAAGATTGCTTTATGTTGCTTGGCTTGGGTTTGCTTAGTTAGGTTTACTTAGTCAGATTTTTAGGTAGATTAGTTTTTTACTACCGTACTCGAATCATCTTGAATTAATCCAACCTCTTTATAATACCGTAATGCGCCAGGGTGTAACGGAGCAGATAAATATTGAGTAACCATTGCATGCTTAGTAAGAAATTCAAAAGATGGATGTAACTGTACAAAATCGGTATGGTTTTCAAAGACTGCTTTAACTATTTCATAGGCGATTTTTTCCGGTAAATCTGTTGTGGTCACTACCGTAGCCCCAACGCCAAATGTAGTCGTTTTTTTAGGGCTGCCACGATACATTTTGGCAGATATTGATGCCTTATCGTAATAACTATGTGTCGCTATCAGTTGCGATACTTTTTCACCTTTAACATTCACTAAGTTAGTTTGGCAAGCACTACTCGCTTCTTTAATCGAGCTATTAGGGTGGCCAACAACATATACAATCGCGTCTATTTTATTATCGCATAGCGCCTGTGCTTGTTCGCTAGGTGGTAATGATGTCGCTTCTGCAAAATCAGATTCTTGCCAACCGTAGATATCTAACAGCATTTCCATAGTGCCACGTTGGCCTGAATTGGGAGCACCTATGTTGACGCGCTTACCTTTTAGCTGTTCAAAGCTAGTAATTTTAGCATCTTTCCTTGCTAACACAGTAAAGGGTTCAGAGTGCACTGAAAATAAAGATCTTAACTGAGCAAACTTTCCCTCGTCTTTAAAGATAGAAGTGCCGTTATAAACATGATATTGCCAATCAGATTGCACTACTGCGATATCAAGTTTATGGTCTTTTAATGCATTCAAGTTATAGATAGAACCCGGTGTACTTTTAATTTCACAGCGAATACTATCGATACCTTTTAACTGATTAACTAAAAAACAAATCGCACCGCCGGTTGGATAATAAACACCACTGATGCCACCGGTACCAATGGACACATAGTCTACTTTCGCACTCACATTAGCATGTAAAAAAACCGTACAAAGCGCAACAATAAGAGAGCGTGCAGGTAAATTTAAACCGCGCATAGGATTAGCGTTGGCAATCGCTAAATGGCAGTTTAAAATTCCTTGCTTAAAAACTTCTCTTATTTTATTCATATTTTTTTTATTAATACCTTTGAGTTACGCTTTAAGTTATACATCTCTTTTTTAGCAGCGGGTAATTGGTTAATTTCTGCAAATGCAAATCCCCTCTCTCTAAACCAATGAATACTTTGTGTTGTTAACACAAAAATCGACTCTAACCCTAACTGTCTGGCTTTACGCTCAACGTGTGCAACAAGATTATCAGCACGTGCTGCTCTACGATATTTAGGATGGCTTACTAAACAAGCTAATTCGCCCATGTTATCATCCATAAATGGATATAAAGCCGCACAACCAATAACCATGCCGTCTCGTTCTACAATCAAAAAGTGTTCAATTTCATTCTCTAACAATTCACGAGAACGTTTAACTAAAATACCTTGTTTTTCAAGTGGTTCAATTAATTGTAATAAACCACCAATATCATCGATAGTAGCTGTTCGAATTTTTTCATAACTTTCTTTTACAATCTGCGAACCAGTACCATCGCGCGTGAATAGCTCTTTTAATAATGCACCATCTTGATGATAACTAATGAGGTGACAACGTGTTACATCGGCTTGACAAGCAGCTACAGCGGCACGTAGAAGACGCAATGTACCCGATGCATGCTCTGATTCTTTTTCCATTGCATCAATATGGGCTTGAGCTTCCTCTGGTAATAACTCTGAAATCACTTCGCCATTTTCATCTAACACACCTTGATGAGAACAAAAGCCTATTAACTTATCTGCTTTCATATCAATCGCAACTTGGGTTGCAACTTCTTCTGCAAGTAGATTAAATACTTCACCCGTTACTGAATAACCAATCGGAGAAATAATTGGGATCGCTCCAGAAGAGAGCTGAGCTTTAATGCCATCAACATCAATACGGCGAACCTTGCCAGCATGACAAAAATCTACGCCGTCTTTGACACCAATTGGTTGAGCAGTGACAACGTTACTGATCACCGTACGAATTGCCGCACCTTGCATTGGAGAGTTTGCTAAGCCCATCGATAGCCCAGCTTGTAATTCGATTTGTACTGCACCTACAGCTTGCTTGATGAGAGTCAAACTACGATCATCTGTTATCCTAAGATCATCGTGAAATTGACTACTATGACCGTGCATATCAAGTTGTTTTTGAATTTGAGGACGTACTCCATGTACTAAAATCAACTTCACACCAAGACTGTTAAGTAACGCAATATCATTAATGATATGTTGAAAATTATCTGTTTCTAATGCTTCGCCACCAATCATTAAAACAAAGGTTTTATGTCGATGTGCATTGATATATGGGGCTGAATTACGAAACCAATTTATCAATTGTGTTGAATTTGTTACTGCTTCCATTTGCCTACCTATTGCTCACAATAATCCACTAAACATTTAGGCCGAGTTGATCTTTCAAATTTAATTGTGCAACGAACTGCTGGCTCTTTATATAAGGCTAAGCTTATAAAGCAGAATTATTCCGCATAAATAAGCAAAAAAACAGTATAAATAGTCAGTACACGTTACCCTTTGATTTCACCACAAGATACCTTATGGTGAACAGATTTAAATAGTAAAGATCAACCGCCCCTAGTATAGGGAGTCTACCAAGTACATGTTTGTGTTGGCAAAACAATTGTTTAAACAATGTTAAATCAACGCTCTTTAGTGATTAAGTATTGCCTTTAAATGACAAGATCGCTGGTTATGCTTCTCGATCGTTACTAAATACAGGTAAAGAAAGGTGGTAATAAATAGCGCATAAACGCAATGATAAGGTACCTAACATTGCCACAGCCATAGAGAAAATAGGGCCTAGTTCAATATAATCACACAACACATATAGGGTTGCGCCCAACATAGAAGCTGTTGCATAAATCTCTTTTTGTAACACAAAAGGTATTTGCCCGCTTAATATGTCACGGATCATGCCGCCCACGACTCCGGTAATACATCCCATCACAATAGCAACAGGACCACTAAAGCCTAACATCAAGGCTTTTTGTGCGCCGATAATAGTAAAAATAGCGAGACCAAAAGCATCAAAGATGGGTAGCAAATAAGCAGGAAAACGGTGGATTCGCTGTAACCATATAAGGCTTAATATCGCAGTAACGACAATAACGTAGATATAAGTGTTATCCACAATCCAAAAAACCGGTGTAGCCCCCATCATCATATCTCGCAAGGTGCCGCCGCCAATACCAGTCACGCCAGCTAATACGGTAATACCAAAGGGGTCCATACGTAACCGAGTAGCAACTAATACACCAGAAATAGCACAGGTGATCACACCAATCATATCTGAAACATAAATAAAACTATCTAACATCTGATTAACCATTCCTTATTAGGCTTTAAGCTATATTTTGGTGTCACACTTTATAAAAATAACAGGCATTAAATAATGTTAACTTTTGAGTTAATTCCAATATAGAAATATCTAACTGAACCTCTGTAGTGAACAGTTTATATCTGTAGAGAAGTTACCCATCGTCCTCAAAACTGACAATAATACTATTTGATTAAGTACTAACTCTTTAATATCAAGAGGAAAAAAGGTCATAAAATGCGTCTTCGGCGTTACTTTTTATCATTCAATAAACAGCATAAATAAAAGCACACCTTTAATTTCAGCGCATGTTAAACATCATTCAGCAGAGTTGCAAGTGTTGTCAGCAGTGCTTTTATCTTTACCTTGTAAGCATTTTCTCCACCAAACGCCAACGTTTGCACCGAGCATTAATAAACAAGGCGTTAGAATTAAAGTTAATACCGTTGCAAAGGTTAAGCCACCCGCAATAGCAGTCGCCAATTGTGCCCACCATTGTGTTGATGGAGCGCCAAATTCAATGGTTTGATTAAAAAAGTCTAAGTTTACTTTCATCACCATCGGCATTAACCCTAAGATAGTCGTAAATGTCGTTAATAAAACAGGACGTATACGCTGCGCGCCAGTCATTAAAATAGCTTGTTTAGTCGCAATACCTTGTGCTTTTAATACGTTGTAAGTGTCAATCAAAACAATATTGTTATTTACCACAATCCCAGCTAGGGCGATCACACCGATCCCTGACATAACAATGCCAAAGGCACTTTGACTAATAAACAAACCAATAAACACACCTGCAGTGGAAAAAATAACCGCACTTAAAATTAAAAAGGCTTGATAGAAGGAGTTGAATTGTAATATTAAAATTAATGCCATTGCTGCCAGAGCAACCATAAATGCATTTTTTAGAAAAGCAGCCGCTTCTTCTTCATCTTCATTTTGCCCTCGTATTTTAAGTGAAATACGAGGATCGAGTTGTAAGCTAGGGAGTTGTTTTTCTAATTCAGGTAAGAGTAAGCTCAAGTTATAACCTGCTGCCATATCTGCACCTACCGTCATCACAATACGACTATCTACTTTTTGTATCGCGGACTTTTTAGCGACTGGCGTTAAGGCAACAAAATGGCTCACTGGTATATGACCCAAAGGGGTTTGTAGACGTAAATCGGCGAGTTTTCCTAAACTACGCTCCTGTTCAGGGTAACGCACTCGAATATCTAATTCATCATCAACATCATCGGGGCGATAAGAACCAAGCATTAAACCATTAGTTAAAAACTGCACACTACTACCTAATAATGTCGCATCTGCACCATAACGTGCGGCATCAGCTCGATTAATCTGAAACTGCCATTCCACGCCAGGCTTGGCACTGTCGTCTTCGATATTTACTAAATATGATTTTTGTAATAACGCATCGTGAATTTTGTCTGCAGCTTGCTGTAACAACTCAGGAAAGCGAGAACTAATTTCGATTTGTAAATCTTTACTTGAAGGCGGTCCCGCTTGATCTTTCTTTAACTCAATCTCTACTCCCGGTAAATCCTCAGTTCGGTTTTCAATATCACTTATAATTTGATTAGCCGCACGCCTGTCTTGCCAATCCTTTAAGTTAATACGCATGCTGCCAACGATTCCCTCCGTTGAATCTCCCGTTTTCACATATAACGTTTCTATTTCATCAGCTAGCGGCAGAATACGCTGTTCAATACGCTGCATAATTTGATCTTGTTCATCAATTGAAAAATCACCATAGGAGCGAACTTTGACATTGATACCATTGGGTTCAACTTGAGGAAAAAACTCAACGCCTAAATTAGATTGCTGGAATAAAAAAATGCCCGATGACGCAATTAATATTGCCGCCAATAAGACTAACCAAGGAAAATGAAGTGCTTGGTTTAATGTCTTAACATAACGTCCAGTGAATCCAGAAAGCTTTAATAGTTCGCCTTCTTCTGCCATTTTTGCATTATGCTTTTCTTTTGCCGTTAATAGCCGAGTTTTACCAAAAACGCTGCCTAATACCGGAATAAAAATAAGAGCCATCAATAACGATGCGGTTAATGTTGCCATCAAGGTTAATGGCAAATACATCATGAATTCACCAGTCACACCAGGCCAGAATAATAAGGGTGCAAAAGCGGCTAAAGTGGTGGCAGTGGAAGCAATAATTGGCCATGCCATACGTTGTGCGGCATCAAGATACGCTTTATGCTTAGCCACTCCAGCACTCATTTCACGATCCGCAAATTCAGTGACCACTATCGCACCGTCAACCAACATACCGACAGCCATGATCAAAGCAAAAAGCACCACAATATTAACGGTAATGCCTGACACCCATAACACTAAGATACCGGTTAAAAATGACCCTGGAATAGCAATCCCAACTAGTGCAGCGCTGCGAATACCAAGTACCGCAATAATTACAATAACCACTAGAAGTACAGCACTGAGTACATTATTTTGTAAGTCATTGAGCATTATTTTTACATCTTTAGAACTGTCTCCGGCATAACTGACATGAATATTATTAGGTAATAGCTCTTGGCTCTCAGCCATCGTTTGTTTTACTTTCTCAACCGTTTCAATAATATTTTCGCCAGGTCTTTTAATAACCTCTAACGAAACAGTAGGTAAACCATTCACTCGCACAAATGAACTTGGGTCTTTAAAGGTACGGCGTATTTTAGCGACATCGGCAAACGTGATCACACTATCACCCGTCACTTTTATTGGCATCGACATGACATCTTTTATGGTCGAAAACACAGAAGGTACTTTTATAGGAAAGCGCCCTTTCCCTGTATCCAGCACTCCCGCTGCAACTAAACGATTATTGCGTGAAACTAAATTATAAATGTCGTTCATATTAAGCTGGTAGCTTTCCATTAACAGTGGATCAATAAGAATTTCCACCATGTCTTCTCGGTCACCACCAATATTCACTTCTAAAATTTCAACAAAGCCTTCCAGCTTGTCTTGCATTAACCTAGCAATATTTATTAATGCCCTTTCAGGCACACTCCCCGAGAGTAAAACCGTTAATGCCGGATTTTCTGTTGCAAGCGTTACTTGCTTAATAATCGGCTCTTCACTTTCCTGCGGTAGTTTTCCCTTTGCTTGATCAACTTTTTCGCGCACATCTATCAACGCCGCTTTTATATCAATATCGATATAAAACTCAAGTACAACGGAAGCATGCCCCGAGCTGGCGGTTGATTTCATCTCTTTAACACCTTCTAAACTCCGTAACTCTTGCTCTAGAGGTCTTAAAATAAGGCGTTCACCATCCTCAGGGGAAATTCCTTCATGCGTAATGGAAACATATATAACAGGGATTTTAACGTCGGGATCAGCTTCTTTGGGAATATTAATATAAGCATAAAGCCCGGATATCAGTAAGAATACAAGCAACATTAATACCGCACGTTTTCTAGATAATGCACCGTGAATAATTGTTTTCATGGTGATTACTCCTGACTGCTAATAGACGTATTCTCGAGCGAAGATTTACTTTCTGACTTATTTTTCTCAAATTCAGCTTGATCCACCGCATCAACCTGATCGCCAACTTTAACAAAACCTTGCCCTAAGGTAATAATATCAACGTCGCCCTTAAAGCCTGATAACCAAACACCATCGTTATCAGTTTCTACTAAAGTAATACCTTGAAATCTAACTACACCATCTTGCACCAGTTTTACACCGAGGTTACCTTGTTCATCTAACGCCAATGCGGAAGGAGAAACATAGATTGCCTCAACTTGATATAAAGGAATGGCTAACTTAGCACTAATACCCGACAGTATTTTTTGCTCTGGATTAGGGAATTCAATTTCTACTCTAAAGGTACTACTATTACTATCTGCCATAGCGGCAATAAAAGAAATTTCCCCTTCTATTATCTCACCAGACAATAAGGTTGCCGTTACTGTTTTCCCTAACTTTAAATCATCCATATGATGCTCAGTGGCATCACCTCTAATCACAATCGGATCCACATTTTCAAGGCGAAATATTGGGTCACCTACTTGTAAATAATCACCTAAATCAGAAAATTGTTGTTGCAAAATACCGTTAAAGGGAGCGACTACATTGGTACGTTTCAATGATAACTGTAATTGTGCGAGGTCCGTTTGCGCAGATAAAAACAGACTATTTTCTTCCGCAAGGCGAACACGCCCTTGCAAGCCTTTGTCATTTAATGATTTTACCGCTTTATAGGTGAGTTCTCGTTCAATCAAACTCGCTTTAGCTTGTTTTAATTTTGCCGGTAACTCACTCTGTTCAATATTAACAATACTTTTATTACGGTCTACATAATCACCTTTACGGCTGTTCATTCTGATTATTTTACCCGCGACTTCAGCGCGAATAATAGCACCACTATTAGCTTCGCTTTTTCCATAAAGCGTCAGGAATTTAGTAATTTTTTTAGTCTTAAAATGTGTTGTTTGCACTTTAGGCAGTGTTTTTTCTTGCTCATCAACCGTGGCTTGATTGCTGATAGGGGCATGATCTTCGCTATCTTCAGTTTTTGTATAAGCAGGCAGTAGCATCCAAACTAACAATATCAATACAATCGCTAGCGCAATCAGGTAGGGTCTTAAGGTAATAAAAGTAATAATGCGTGAGAACATAAGTTGCCCTAAAAAATAAATGACCGTATTAGGTTATCGCCAAGGCATTATGTTTACGCAGTAGATTTAAGTCATCAGCAATGAGTCCAATAAAAATAAGACTTTAGCACTTACTTTGATTAAATAGTCTGAGCTTGTACACAACAATTACAATACACAGAATTTAATAAAGAATGACGTATAGAGGATTGGTCTAAGAAGTTGAGGGGTTGATCTAGAGTTGGGAGTTTATATAGAGATATTAATGTTCACTAATAACAATAAAAGGATTTAATGCCCACAAATAACAATAAAGTGAGCATTGGCATTTTCAACGGTAGCGCTTGGCACCGAATAGTAGACCCGTAAAGAATTTAGATAGAGAATGAAGATCCACAACCACAAGTTGCTGTAGCATTCGGGTTATTAACTAAAAAACGAGAACCTTCTAAACCATCAACAAAATCCACTGTACCTCCAACAAGATATTGCAAGCTCATAGGGTCAACAGATAAGGTCACACCACTGTTTTCAATTAAAGTATCGTCATCATTTACTTTTTCATCAAAAGTGAAACCATACGAAAAACCAGAACAACCGCCGCCTGTGACATAAACACGTAATTTCAGATCAGGATTTTCCTCTTCTGCAATCAACGTTTTAACTCGATTTGCTGCGTTATCACTGAAATAAATCGGTAACGCTATTTCCACTTCGCTTGTCATTATAATTTTTAGTCCTATTAGTTTGCCCGAACCTATTATCTAATACCTGACTAATTTGTTCAAGTATAAGCGGAATGATTTATTCACTCTCTTCTTGAGTTTCTAATTCTTTAAGCGATGAACCACCATTTTCGATAAAATCTTTCCAGTCATAAATTTTTTCTACACGTTGAGAGCGACTCCAACGAGAACCTTTTGCATCAGCAGATACAAATATTTGCTCCACTTTTGCCTTTTTAGGTAACACAAACTCGCCCTTTAGCGTTTGGAAATATTTAAACTTAAATGCACCACTAAAGTCTTTATCAAGCTCGCTCAACTTAATTGGTTTTGCAGTACCCTCACTGTCATCGGCGCCAGCAAAAGTAATATCTACATTTCCCGTTAAAACATGTCGCCCAGTTTGAGTTTGCATTAACACTAACTCATATGACCAATGATTTTTTTCTGCAGCCTGAGTGACGGTAAATGAATAGACATTTAATCCGCTTACAGAAAGACCAGGTGCAACCACTTGCTCATAAAAATATAACTTATTATTACTCGCATCTAGCGCTTGGTTCAGCGTTTTATTTTCAACAACTAATGTTTCATTAACTTGCTTTTCAGCGATAAAATCGGCTTGAATTAAACTTAACTGTTGGGTTAGCTCTTGATTTTCTGCATTTAGGCTGGCGGCATCTAACTCTAATAAATGAATACTATTGTATAAAATATCTTGTTTAAATTTGCCTACCATAAAACCAAAATATGCAAACAATAAGCTGATAATTAACCATTTAAAAAAGCTCTTTCTATAACCGCGCATACACGTCCTTCTTACTTATATTTGTCATTAATACGGAACATCGCTTTATCCGTTGTTTGTTGACGTTTGGCACGCATTGATAATTTCAATGTTCTTTCTAATAATTGAGTATAAATAGGACGTCCCCCTAACGTTTGAGCAACCATAGTGGCGCCTAAACAAGTAACAATTAAAGGTAAAATCATTTCATAATTACTGGTCATTTCTATTACCAATAAAATGCCAGTGATCGGCGCACGTACTGTTGCCGCAAATAACCCGCCCATTCCAGCAATTGCAAAAGCGCCAGGGTCAGTTATCAAGTCAGGAAATAATGCCTGTGCAATAACGCCAAATAACATGCCAAATAAAGTACCTAACGCAAGCGTTGGTGCAAACACGCCGCCGGGAGCACCTGATCCAAAACTGATTAGGGTGGTAAATGTACGTAAAATAAATAAAATCAACAACCCACCAGCAAGGTATTGCCCGCCTTCAACATGCGGAATTAATTCAAGACCGCTGAATGCAATATCAGGTTCAACTACTGATAACGCACCAAATAATGCACCTAAAAACAAACCAATCGCCACAAAACGCCAACGCTGACTTTTATGAATAGATAAAAACATATCCTGTGTCGCTAAGATCATTTTATTAAAAAAGATACCAATTACACCAAAACAAAAACCTAAAATAAGGTAAAAACCTAGTGTATATAAATCAGGGTGAGAGTATTGAGTAACCGTTACAACGGCATCTTGATCAGTGAACAAGCGCATCACAATAGTCGCCATAACCGCACTCATGAATACACTCTTAGTAGAAGTTAGACTGTAATTGAATTGTGACCGCATCTCTTCAATAACAAACATGATGCCTGCTAAGGGGGCATTAAACGCGGCGGCTAAACCACCGGCAGCACCGGCAGCTAATAAAGCTTGAGCATCCACTTTATCCACTTTGAATAAATCTGAAATCATTCGACCAACATTAGCACCAAGCTGAACAGAAGGTCCTTCACGTCCTAATGCCATGCCACTACCTAAGGCCAGCAAACCGCCAAAAAACTTAACCGGTATGACACGCTTCCAACGTACTGGTCGCATCCCTTCCATCGCCCCTTCAATTTCAGGAATACCACTACCGCCGGCTTCAGGTGCAAAACGATGTGTGATGTAAAAAGCAGTTCCAGCCATTAAAGATGAGACAGGAATAGCAATCAACCATAATGGTAGACCGCTGTCACCATAGGTATGAATGAACTCAAGACGCATTTCTGACACCCAAACAATACCATGGTCAAACAATGCAGAGACAGTCCCCGCTATGATCCCAATAAAAATAGAAAGCCAAATTAATAGAGCGCTGCTTTTTCTAGTGAAAAAACGGTCAATAAAACTTTTTAAGCCATTAATAAACAACGAGGGCAATGCTATTTTCATAAATGCAGTACAACCTAAAACGATAAAGTGAAGGAAAACTAATATAATAAAAAATAATGATTAAAATTACTTGATTGGTATCATGTTAACAAACATTTAGCCGATAAACCTCTGTTAAAAATCATTATCTACTCTGCTTTGCCAGTTGCATCTTCATTTATGATGGGTATATTGCAGTTTCTCTCAACTTAAAAATAATTAATGGGATGCTTATGAGCAAATCAACAGAACTATTTAACCGTGCACAATCTATTATTCCTGGTGGCGTTAATTCACCAGTTCGCGCATTTAATGGCGTTGGTGGCGGCCCGTTATTCATACAAAAAGCACAAGATGCTTACATCTATGATGTAGATGACAAACAATATATCGATTACGTGGGTTCATGGGGTCCAATGATTCTAGGACATAATCACCCAGCGATTAAAAAAGCCGTGATTGATGCCGCTGAAAATGGACTTAGTTTTGGCGCGCCAACTGAAATTGAAATCACCATGGCAGAAAAAGTACAGCAGCTAGTACCATCTATGCAACAAGTTCGCATGGTAAGTTCTGGTACTGAAGCGACGATGAGTGCAATTCGTTTAGCTCGCGGATTTACAGGCCGAGATAAAATATTAAAATTTGAGGGTTGTTATCACGGCCATGCTGATTCTTTATTAGTCAAAGCCGGTTCTGGTGCATTAACTTTGGGTCAACCAAGCTCACCAGGCATTCCTGCTGATTTTGCTAAACATACTTTAACGGCTACCTTTAACGATCTCGCTTCTGTTGAAGCATTATTTACAGAATATAAAGATCAAATATCTTGTATTATCGTTGAGCCAGTTGCAGGCAACATGAACTGTATTCCACCAGTACCAGGTTTCTTACAAGGGTTACGAGATATTTGTGACCAGCACAAAGCATTGTTGATTTTTGATGAAGTGATGACCGGCTTTCGTGTTGCTTTAGGTGGCGCTCAAGCGCTTTATAACATCAAACCAGATTTAACAACCTTAGGTAAAGTGATTGGCGGCGGCATGCCTGTCGGCGCATTTGGTGGTAGCCGTGAAGTGATGCAATTTATCGCACCTACTGGCCCTGTTTACCAAGCGGGTACATTATCAGGCAACCCAATAGCAATGCATGCAGGTTTAGCGTCATTAACGGCTTTAGATACTCCTGAATACGATCAATTAGCCATTAAAACTAAGCAACTTGCAGAAGGCATAAAGCAAGCGGCGGATGAAGAAGGTGTTGCACTTAGTATCAACTATGTTGGTGGTATGTATGGTTTATTCTTTACAGATGAGCCTAAAGTGACTAATTTCCAACAAGCTTGTGCATGTGATATTGAAAAATTCAAAAAATTCTTCCACTTGATGTTAGATCAAGGTATTTATCTTGCGCCTTCTGCATTTGAAGCAGGATTTTTATCATTAGCGCATACCGAGCAAGATATTAACAATACGATATTAGCGGCTAAAAAAGCATTTTCACAAATGTAAACATTACTACCTTCTTAAGAAGAGAAGGTTAAAGTGTATTACCGGCATAAGATTGCAAGCTAGACAGTCACTGTGATAGTGATTGTTTAGCTTTTAACTTATTTCGCTTTACCTTGTTTCGCTTTTATTTTGATGCATACACCTTTTGATATTGCCCTTGTTATATGTATCCTACTACACCGAACCTTTATCAAATCACAGCACAACTTTCCTGCTATTTAATCTTTATTTTTAGCACCAAAACAATCCATTAAAGCTAACTGATTGTAATTTAGCCCTATAAGCGCAATTTTTTCCCACTTAATTCGCACAAATTCATTTCTATTTCAGTCTTAGAATGCAAGTGCTGTATACTCTCGCTTTATTTATTCAATATCAATGATAGGACCGTACAATATGAGTGATGTGTTAGACATGAGTTTAGAAGGCGTGGAGCAATTATCGCTCGCTAAATTTACTGAAGATGCTTATCTCAACTATTCCATGTATGTGATCATGGATCGTGCACTTCCGCATATCAGCGATGGTTTAAAACCCGTACAACGTCGTATTGTTTTCGCGATGTCTGAATTAGGTTTATCGGCTTTAGCAAAATATAAAAAATCAGCTCGTACCGTCGGTGACGTATTAGGTAAGTATCATCCCCATGGTGATAGTGCTTGTTATGAAGCAATGGTATTAATGGCACAACCCTTCTCTTATCGTTATCCGCTAATTGATGGCCAAGGTAACTGGGGAGCACCCGACGACCCTAAATCATTTGCAGCAATGCGTTATACCGAATCCCGTTTGTCTGCTTTTTCTGAGTTATTACTATCAGAAATTGGCCAAGGTACTACCGATTGGAAACCTAACTTTGATGGCACCTTAAAAGAACCAGAGTTATTACCCGCTCGTTTACCGCATATTCTATTAAATGGCATCACAGGTATTGCCGTCGGTATGGCGACAGATATTCCGCCGCATAATGCACGAGAAGTGGCCGACGCTTGTTTACATTTGATTGATAATCCTAAAGCGTCTTTAGAAGATTTAATGCAATTTGTGCAAGGCCCTGATTATCCTACTGAAGCAGAAATCATTACACCGCGCAGTGAAATCGTCAATATTTATAAAACAGGACGAGGCAGTTTTAAAAGCCGAGCTGTGTACGTAGTAGAAAGTGGTGAAATAGTAGTCACTGCTTTACCGCACCGAGTATCCGGCGGAAAAATATTAAAAGACATCGCTAAACAGATGCAGGATAAAAAGCTACCGATGGTCGCTGATTTACGCGATGAATCAGACCATGAAAATCCAACGCGCTTAGTGATCATTCCGCGCTCCAACAGAATCGATATTGAAGCCTTAATGAATCATCTTTTTGCTTCTACGGATTTAGAGGTCAGCCACAAAGTAAACCTTAACATGCTTGGATTAAACCAACGCCCAAGTGTTAAAGGCTTAGTCACGATTTTAAGTGAGTGGTTAGTGTATCGTCGCAATACGGTTCGTCGTCGCTTACAACACCGTTTAGATAAAATACTTGCGCGTGTGCATATATTAGAAGGTTTATTAATTGCTTATCTTAATATTGATGAAGTGATTGAAATTATTCGTACCTATGATGATGCCAAAGCTGAGTTAATGTCTCGATACCAATTATCAGACACACAAGCGCATGCTATTTTAGAAATTAAATTACGCCAACTAGCCAAACTTGAAGAGATTCAAATTCGCGCTGAAATGGCCGAGCTATCTGAAGAGCAAAAGAAATTAGAGCAACTACTTAGCTCAGACAGACGTTTAAATACGCTAGTGAAAAAAGAGATCAAAGCGGATGCTGAGAAATACGGTGATGATCGACGCTCACCAATGGTTGAAAGGTTAGAAGCAAAAGCATTAACTGAAAAAGAATTAATGCCAAGTGAATCCGTCACCGTTGTATTATCAACACAGGGTTGGGTACGCAGTGCAAAAGGACATGATGTTGATCCACAAGCCCTAAGTTTCAAAGCCGGTGACGAATATTTAACAAGTTGTCAGGGTAAAAGCAATCAAAGCTGTTTATTCATTGATACCACAGGGCGAGTTTACTCTTTAGATGCGCACTCATTACCGTCAGCTCGATCTCAGGGTGAACCATTAACGGGGCGTTTTAATCAAAATGAAAATGTACCTTTTGCCTGTGTATTAATGGGCGATGATTCCGACCGCTATATTATCAGCAGTGACCATGGTTATGGATTTGTCGCTAATTTAAGTGATATCAATAGCCGTAATAAAAACGGTAAAGCATTAATCAACTTAACCACTAATGCTCATTTACTTGCGCCACAGAAATTATCAAATAACAAATTCGATTTATGCTTAACCATCAGTAATGAAGGTCGTATGTTAATTTTCCCAGTTGCAAGCTTACCAAGCTTGAGTAAGGGTAAAGGTAACAAGATGATAAACATCATGACAGCTAAAGCGACTAAACGAGAAGAGTTTGTTACTATGCTGAAAATTATCTCGCCAGAAAGTGCAGTCACCTTGCACGCAGGTAAACGTAAGCTTACTTTAAAGCCAAATGATTTAGCGCATTATCAAGGTGAACGTGGTCGTCGTGGTAATAAATTACCACGAGGTCTGCAACGCGTTGATAATGTTGAAGTCATTACATCTGAAGTTGAACAAGAAGAGAACCAATAAACTATGTTATTTATTATCAGAGCAATTTTAATTATTGTTGCCGTTATTTTAATGAGTGTGTACTCACTCTTTTATTGTATTTTGAGTCCACGCAACCCTAAAAACACCTATCATTTTGCAATGTTATTTAGCAAAATGTCACGTTTAGTCGGATTAAAAGTGACTATTCGAGTGCCTGAAAGTGCTAAAAATAATGGTTCGGTTGTGTATATTGCAAATCATCAAAATAATTACGATATGGTGACAACAACAGGCGCAGTACAACCTGGATCTGTAACCATCGGTAAAAAAAGTCTGGTATTGATTCCATTCTTTGGCATTATTTATTGGTTAACAGGTAATATCTTAATTGACCGTGACAATAAGGATAAATCTAAAAATACGATCACTGATGTAGTAGATCAAATGCGCGATAAAAATTTAGGCGTTTGGATTTTTCCAGAAGGCACTCGTAGTCGTGGCCGTGGTTTAATGCCATTTAAAATGGGGGCATTCCATACGGCGTTACAAGCCGGTGTAAATGTAGTACCAACGGTTGTCTCTAATACACATCAACAAGTTAACTTAAATCGTTGGGATAATGGCGAAGTGATTGTTGAAATGTTAGAGCCGATTGATATTACCCAATACAAAAAGCGTGAAATTCGTCGTCTCATGAATGATTCATACGACATCATGTTAGCAAAATACAAACAACTTAATAAAGAAGTGAATCGTCCAGATTCTAATAGTAACTGTTGTGATTAATTAAACTGTCTCTATTCATTGAAAAGCACCATGAATAGAGGTTGTAAACCTTGATATAGAAGAGATAAAAATGTCAGAAGAACTTACACACGAAGAATTATTAGCAGAATTAGCTGAAGAAACAGCAGACATTGTTGAAGCTATTTTAGAAGATGGCAGTAACCCTGATGCTGTTTATATGATAGAACATCACTTATCTTGTGATAACTTTGACGTATTAGAAAAAGCAGCGATTGCTTGTTTCAAAAAAGGTTATGAGGTAACTGACCCTGAGGAGCTAGAGTTAGAAGATGGCTCAATTATTCTTAGCTTTGATGTGGTTGTTGAAATGAATTTAGATGAAGAAGCTATTTTTGAAGACGTAGAAAAACTAGTCGCATTAGCTGAGTCATTTGATATTGATTATGATGGTTGGGGCACTTACCCTGAAGAATAAGGTTTAACTACCTTATTAAAATTGATAAAAAAACCAAGCGACGAGCTTGGTTTTTTATATTTTAGCCATTTATTTCAAAAAACAATCATTTTACAAAACACAATCTCTGCACAAAGAAACAATCGTTCTCAAAATCAAACTGCTTCTGTTGCTTCAGGTTCTACTTCAACGTCTGCATCATCAACTTGAAATTTTTCAATTAATGCATTTTTTAAGACCATTGCTTCAATCTCTAAACCACACAACTCTTCATCCCAGTTAACGCCCGCAAAAACTTGCTGTTTTTGCATGCCGTCTAACCATGATTCAAAGAAAACCTCTAAAGCAATAGGTTCAACTTTGTAGTTTGCCCACTCTTCTGATTTTAACTTCTCAGCCAAAGCGGCATCAGACCAAAATAAATAAACAGCAGTGGCATCTTTGTTGTCATGTGCATGGCAATTTGCCCAGCCTAGCGTTTCATCAAATAAACCAAATAATTCATTGTTTGCAGCGACTTGTTCTACAAATAGTTCTGCACGTTTTAAATATTGTTCTTTCATTTGATTCCTACTTACGCTTGTTCGTTGTTTTGTGAAACATTTTTTGAAAGGTTTGTTGAATTCTTTTCTGATTGACTTTCTGTTTCGCTTTGTGGCTGACTTTGAGCTGCATTAGGTGCTTTATTCTGCTCTAACTTAGCTTCTAATTGTGCAAATTTCTCTTCCATTTGGTTGAGTTTTTCACGAGTGCGCAATAGTACATGTGTTTGCACATCAAACTCTTCGCGGCTAACCATGTCTAACTTGCCTAGTTGAGCTTGTAATACTTGCTTCACTTTTCGGTCAATTTCATTACCAAAGCTTTTTACACCTTCAGGCATTGCATCACTGACTTGCTTTGCTATTTCTTCTAATTTCTGTGGATTAAACATAAAAAGCTCCTTAATATTTAACCGCTATTGTAAACCCCAGTCCATTTAATTTCTATGGGAATATCCGGCATTGCTTATTTTTTGACAAGTAGAGGAGCAATAATCAATTGCCACAATCTATAAATTTGATGCTCTCTGTTTAACTTTCAACACAATTCAAAAAAGCATCAATCAAGGGTTCAGATAAACGAGTTTTGTAACAGCAAACACCCAAATTAAAAGACGCGATTTCCCCAATCCCAGACAAGCTTTGTACACGGTATCGGACAGGACTATTTTCCACAACAACATCCGGGACAATTCCCACTCCACAACCTAAAGCCACCATGCTGATCAAGGCTTCATGGCCTGCTACTTTTGCATATATTTGTGGTTTACCTGATTTTAGTGATCGGAACCAAGTATCGAAACGACGACGTATTGGGCCATGCTCAGGTAAAATAAAGGGGATATTTTTCCAGTCCATCGGTAATTGTTTGATCATTTGAGTCACTGCGCAAGGTATGGTCGGAGCGACAATCGATAAGGGAATTTCAGCTAATTGGCTAAAGTGTAAACGAGCGGGAAAGTTATCTGGAAAAGCCGTGATAGCAAAATCGACTTGGTGCTGCATTACTTGCTCAATCGCGACGGCACTATCACCCGTAGATAGTTTAATATCGACATTAGGATGAATACGCCTAAATCGTTCTAGAATAGGAGGAAGATGGCTATAGGCAGCGGTAACCGAGCAGTATAAATTAATTTCACCTTCTAATTCATTCGTACCTTTAGTGATTGAATGCTTAAGCAGTTCCCATTGCTCTATTTGTTGAGTGGCAAACTGTTTAAAAGCCACGCCCGCTTCAGTTAATAACACTGATCGATTATCGCGTATTAACAAGCTACAACCAAGTTCGTCTTCCAAACGTTGAATAAGTCGGCTTAAAGTAGACGGACTCACGTGCATGGCTAACGCGGTTTTTGAAAAATGTAAGCTTTGACTTAAATGGACAAACGTTTGCAATGACTTAATATCCATTTAACGTGCCCCATTTATTTTATTTAACATTCTTTTATTTGGTATTATGATCTTCACACTATGATCTTCATATTATGGTTTTACTCTGTTGCGTGACTTTTTAAAAAAGCTAATCCGTCACTTTTTGCACAACAGGTAAATTATCATTTGCGCCCCACTCACTCCATGATCCGTCATAAACACTTAATGCATCATAACCTGCAATTTTAGCGGCTAAAGCAAGAATACAAGCAGTCACACCGGAGCCACAACTGAATACCAAGCGTTGTTTTTGCGGCATTAAAGCCTCAAATACTTGCGCCAATTGGTAAGCACTTTTCATGGTTTTATTATTCAATATTTCTTCAATCGGTAAATTTATCGCTGATGGCATATGCCCTGAACGTAATCCAGGTCTAAATTCAAGCTCTTCGCCTAAAAAGCGGGCTTTAGGTCTGGCATCAATAATCGATACCCCTTGTTTATCAATAGCATCATGTACCTGTTCTTTATTGCTGATTAATTCAGGTTGATAGATTGCTTTAAAATCACCTTGTTGATACCCATCAGTACAAGGAGGTTGAGTATCTACGGTCAATCCTGCTTCTTTCCAAGCTGGCAAACCACCATCTAATACAGCAATATTATTAAACCCCATCGCTTTAAACATCCACCACACTCTTGGACTGGAGAAAATACCAACACTGTCATACACCACAATCGCATGGTCATTATTAATACCCAATAATTGTGCTGACAATTCAAAATGCTGTGCAGTCGGCATCATATGAGGTAATGCACTTTTTTTATCACACACTTCGCGGTCAAAATCGAAAAAACGAGAATTATCAATACGTTCAGTCAACCACTCTTGATAACCGTTGCGCATTGTCATCGGCATATGCCAGCTTGCATCTAACAAAATCAAGTTTGTATGGTGTAAGTGTTCAGCCAACCATTCGATCGATACCAAGTCACTCGGCAATACCAGTGAAGACATAAAAATTCCTTTTAAGACAACAAGATAAGAAAATGTAAACGTTAACAATTACTAATTATAAAGCAACCTATTCAAATCAACAATAACCCTACAAGGGTTCAACATACAGTATTGTTAAATGGGGTGTGATAAAAAAGTAATGCTTTTTCTATAAATGCAATAATAACGGCAGTATATTTCATTTATTGCAACATGACATTGCTAATATATCATTTTGCGCAATATTACTTATACGTTATAGTGACCACCGAAATGTAAACAACGTTCAATATTAAACGTTATATATAATTGTATTAAGTATTAGATCTAAGTTTTCAGTAAAAATAGAACACTTAAAGATTACAATTAATTTACCCCTATTAATTTATTTTGGAGCTCAGCTAAATGGCTAACTACTTTAACACTCTTCCTCTACGTGAGAAGTTACATCAACTAGGTCAATGTCGTTTTATGGATCGCAGCGAATTTGCTGAAGGAAGTGAAGCATTAAAAGGTAAAAAAGTAGTTATCATCGGTTGTGGTGCACAAGGTTTAAACCAAGGTTTAAACATGCGTGATTCAGGCCTTGACGTTTCTTACACTTTACGTGCTGCAGCTATCGCTGAAAAACGTCAATCATGGAAAAATGCTACGGAAAATGGTTTCACAGTAGGTACTTACGAAGAACTCATTCCACAAGCTGACTTACTATGTAACTTAACACCTGACAAACAGCATACAGCGGTAGTCGGTGCGGTTATGCCTCTTATGAAAGAAGGCGCTACACTAGCTTACTCACACGGTTTTAATATTGTTGAAGAAGGTATGCAAGTACGTGAAGATATCACTGTCATCATGTGTGCACCTAAATGTCCTGGTTCTGAAGTACGTGAAGAATACAAACGTGGTTTCGGTGTTCCAACACTAATCGCTGTTCACCCAGCAAATGATCCACAGGGTCACGGCCTTGCATGGGCTAAAGCATACGCATCTGCTACAGGTGGTGATCGTGCTGGTGTTCTTATGTCTTCTTTTGTTGCTGAAGTTAAATCTGACCTGATGGGTGAGCAAACTATCCTTTGTGGTATGTTACAAACTGGCGCAATCCTAGGTTACGAAAAAATGGTTGCTGATGGTCTTGAGCCAGCATACGCTTCTAAACTAATTCAATACGGTTGGGAAACAGTAACTGAAGGTCTTAAATACGGCGGCATCACTAACATGATGGATCGTCTATCTAATCCAGCTAAAATCAAAGCGTTTGATATGTCTTTACAACTTAAAGATATCCTACGTCCACTATTCAACAAGCACATGGATGACATCATTGAAGGCGAATTCTCTGCAACTATGATGGCTGACTGGGCTAACGATGACGTTAATCTACTTAAATGGCGTGCAGCAACAGCTGAAACTGGTTTCGAAAAACAACCAGCTGGTGACATGGAAATCGGCGAACAAGAGTTCTACGACCACGGTATCTTCTTAGTTGCAATGATCAAAGCAGGTGTTGAGCTAGCATTTGAAGCGATGACTGCATCAGGTATCATCGAAGAGTCTGCATACTACGAGTCTCTACATGAAACACCACTTATTGCTAACACTATCGCTCGTAAGAAACTTTACGAAATGAACGTTGTTATCTCTGATACAGCGGAATACGGTTGTTACCTGTTTGACCACGCTGCAAAACCACTACTTGCAGACTTCGTTAAAGCAATGAGCCCACAATACCTAGGTTCAGCACTTGAAGTTAAGTCTAACTCTGTTGATAACGCGCGTTTAATCGAAATCAATGAAGAAATTCGTAGCCATCCAGTAGAAATCGTAGGTAAGAAACTACGTGGTTACATGAAAGACATGAAAACAATCGTTGAAGCTTCTTAATTATTAGTTAAGAATTAACTAAATAAGTTTTCTATTTAAGCCAAGCATTTGCTTGGCTTTTTTATGTCTTTTGAAAAGTAAGAAACTACGTGGCGTTATGAAAACACGAAACACATGAAAACTATCGTAGAAGCTTCTCTTAATTATTAGGTGATAGTTAAGAATTAACTAAATAAGTTTTCTATTTAAGCCAAGCATTTGCTTGGCTTTTTTGTACCTTCTGAAAAATAAGAAACTAAGTGACGTTATGAAAACACGAAAGACATGAAAACTATCGTAGAAGCTTCTCTTAATTGTGAGGTGATAATTAGTTAATAGTTAACTAAATAAGTTTTCTATTTAAGCCAAGCATTTGCTTGGCTTTTTTATGTTTTCTGAAAAGTAAGAAACTACGTGGCGTTATGAAAACACGAAAGACATGAAAAAAATCGTTGAAGCGTCTCTTAATTGTGAGGTGATAATTAGTTAATAGTTAACTAAATAAGTTTTCTATTTAAGCCAAGCATTTGCTTGGCTTTTTTATGTCTTCTGAAAAGTAAGAAACTACGTGGCGTTATGAAAACACGAAACACATGAAAAAAATCGTTGAAGCTTTTTAATGTTTAAGTTCGTTACGTCTTAAAAAGAAACGAGGATGTGTTATGCGAATGTCGGTAATAACGAGCGTATACCATCAATAAACATCTGTACTGACATGATCAGTAGTAACATGCCCATTAACCTTTCTAACGCTTTTAGGCCTTTGGTTTTTAGAATCTTATAAAGTTGTGTCGAGAATAATAAAACCATGGCCGATAACAACCAAGCTAATAATAATGAAGCAAATAATTCACTGGTATGCTCTGCATTAGTTTTAGCTAATACTAACAATGTTGCTAATGCGGCAGGTCCGGCAATCATTGGCATTGCAATCGGAACGACTAAGGGTTCATCTCCTTTTGTCGTAGCAAATAGATCTGAGCCATCGGAATTAGGAAAAATCATTTTCAAAGCAATTACAAAGAAAATAATTCCACCAGCAATCGTTATTGCCTCTGTTTGAAGGTGAAATAAACTTAAAAAGTGCTCTCCAAAAAACAGGAAAATAAGTAATATAACTAAACCAATCACCATCTCTCTAACAATTATTGTTGCATGCCTTTTCTTATCTATATTTTTTAAAATACTTAATAATAAAGGCACATTGCCTAATGGATCGAGTATAAAAAATAATAAAATAGCTGTAGAAAAAATCGGAAATGAATTTTCCATAGAAAAGCACCTTATGCATTAATAAATGAGAGAATTAAATGCTGGTTATTGTAGGGGGTTAAATATAGAGAGCAATGTGTTTATAGTGTTTACTAGTCAATAAGCAATTAACTAATCATCAGTAAATAAGTAAACCAAGTAATGAGCCTTCGCATTATGTATTGTTAATAGCGCATACAAGCCATATAATTTATTCAATACGCTTACCCATAATGTAAAATACAAGGTTATCAATGAATCCAATTATTACAATTTTAAAAGAACACAACGTAAGTGATGAAAAAGTAAAATCACTTTTTGAAGCATTAACTCAAAATCCTATGATGGCACTAAGCCTTGTGCAGGAACTAGGTATTCCTCCTGAACAATTAAAGCAGTTGATGGGGACAATAATGACTCAACCTCATTTAATTAAAGAAGCAACAGATGAACTAGGTTTAGACTTTGCAAAAGTACAAGAAGCAAAAGACAAATTAAATAATCCAGTTTAATTTAATCCAGTTTAATTTAATCCAGTTTAATTATCAGCTAAAAGATAGGCGCCTGTCATTAGAGTGTTTCAAAGCATTGTTACTTAAAAGCTAAAAAATGCCGTTCAACTTGTGTGAGCGGCATTAAATAAGACCCTGTAAATAATTAAGAGGATAAACTCGCTAGTAAATTAAAAACCGAATTTTCCGTTATTATTTTTCCATTCTGATTCAGTGGGGATATTTTCAATGGTATCCCAATGCTCTACAATTTTACCGTTTTCTACACGAAATAAATCATAGAATGAAACGTGCTTATTCATAAAAGTACCTTCATTGATCGATAGAACAAAGTTACCTTCCCCTAAAATCAGATGATTTTTAGTCACAATCATTGGCATATTCATTTTCGCAAGTTCGCTTAACGCGTTACCTAGTCCACTTAAATCATCAGCAATTGCAGAATTATGTTGAATATATCCCCCTTTTTTAGGGCTAATAAAATCACCAATTTTAGCCATATCACCATTAATTAAAATTGTATTAACAAAATTACTCACTAGCACTTTATTTTCTGCTGTTTTATCTATATCAGTTACTTTAGTGGGGCCATCAAGTTGCGAGCGACCACTAGGATTGATAGGAGCAATGGCTTGTAAGTTATCCCAATGCTCGACAATTCTTCCATCTTCAAATTTGAATATATCAAATCCAACTTTAGGACCAAAAAAATCATATTCGGTATGTGTGACGGTGTAAGCACCATCGGTAAATGCACGTTTAACTTGTGCTTTTGCACTGCCTTTAGGCAATTGATGAAGCACTTCACCAAAACATGCTAAGCCATCTTTTACCGCTAAGTTATGTTGAACATATTTATTAGGATTAATGTAATTAATCGCTTTGACATCGCCAGTTTCTATACTTGAAATAACCGCAATGGCTTTTTCTTTATTGCTCAGTGTCGCGTCTGTATCAAGCGAATTATTTACTGCTGCACAGGCACTTAAGCTAAGTACTGCAGCGGCTAATATGCCGCGTGAAAGTATTGAAATTTTATTATTGTTTAGCATAGTCATTATGAACGCCCTTTTGTGGTCAATGCTTTAAATTATTCACTACTAATGAATAATGCTTGTTGGTTATATTTGTTGGTGATACTGAATATGACAACATTCTAAGGGGGATGGTGAAAAGGCAATAGAGTGTAGGTGAGCTTTTAAATGGTAAAAATCGAACCTATACCCAAAATAGAATGTGCAATTAAAACCTATAGGACAGGTATTTTATACTGCTTCTGAAATTGACTCGGTGTCGAGCCTACATGTTTCTTAAAATATTTTACAAAATTACTAACATCATCAAAACCAAAGTCATAAGCTAATTTTTGAGTGCTTAAGTTAGCAATGACTAAACGACGTTTCATCTCAATTAGAGTGAAAGCATCAATCATATTCTTAGCGGTTAAACCGGTACTAAGCTTACAAATAATATTAAGTGTTTTATAAGTAATATTGAGCTTATTTGCATACCAGTTTGCATCACGAGTTGTTAAAAAATGTGCTTGCAACAAACTAAAAAAATCCCCCAGTTTAATACTTTGCCCTGTACTTAGGTTATCGTGACGCGATTGCGGGCGCAGTCTGTGTAGCATCAGTGCTAATGTGGAAAATAAATACATGACGATTAACGGGTCAGATGCTACATGCTTAATTTCGTGGCACATTTCATTTATAAACGTGTTGATACGAGAGTGATTTTCAGTATCAAGCATAAGCAGTGCACTATGTTGCTGGTTTAAATGTGTAGGCGTGTAATTAGGTAGGCGCATGTTGGCATGTACACGGTCTAAGAATTTTTGTGTAAATAAAACAATATGCCCTTGTGGCTGAGCACTAAAGTCAAAGGCATGCACTTGTTCTGGTTGTACAAAGATAAGCGAACCAGGAGAGAAATTAACCGTTTTAAAGTCAACCATATGCTTCCCCTCCCCTTGATCGATACAAATTAATATAAAAAAAGAAACACGATGCGGTAGCTGGGGATTGTGTGAATTAATGTCTGTTAAATATAAGCGACTTAAAGGAATAACTTCCAACTCAGCTTGTTCACTTTTATTATGATTAAAACTTATATGTGGAATGTTCATGTTAGCTCAATGCAAATGCGGTCAATTATCTAAAGGGTATCAAGTTTAGGTATAAGTACTATTACAGGCTAAAGGAATACTAACCATCTTATGTATAGAGTGCTAATAATGACATATTTGGCTTATGATAATTACCATTTTTATTGGTAACGAATAAACAAATTAATACCGTATCATGATCCTATTTTAGTCAAACAAAAATTGAAGCTTGTCCCTTTACCTATTTGGCTTTTTACCTTAATTTCAGACTGTAATAAACGTAATAACTTTTGTGTGATAGCTAATCCCAAACCACCGTGTTCTTTACTGTCACAAATAGCATTACTAGCACGGTAACGAGCATCAAAAATATACGCTAATTCATTTTCATTAATTCCAGTACCATTATCGATAACCGATAGATTAAGTTGGTTATTTGTCTTTTCATCAACCTGTATTGTAATTTTTCCACCTGTTGCGGTATGCCTAATCGCATTATCAATTAAGTTACTTAATATCCTTTCTAATTTACCGATATCTGTATAAACCAAAAACTCACATTGCTCGGGAGATATATTCAGGGTTAACCCTTTTTCTTGTAAGCGATGTTGAAATTTAGCGGCAATGTCATGTAATAACTCAGCCAAAGGAAAGGTCTCTAAATCTAAAGTGACTTGTCCACCATCTAGATGTGCTAATTCAAAAATTTGATCTACTAGTTTTTTTAGTTGATTCGCATTTTTAAAAGCAATATCGATAAATCGCTGATGTTGTTCGCTACTGAGTTGAGCCCCTTTTAATTGAATCGTTTCAAGGTATCCCTGTAAAGCAGCAAGCGGTGTACGTAAGTCATGAGAGAGATCCGTTAACATCTCTCGTCGTTTTTTGTCGTTTGCCTGTAATTGCACAAATTGATAATTAATTTGCTCAGCCATTTCATTAAACGCACTGCCTAGCTCATGAATTTCATTATGCTTAGCCGCTGGCCATTGCTGTAATATGACCTTGTTTTTTTCAAATCCAGCTTGTTTAAAGGCACGAATGTTTTCGGTCAACTTTTTTAAGGGATGAGTCAAAAAACGCAATAACGCCATCAATACTAAAAAAAAGAAAACCATCACACTAAATAAAAAAACCAACGATTGTGAGAGATGTTGTTCTGACAAAACGTCGGCAAAAATCGAATCATACTTTTCACCACCAATGATGATATATAGATAACCTTGTAAATTATCACCATTATAAATAGGTGCCGCTGAGAATATTTTTTGCGCACAACTTCCACCCGTACATTGATTCCGCGGATCGTCTCCATAGATAGGTAAAGGTTTTTTATGAGCTATAAAATCAACTAAAGGCGTAATGCTAACTTGTTCACGCTTTACTTTACCTGGCTCAGCTGAATAACTGAGAATACTGCCACTCGGGGCAATAAAATAAAACTCAAAGCTTGGTCCCAGGATCATTAAACTATGGAACAGGTTTTTTAATTCACGATAATCATAAACGCCTTCTTTTAATAAAGGGTTATCGTTGCCTAAGTGCTCGGCTAATTGAAGGTGCAAACGCTGCTCAGCTTCATGACGAGAGCTGACTTCAAGTTTTGCAGACCACCATGCAAATGTGCAGGCAATAGCAATAAAAAGGAGTACTAACGCAATAGTAATGCGCTGATAAAGAGAAAGTATCATCAAGCAACACCTTCAGGGCTAAACTTATAACCCACGCCAAAAACGGTTTGAATGATCGCTGGCATTGTCTTATTAGTCACTTCAGGTTGCCCTATCACTAATTTATTACGTAGGCGATTAATATGTGAATTAACCGTATGTTCATAACCACTATGTTGATAGCCCCATACTTTATCTAATAGCTGAGCACGAGAAAAAACTTGGCTAGGGTGTTGCGCCATGAAACACAGTAGGTCAAATTCTGTTGAGGTCAAATCAATGCTTGTTTCACGCAGAACGACTTCATGTGTGCGACGATTAATCATTAATTCACCATGGCAAATGATGCTATTTTGTTCACCATCAGTAGATGTGTGGGTGGTCTGAGCTTGGTTATTTTGCAATAAATGCACTCGACGCAAAAGCGCATGCACCCGTGCTTGCAACTCTCTAACACTAAATGGTTTAGACATGTAATCATCGGCCCCTAATTCAAGGCCAACGACTCTATCAATTTCAGAGGTACGTGCAGTTAACATTAAAATTGCTTGCTCTTGCTTTACTTCTCTGACTTTTCTACACACATCTAAACCACTACAACCAGGTAAAGTGATGTCTAGTATCAAGATAGAGAAATCATTACTTAAGGCTTGTATAATCGCCTCTTCACCATTATCACAGTGAGTAACTTGTAAACCTAAATCTTGCATATGCACTTTAACCAATTCCGCGATATCTTGGTCATCTTCAACGATTAAAATGCTATCTGCCATGATTCATCTCACTATCAATTTTGCCTATTCACTATCCTAACAACTTAGCTACAACAAATAGGCTTTAATGGTTTATTTAATGCGTGTAATAGTAACAGACATCACAGGGTTATCGAACTTCTGCTGATAAGTGAGAACGGAGGTACTCAAACCATCATCACCACTGATAATACCAGCATGCATCGCTACAAAGTTGTTTCTATCATCGCGATCAGGATTATAAGCCTCCCCACCAGCTGCGGGGCCAGGAACAGTTTCTGCACTTTCGCTGTTCGCTTCTGTGCCAGCGTCGTAAGCCAATGTGCGATAAGTCACTGAATCATTAACAGCAAAGCTTTCTAACGCTATTTTATTAAGACCTGTAAACGCATCATTTGAATTACCTAACATACTCGCAAATGACAAATAACTCACCGTGTTAGTATAAGAAACAGTTACCGTTGTTGTCTCGCCGGGTAATACAGGTCCAGTACTCTGTGCAGAGCTTGTGACTATGCTGCTACTTTGTAACTGGCTACTATCGCCCGATTCAGCCAATAGTTCTAAGGCATCGGAAGCTGTCTCTCCAACACGCCATAGTTCACCGTTATTATGTAAGATCAACGCTGGTGGTGAAATAGGCTGACCATTGGTTAAATTACTTAGGGTTACTTGATACGTTACAGGCGTTGTAGTTACTGTAGCGGAATTCGTATTGTCATCACAGGCCACTAATATGAGAGCGGCCGTTGTCGCCAACGCGACTTTAGTCAATTTAATCATTAAAGCCTCCTTATTCGACAACAACGGTCAACTTTGCGACAGGATTTAACCAACGATGTACACGGCTGTCAAAGTCACTGATACCGGCATCAGAGTCAGAATCACCAATCACTCCAGGATGGATATGGACATTGCTATTACCTATTTCAGCGGTCACACCCGATGCGCCCGTTGACGTTATCCCAATAGGATTGGGTACATTACTAATAATTTCATCATTTGCTTCTGTGCCTGCGTCGTAGGCATTTAATAGCACAGTATAAGTACCCGCTTGAGTGGGTATCTTCCAGCTATCTAAACCAACAAAACCATCATTAGTTGGCAGCATCATGGCCGCTAAAGAAAGGTAATCATTACCGTCACTATTAGTTAAAGTGAACTCAGTGTTAGCACCCGATCCTAATAAACCACCAGCGGGATTAGTAACAATATCCGCACCGTAACCACTTAATAATACGTTCACTCCGCCGATACTTCCGCCCTCAGCTAATGCTTGTAGTTCATCAGAGGCAGCTTCAGCTGAATGAAAAATAGCAGCTTGTGAATCATGTGCTGCGGCAATAACAGGTGTAAAGCTAATACCTTGGGTTAAATTAACCAGTGTGATAGTTAAGTCTTGCGCTTGGCTTGCTACACTAAATAAACCTGCAAAGCCTGCGGCAATAAGATGCTTGTTTGACATGAAAAAACTCCCTTTAATCGTAAATGAATTATTTATATTTAAATATGTTTTGAATATTGTTTTGAATATTGTTTTGAATATTGTTTACTGGGTTGATGGAGAGAGTATGCCCATGAGATATCACGCGGTTATCACGAAGGCTTCACTATTTAGTGTTGAATTGTTCGCATTGTTATTACAACTATTGTCGAGGTTAATGGTTAAATAATGACGCGTGTTTTTTTGCATATTCATTAACAGTACGTATAATCCGCCTTTCAAAAATCAATAAGAGCGAACCATGAACGAACAATACGAGAACCGCTTTGGTGGGATAAAACGTCTATATGGCACCACTGCACTACAAAAATTCCAAAACAGTCATATCTGTGTGATTGGAATTGGTGGCGTTGGCTCTTGGGTTGTTGAATCATTAGCCCGTTCAGGTATTGGAAAAATCACATTAATCGATATGGATGACCTGTGTGTCACGAATACTAATCGCCAAGTACATGCATTGGCGGAAACCGTTGGCCAGCAAAAAATTGAAGTGATGGCAGCGCGCTGCAAACAAATTAATCCAGATATTATTGTTAATTGTATTGATGACTTTATTGATAAAGAAAACTGTTTTGAATATTTGTCTAAGGACATGGATTACATCTTTGATGCCATTGATAGTATTCATGCCAAAGTCGCTTTGGTGGCGCATTGCAAACGTAATAAATATCCTTTGCTCACCTGTGGCGGTGCCGGTGGCCAGTTAGATCCAACACAAATCCAAGTAACCGATTTAGCCAGGACAATCCAAGATCCGCTGGCGGCAAAAGTGCGCTCAGAGTTACGTCGACACTTCAACTTTACCACCAACCCCAAACGTAAATTTCGTATCAACTGTGTCTTCTCAACGGAGCAATTAAGTTACCCAGATATGAATGGGGAAGTATGCAAAGAAAAAGCAGAGTCAGACGGTAATATGAAGATGGATTGTGCCAGTGGTTTTGGCGCATCAACCATGGTCACAGCAAGCTTCGCTTTTGTGGGTAGCGCGTTTATCCTTAAGAAAATAGCTGAAAAAGCTAAAAGTGAATAAAGCACAAAATAAAAGCATTTAACCACGAAGCGCTACGCTTCACGAAGAACACGAAGTAAGAAAAACAGGAAGTTTAAAAGCTAACAAAAC